>CAZKZQ010000045.1:0-19849 GCA_964557235.1 uncultured Nocardioidaceae bacterium
GTCAAGCAGTGGAAGCTCTCCCCGACCGACCTCGCCAGCCGGGACAAGTGGGACGCCTACACCGACGCCAAGGAGTCGATGTTCTTCTACACCGACACCGGCGACGCGCCCTGGACGGTGATCAAGTCCAACGACAAGAAGCGCGCACGGCTCGAGGCGATGCGCTTCATCCTCGCCTCGTTCGACTACCCCGCCAAGGACCACGAGGTCGTCGGCCGGCCGGACCCGCTCATCGTCGGACCGGCCTCACAGGTGTTCGAGCCCGGCGAGCACTCGGGCAGGCTCTTCCCCCGCCTCTGAGCCAGGAGCTCTCAGAACGCCCGAGGGCGGCCACCCCGGTGGGGTGACCGCCCTCGTGCGGTTCAGCTGTGTGGAGCAGCTCAGGCGTTGCCGCCGGTGAGCTTGTCGCGCAGGGCCTGCAGGGCCTCGTCGCTGGCGAGGGAACCCTCGCCCTCGGCAGCCTCCGAGGAGGAGTACGAGGTGGCCTCGCCGGCCTCGATCTCGGCCTTCTTGGCCTCCTCCTGCTGCTTGACGTGAGCCTCCCAGCGGGCGTGCGCCTCGGCGTACTGCTTCTCCCAGGCGGCGCGCTGCTCGTCGTAGCCCTCGAGCCAGTCGTTGGTCTCCGGGTCGAAGCCCTCGGGGTAGATGTAGTTCCCCTCGGCGTCGTAGGAGGCCGTCATGCCGTAGAGGGTCGGGTCGAACTCCTCCACGTCGCTGGCGGTCGCGGTCTCGTTGGCCTGCTTGAGCGACAGCGAGATCCGGCGACGCTCGAGGTCGATGTCGATGATCTTGACCATGACGTCGTCGTTGACCTGGACGACCTGCTCGGGGATCTCGACGTGACGCTCGGCGAGCTCGGAGATGTGCACCAGGCCCTCGATGCCCTCCTCGACGCGGACGAACGAGCCGAAGGGCACCAGCTTGGTGACCTTGCCCGGCACGATCTGGCCGATCTGGTGGGTGCGGGCGAAGTGCTGCCACGGGTCCTCCTGCGTCGCCTTCAGCGACAGGGAGACACGCTCGCGGTCCATGTCGACGTCGAGCACCTCGACGGTGACCTCGTCGCCGACGGTGACGACCTCGCTCGGGTGGTCGATGTGCTTCCACGACAGCTCGGAGACGTGGACGAGACCGTCGACGCCGCCGAGGTCCACGAACGCACCGAAGTTGACGATCGAGGAGACGACACCCTTGCGGATCTGACCCTTCTGCAGCTGGGTCAGGAAGCCCTGACGGACCTCGCTCTGGGTCTGCTCGAGCCAGGCACGGCGGGACAGGACCACGTTGTTGCGGTTCTTGTCCAGCTCGATGATCTTGGCCTCGAGCTCCTTGCCGACGTAGGGCTGCAGGTCGCGCACGCGGCGCATCTCGACCAGCGACGCGGGGAGGAAGCCACGGAGACCGATGTCGAGGATGAGGCCACCACGGACCACCTCGATGACGGTGCCGGTGACGACGCCGTCCTCCTCCTTGACCTTCTCGATCGTGCCCCAGGCGCGCTCGTACTGGGCGCGCTTCTTGGACAGGATCAGCCGACCCTCCTTGTCCTCCTTCTGGAGAACCAGGGCCTCGACGTGGTCGCCGACTGCGACGACCTCGGAGGGGTCGACGTCGTGCTTGATGGAGAGCTCGCGGCTCGGGATGACGCCCTCGGTCTTGTAGCCGATGTCGAGGAGGACCTCGTCGCGGTCCACCTTGACGATGGTGCCCTCGACGATGTCGCCGTCATTGAAGTTCTTGATGGTGCTGTCGATGGCGGCGAGGAGCTCTTCCATCGAGCCGATGTCGTTGACCGCGACCTGCGGTGCGTCGGACATGGTGGGGGTGATCGTCATAAAAGGATGGAACCTTTTCGTGGATAGATGTCGTGGTGAATCGTGCACGGACCTGTTTCACATCCAGGAGGGAGGCGAGCGAGAGATTCGTCGGTCTGAGACTCAAGCGGACCGCACACGCTCTCGACACTCTACCGGCGCACCCGGCGCGTGGTCCAACTGACGCCGGATGAGGTCCGAGGCGGTATCAATGCCCTGTGACCTCGATGCCCGATGGCGTCCACCCCGTCCGCCGCCCCGTCGACGAGGAGGGCTCCCGACGCGCCAACCGCGTCGACTGGGACGCCTACGCCGACGAGTACCAGGCCACCCACGGCGACTTCCTCGGTGACGTCGGGTTCGTGTGGGGACCCGAGGGCCACCAGGAGCGCGACCTGCGGGTGCTCGGGGACCCGGCCGGCCTCGCCGGGCAGCGGGTGCTCGAGGTCGGCTGCGGCGCCGGGCAGTGCTCGAGGTGGCTCGCCACGCAGGGCGCCCGGGTGGTCGGGCTCGACCTGTCCGAGCGCCAGCTGCAGCACTCCCGCCGGCTCGACGACGCGACCGGGGTCGTCGTACCCACCGTCTGCGGGACCGCGACCGCGCTCCCCTTCTCCGACGGCTCCTTCGACATCGTCTTCTCCTCCTTCGGCGCGCTGCAGTTCGTGGCCGACGGCGAGGTGATGGTCGGCGAGGTCGCCCGCGTCCTGCGCCCGCGCGGCACCTTCGCCTTCTCGGTGACCCACCCGATCCGCTGGTCGATGCCGGACGACGCCGGTCCCGAGGGGATGACGATCACCAGCTCCTACTGGGACCGCACGCCCTACGTCGAGGAGGACGAGGAGGGCCGGCCGCGCTACGTCGAGCACCACCGCACGCTCGGCGACTGGGTCGACCTGCTCTGGGGCGCGGGGCTCGCGGTCACCGCGCTCCACGAGCCGCAGTGGCCCGAGGGCCTCGACCGCATCTGGGGCGGCTGGGGCCCCCTGCGCGGGCGGCTCATCCCCGGCACGGCGATCGTCGTGGCGCGGCTGCTCGGTCCCTGAGCACCGCTCTCCTAGTCTCGTGGGGTGATGTCAGAGCGCCGCCCCCGTCTGCCCGCCTGGCTCACCGGGAGCGGCATCATCGCCATCGGCATGGGCGTGATGAACGTCGGCACCTACGGCTTCACCCTGCTCGCCGCTCGCGTCCTCGGGCCGCAGGAGTACGGCGCCCTGGCGGCGCTGATGGGCCTCATGCTCGTCACCGCGGTCGTCCAGCTCGGGCTCCAGGCGACCGCCGCCCGTCGCGTCTCGACGCACCCCCACCGCCTCGCCGAGACCGAGCGCGACGTGCTCCGCGCCTCGTGGAAGGCGGCCTCAGCCCTGGTCGCCATCGCGCTGGTCGCCTCCCCGCTCGTGGTCGGCCTGCTCAAGCCCGGTGGTCCGATGGGCGGCTACGCCGCCGCCCTGCTCCTGGCCACCTCCTGCCTGCCCCTGACGCTGCTGGGGGCGCAGGCGGGACTGCTGCAGGGCGAGCGCCGCTGGTACCCCCTCGCCGCGGTCTACGTCTCCGTCGGGATGGGCCGGGTGGTCTTCGGGCTCGGCGGCATGGTCTGGCGCGAGGACGTCACCGGGGCGATGGTCGGCGTGACCGTCGGCAACGTCGTGCCCGTGGTGATCGGCTGGCTGGCGCTGCGCAGCCGGGTCCTCGCGCCCGCCGTCGAGGAGCCCGAGGGCGTCGAGGAGGAGCCCGCGAGCGGCGTGCTCGCCGAGGTCGCGCACAACTCCCACGCGCTGCTGGCGTTCTTCGCCCTGACCAACACCGACGTGATCCTGGCGCGCATCCTCTTCTCCCCGCACGACAGCGGGTTGTACGCCGGCGGCCTGATCCTCGCCAAGGCGGTGCTCTTCCTGCCGCAGTTCGTCGCGATCATCGCGTTCCCGACCATGACCGACCCCGAGGTGCGCCGCCGGATGGAGCTCTCGGCCCTCGGGGTCGTCCTCGCGATGGGGCTCGCCGCGACCGCGGGCGCGGCGGTGCTCCGCTCGCTCGCCGTGGTGTTCGTCGGCGGTCCGGAGTACTCCGACCTCGAGCCCTCGATCTGGATCTTCGCCGCCGTCGGCACGCTCTGGGCGATGGAGCAGCTCATGGTCTACAGCACCGTCGCCCGCCAGTCCCGCCGCTCGGTGGGGGTCATCTGGCTCGGCCTCGTGGCCCTCGTGGTCGCCGCCCAGCCGGCCCACACCGTCGACCACCTGCTCGAGGTCGTCGCCGCCGTCCACGTCGTCGTGCTCGGTGTCCTGGTGCTCCTCAGCCAGACCGCCCACCGCCGCCACCGAGAGCCCACCTCCGTCACCGAGACCCCCTGAGCCACCAGCGCCCCCCGGCCGCTGCGCGGCGTACCCACCCCGGCCGCTGCGCGGCGTACCGACTGACGCGGGGACAGCACCGCGGCAGTCGGACCCGGGGGCGCAACGCGACGAGGGTGCCGGCCCCCGCAGGGACCGACACCCTCGTGTCGTGCTGCGACCCGGAGGCCGCAGGTCACTCAGTCGCTCAGACGAGGCGGCGACGCAGCGCGAAGACCGCACCACCCGCGCCGAGCAGGGCCAGACCGGCCAGCGCGCGCGCGACGTTGCGTCCGCCCTCGCCGTTCTCACCCTTGATCTCGAAGCTGTACGCCGCGAGACCGGCCGCGTCCGCCGGAGCGCCGACGACCATCTTCTCGTTCTGGGCCCGCTTGGCGCCGGCCACCATCAGGGCGTACTGCTCGCCGTAGGTCTGGGCCGTGTCCTGACCGGCCTCGACCAGCTTGGACGTGCCCTCCGTGGAGAGGCGGCCCGCGCCGTCGACGATCTTGGGCGCGCCACCGGCTGCGGTGACGAGGCCGTCGGCCAGCTGACCCGAGCCACCCGCGGCAGCGGAGAGGCCGTCGGCGAGCTTGGTCGCACCGTCGTCCAGCTGGCTGGTGCCGTCGGCGAGCTTGCCCGCACCGTCGTCCAGCTTGCTGGCGCCGTCGACCAGGTCGCCCGTGCCACCGGCCAGCTGGCTGGTGCCGTCGGCGAGCTTGCCCGCACCGGCCTTGAGCTTGCCGGCACCGGCGACCAGGTCACCGGTCCCGCCACTGAGCTGGCCCGTGCCGGCCGAGAGCTGGTCCGCACCGCCCTGGAGCTCGGTCAGACCGGCCGCGAGCTTGCCCGCGCCCTCGGAGAGCGCACCCAGGCCCTGGTCGCCCGAGAGGTCCGCGCCGCCGGCAGCCAGCGCCGCCGCCGCGCAGATCAGCGACGTGGTCGGGTTGCAGCCCGCGTTGGCCGAGCCGAGACCGGCGAGGAGCTGGCCCTGGATCCCGTTGACGATCGTGTCCACCAGGACGGGGACGCCGGCCTTGACCAGCCCGATGGCCTGCGAGATGCCACAGAAGTCGGCCGCCGTGGGGTCGGTCTGCGCCGGGCTGCAGCCGGCGTTGAACAGCGCCTTCTTGAGCGCGGCGATGCCGGGCAGAGCCTCGTCGTCGATGCCGTCGATGGCGTCGCTGAGCCCGGAGGAGACCAGGCCGAGACCGGCCGAGGCGGCGGTCAGGTTGGTCTTGGAGTCGCTCGCGCCGCTCTTGAGCTGGCTGGTCAGGGCCGCGCACTGCACGGGACCGGGCAGGCCGGCCAGCGGAGCCAGCGGGGTGCCGGTCAGCGCGGGCGTCGGGATCTGCGTGGCCGTCTGGCAGCTGAAGCCGTTGAGCAGCGTGAGCCCACCGATCAGCTGGTCGAGGGAGCCGCCGTCCTTGACCGCGTCGTCGAGGCCGGCCTTGACCTGGTCGACGCCACCCTTGGCCTTGGGCAGGCCCTCGGACGAGGTCAGCTTGCTGAGACCGGCGTTGAGCCCGTTGAGCCCGCCGAGGAGCGTCGCCGGGGTGGCGTCGGTCGGCGTGCCGATGCCGGCGACGATCTTGGAGAGAGTGCCGATGAGGAGCTGGTAGTCGGGGCTGACCGCGAGCTGGGCCGTGACCGACTCGTCGATCCCCTCGACACCTGCCTTGAGGGCCTGCAGCCCGGCGAGCAGGCCCGCCTGGCCGGCTGCGATCTGCTGGCTGCCGGCGAGCGCCTTCGAGGCGCCGGCCGCGAGCGCGCCGGAGCCGTCCGCGAGCTGACCCGCACCGGCCTGCAGCTTCTTGGCACCGCCGTCGAGCTTCTTGGCGCCGCCGTCGAGCTTCTTGGCACCACCCTGGAGCTGGGTCAGGCCGCCGCTGAGCTGGCCCGCACCGGCGTTGAGCTTGAGCGCACCGCCGTTGAGCTTGGTCGCACCCGCGCTGAGCTGGCCGGTGCCGTCCTTGAGCTGGCCCGCGCCGTCGGAGAGCTGACCCGCGCCGTCGGCGAGCTTGGCGGCGCCGGGCGCGGCCTCGTTCTGCAGGCCGTCGCGGAGGTCCTGCGCGCCGTTGCGCAGCTTGATCAGGCCGGCGAGCAGGTCGCCCGCACCGTCACGGAGCTTGAGCAGGTTGCTGTCGATCTTGGCCGCACCGGCAGCGAGCTCCTCGCCCGTCTCGGCGCCACCCTTGTAGGAGTCGCCGGCGGTCTTGAAGCTCGGGCTCTCCAGCGGGTTGACCGGGAGGGCCGAGACGCTGGAGTCGGGGGCGATCGCGTCGGTGACCTTGGCGGTGTAGCCGAAGGTCGCGGTGTCGGAGCCGAGGGGGGCGAGCAGCGTCATGGTGAAGCTGAGCTTGGTGCCGCCCTCGCCGTCGCCGGCCATGTTGGCCTGGCCCGACTTCACGTCGCGGAAGTTCGAGGGGAGACCGGTGGTCAGGGAGCCGACCAACGGGACGATGACCTCGGCCTCCTTCTCGACCGTGCCGCCCTTGCCGTCGGTGAAGCTGATCGTCTCGGTGCGACCCGTGACGTTCTTGACGGTGTAGATGACCTCGAGGTCACCGCTCTTGCCGACCAGGCTCGAGGGGCTGATCTCCTTGCCGTCGAGCTTGTAGACGACGGAGATCTCCAGGGGCAGGTCGCCCTTGAAGTCGCTCACGGAGCGGAGGTTCTTGCTGCCGTCGACCTTGACGTCGACCATCTGCTCGCCGTCCTTGACCTTGAAGCCGTTGAACCCGTCGAGGTTGCGCAGGCCGGAGGTCGTGATCGGGTTGGCGAGGTCGACCACACCGTTGCCGGTGAGGGCGAGCTGCTCGTAGATCCGCTTGGACTTCACCTTGCCGGTGGCGTCGGTGTAGGCCTGGACGGTCTCGGTGTTGACGACCTGGACGTCATCGTCCGAGGCCGCGGCGGCGGGGAAGGCACCGGCGGTGATGACCACCGCGGAGGCGCCGATCAGGGCCGCGAGACGGCTCGCGGTCGAAGTGGGGGTGCGCATCAGTTCTTGCCCATCATGGTGTCGAGGCCGACGTTGTCGTCCTGGGTGCTGGAGGTCTGCTGGGGCACGTTGCCGGCGCCGCGGCGCTCGGCCTGCTGGCGCTCCTCGGCGTGCTCGTGCTCGGGACCGAACCAGGCGACGGACAGGAAGCCGATCGCCGCGGTCAACAGCAGGGTGGTGGCCGTGGACACGGAGGTGTCCATGATCTCCGGCGGGGCGGCGGCGTAGGTGAACTCGTAGGCACCGGCGAAGGCGCCCGCTCCGAGCAGCACCGACCACAGGGGCAGGCGACCGACCAGGGCCAGCGTGAGGCCGAGGCTCAGCAGCATGACCAGGCCGACGGCGACCGCACGACCGGCGGTGGTGTCGGGAAGCAGGGCGGCCCTCACGAAGAAGCCGATCCAGGCGATCACGAACCCGCCGACGAAGCCGGCCAGGCGCATGCCCGCGGTGCGGTCGGGCACCAGCCCGACGACGGCGCCCATCGCAGCGCCGAGCAGCGCGACGGACTCGAGCTCGAGGTCGAGGACGCCCCCGAGCCACGTGACGACGAGGGCGGCGACGGTGAGCGTCAACCCGACGAACAATTCTTTGCGCATGAATGCGCGCTCCCTTCTCAATGAGCGGTTCCCGCCGCTCGTTGCCTGCTCTCTCAGGCCAAATGTGTTCCCGAACTATAAGGACGCCGGAGTTCCTCTCCCAAACCCGACATTGAGGAGCGTTTCGTCCGGTGCGTCCGCGGGTGGTTCACAGTCTCACGAAACTTGGTCAAATGACCAGAAACGTGGGGCAGGTCAGGATCAAGGTCCCCCGCGAGATGGGTCAGGGGTCGGAGAACGTGTTCTGTCCGCGGTGTCGCACTTCACATCCTCATCCCGACTGCTGAGTGCCGTCTAGACCCTTGATTTGTCCCATTGGTCCCGGGTCGAGGGTCCCCTGTCCGATAGTCCGGAACGGTGACGTCGCAGATGGACGAACGGGTCAGTGAGCAGCCTCGTGCCAGCTCCTGCCGAGACCGACCGAGACCTCCAGCGGGACCGCCAGGTCCGCGGCAGCCCCCATCTCCGTGCGTACGACGGCCTCGAGGGCCTCGCGCTCCCCCGGGGCGACCTCGAAGACCAGCTCGTCGTGCACCTGGAGGAGCATGCGCGAGCGCAGGCCCTGCTCGGCGATCGCCCGGTCGACCCGGAGCATCGCGACCTTGATGATGTCGGCGGCGGAGCCCTGGATCGGTGCGTTGAGGGCCATGCGCTCGGCCATCTCACGGCGCTGGCGGTTGTCGCTGGTCAGGTCGGGGAGGTAGCGGCGGCGCCCGAGGATGGTCTCGGTGTAGCCGCTGCGCCGCGCCTCGTCGACGATGCCGGCGAGGTAGTCGCGCACGCCCCCGAAGGTCTCGAAGTACTCGTCCATGAGCCCGCGGGCCTCGCCGGTCTCGATCTTGAGCTGCTGGGAGAGGCCGAAGGCGGACAGGCCGTAGGCCAGGCCGTAGTTCATCGCCTTGATCTTGGCCCGCATCTCGCTGGTCACCGCGGTGGCGTCGACCTCGAAGACCCGCGCGGCGGTGACGGAGTGGAAGTCGTGGCCGGAGCGGAAGGCCTCGATCAGGCCGGCGTCCTCCGACAGGTGGGCCATGATCCGCATCTCGATCTGGCTGTAGTCGGCGGTCATCAGCGTGTCGTAGCCGGGCCCGACCACGAACGCCTCGCGGATGCGGCGGCCCTCCTCGGTGCGGACCGGGATGTTCTGCAGGTTGGGGTCGGTGCTCGACAGGCGCCCGGTCGCCGCGATCAGCTGGTTGAACGTGGTGTGGATGCGCCCGTCGGGCATGACCGTCTTGAGCAGGCCCTCCACGGTCTGCCGCAGCCGGCTGACGTCGCGGTGACGCAGCAGGTGGAGCAGGAACGGGTGCTCGGTCTTGTCGTAGAGCCCCTGGAGCGCGTCGGCGTCGGTGGTGTAGCCGGTCTTGGTGCGCTTGGTCTTGGGCATGCCGAGCTCGTCGAAGAGCACGACCTGCAGCTGCTTGGGTGAGCCGAGGTTGATCTCCTTGCCGATCACGCCGAACGCGTCAGCCGCCGCGCGGCGTACCTCCTCGGCGAAGTGGGACTCCAGCCCCTCGAGCAGCTCGACGTCGACGGCGATGCCGGTGCGCTCCATGCGCTCGAGCACGAGGACCAGCGGGAGCTCCACCTCACCGAGCAGGCGCGTGCCGCCCCGGTCGGCGAGCTCGTCGTCGAGGGCGCCGGCCAGGTCGAGGACAGCTCGGGCCTGCAGCATCGCGGTGTCGCCCGCCGAGGTGTCACCCAGGCCGTCGAGGGTGAGCTGACCGTCGTCGGCCTGGTCAGCCACCTTGAGCTCGCGCTTGAGGTAGCGCAGCGTGAGGTCGGCGAGGTCGTAGGACCGCTGGTCGGGGCGGGCGAGGTAGGCCGACAGGGCGGTGTCGCGCTCGAGCCCGGCGACCTCCCAGCCCCGGGCGGCCAGCGCCAGCAGCGGGCCCTTGGCGTCGTGGAGCACCTTGGGACGGGCGGCATCGGCCAGCCAGGCGGCCACGGCCGCGTCGGCGTCCGGGTCGAGGTCGGCCACCTCGAGCCAGGCCGCGCCCGCCTCGGTGGCCAGCGCGAGGCCGTCGAGGTCGCCGCTGCCGGCCCGCCACGTGCCGACGACCTGCACCCCGACCCGCTCCCCCGCCGGGGCGTGCTTGTCGAGCCACGAGGCCACCTCGCCCGAGGTCAGCCGGGTCGTCGCCAGGTCGAAGCCGGTCTCGTCGATCTCCTCCGGCGACTCCAGGGTCTGGAAGAGCCGGTCGCGCAGCACGCGGAACTCGAGGCTGTCGAAGATCGTGTGGACCTCCTGGCGGTCCCAGGGGCGGACGGCCAGGTCACGCGGGTGGAGCGGCAGGTCGAGGTCGCAGACGAGCGCGTTGAGCTGGCGGTTGCGCATCACGTCGCTGAGGTGCTCGCGCAGCGACTCGCCCTTCTTGCCGGTGATCTTGTCGGCGTTGGCGATCACCGCGTCGAGGGAGCCGTACTGGATCAGCCACTTGGACGCGAAGCCCTGGCCGACGCCGGGCACACCGGGCAGGTTGTCGGAGGTCTCGCCCACGATCGCGGCCAGGTCGGGATACATCTGCGGCGGGAGGCCGTAGCGCTCCTCGACCGCCTCGGGCGTCATGCGCTTCATCTCCGAGACCCCGCGCATCGGGTAGATCACGGTCGTCTGCTCGTTGACCAGCTGGAACGAGTCGCGGTCGCCGGTGCAGATGAGCACCTCGAACCCCTCGGCCACCGCCTGGGTCGCGAGGGTGCCGATCACGTCGTCGGCCTCGAAGCCGGGCTTCTCGACGTAGGGGATCCGCAGCGCGTCGAGCACCTCCTTGACCAGCGACACCTGGCCGTTGAACTCCGAGGGCGAGGCGGACCGGTTGGCCTTGTAGTCGGAGTACTGCTCGGAGCGGAAGGTCTGCCGCGACACGTCGAAGGCGACCGCGACGTGGGTCGGCGCCTCGTCGCGCAGCACGTTGATCAGCATCGAGGTGAAGCCGTAGACCGCGTTGGTGTGCTGGCCCGTCGAGGTCGAGAAGTTCTCCACCGGGAGCGCGAAGAACGCGCGGTAGGCCAGCGAGTGGCCGTCGAGGAGGAGCAGTCGCGGTCGCGCACCGGCGGTGCCGGTTGGGTCAGCCATGCCCGCGATGCTAGCCGCCGCCTCCGACAGTCAGGAGACGGCGTCGCGCACGCGGGAGCGACGCTGCACGCGCCGCGCGGCCACGACCTGACCCACCTGCCGAGCGCGCGACGAGCGGGCCGCGGCGGCCGGCTCGAGGGGCATCCGTGCGCGGAGGGCCGCGACGGTGGCGCCGCGCAGGACCGCGACCTGCGCGAGCCCGAGGCGGGCGAGGAAGCGGTTGGTCTCGCGGTCGTTGACCCCGCCGGCGACCAGCAGGTTCTCCAGGCCGGTGTGCTCGGCGTGGGCCAGGGCTGCGTCCACGAGGGCCCGGCCGACCCCGGCCCTCGTCGTGCTCTCGTCGACCTGGAGGTGGCTGACGTGGAGGGTGCGGTCGCCCACGAGCGGCGACATCCGCCCCGGGCGGAGGTAGGCCGTGCCGACGACCTCGCCGTCGACCTCGGCCACGACGACCCGGGAGCCCGGCTCCTCCTCGAGCGCGGACAGCACGACCTCGGCGAGGTCGCGCGTCACGGCGGCGTCGGAGTGCGGCAGGTCGCGCCACAGACGCTCCAGTGCGGGTCCGTCCTGCGGACCCAGGTCTCGTACGTCGACGGGCGTGCGCGTCACGTGTTCCTCCCAGAACCACCGCGCGGGGGCGCGGATCATTCACCCTGTTGATCCCGAGCACCACGCCCCGCGGCAACCCCTGCTCGAGACGTGATGTGATGGCCTGCCCCCGGGAGAGCCCCGGGGAGAGGAGGAGTCGAGTGTTTCCCGGAACCGGCACGCTCGTCAACGTGAGCACTGTTCTGGTGGGGGCCTCGCTCGGCGTCCTGGTCGGTGACCGCCTCCCCCAGCGGGTCCGTGACACCGTCACCGACTGCCTCGGTCTGGTCACCCTGCTCATCGCGGGCCTCAGCGTCGTCGACGTCCTGAACCCGGCTCTGTCACGCGCCGTGGGCGACCAGGCACCCGTGCTCGTCGTGCTCGGCAGCCTCGTGCTCGGGGGCATCGTCGGGTCGCTGCTGCGCATCGAGGACCGGCTCGAGGGGCTCGGCGGCTGGCTCCGTGACCGGCTCACCCGGCCCGGCGACCCCGACAGCCCGCAGCACGTGGTCGACGGCGCCCACGCCGCGCGGGCGCGCTTCGTCGAGGGCTTCGTGACCGCCTCGCTGGTCTTCTGCGTCGGACCGCTGACCATCCTCGGGTCGCTCAACGACGGGCTCGGCCGCGGGGCGGACCAGCTCTACGTCAAGGCCGCGCTCGACGGGTTCGCCGCGATCGCGTTCGCCGCGTCCTTCGGCTGGGGCGTCGCGGCCAGCGTGATCGTGGTCGCCGTCGTGCAGGGCGGGCTGACGGTCGTCGGGCTCGTCGTCGGCGACGTGCTCCCCGACGCCCACCTCGCCGCCCTCGGGGCGACGGGTGGGCTGATGCTGCTGGGGCTCGGGCTCAACCTGCTGCGGGTGCGACGGATCCCGGTCGGGGACCTGCTCCCTGGCCTGGTCGCGGCACCCCTGCTGGTCCAGCTGGTCGTGCTGCTGCGCTGAGCCGCGCGCCCGCCCAGCAGGTCACCAGCAGGTCACCAGCAGGTCAGATGTCGCCGCCGAGGTAGGCCGCCTTGACCGAGTCGTCGCCCGCGAGCTCCGCTCCGGTGCCCGTGCGGACGATCTCGCCGGTCTCGAGGATGTGCGCGGTGTCGGCGATCTTGAGCGCCTGGGCGGCGTTCTGCTCGACCAGCAGCACCGTCGTGCCCTGCTTGTTGATCTCGCGGACGATCGAGAAGATCTGCTGGATCAGCTTGGGCGCCAGGCCCATCGAGGGCTCGTCGAGCAGGAGCAGCTTGGGCCGGGCCATCAGCGCCCGGCCGATCGCCAGCATCTGCTGCTCGCCACCGGACATGGTGCCGGCGATCTGCTTCTCCCGCTCCTTGAGCCGCGGGAAGAGCGTGAAGACGCGCTCGAGGTCCTCGGTGTAGGCCGGGGTCTTGCGGTCCTTGCGGACGAAGGCCCCCATGTCGAGGTTCTCGCGCACGGTCATGCCGACGAAGACGCCCCGACCCTCCGGGGACTGGCTCAGCCGCAGGGCGACCCGCTCGTAGGCCGGGACCTTGGTGATGTCCCTGCCCTCGAACTTGATCGACCCGGCACGCACGGTGCGCAGTCCCGAGATCGTCTTGAGCGTCGTCGTCTTGCCGGCGCCGTTGGCACCGATCAGGGTGACGACCTGCCCCTCCTCGACGGTGAAGGAGATGTCACGGATGGCCTCGATGTGCCCGTAGTTGACGCACAGGCCCTCGACCTCAAGAAGCATCCTCGTCCACTCCCAGGTAGGCGGCGATGACCGCCGGGTTGTCGCGGATCTCGGCAGGCGAGCCGTCGGCGATCTTCTTGCCGAACTCCAGCACGACGATCCGGTCGGTCACGCCCATCACCAGACGCATGTCGTGCTCGATGAGGAGCACGGTGTAGCCGCGGTCGCGCACCCGCCGGATCAGGGCCATCAGCTCGGCCTTCTCCTGCGGGTTGAAGCCCGCAGCCGGCTCGTCCAGGCACAGCAGGGCCGGGTCGGTGGCCATCGCCCGAGCGATCTCCAGGCGCCGCTGGTCGCCGTACGACAGGTTGGCGGCGAGCTCACCGGAGCGCTTGTGCAGGCCCATGAACTCGAGCAGCTCCATGGCGCGTTCGTGGCCCTCGTCCTCCTCACGCCGGTGCTTCGGCGTGCGGAAGAGCGCCGAGACGACCCCGGCGCTGTGGTTGGCGTCGGCACCGACCATGACGTTCTCCAGGGCGGTCATCGTCCTGAAGAGCCGGATGTTCTGGAACGTGCGGGCGATGCCCTTGCGCGTGATCTGGTGCTTCTTGAGCCCGGTCAGCTCCTCGCCGCGGAAGCGGACCTGACCCATCGTGGGCGCGTAGACACCGGTGATCACGTTGAAGCACGTGGTCTTGCCGGCACCGTTGGGGCCGATGAGGCCGAGGATCTCGCCCTCCTCGATGTGCAGGGACACGGCGTCCAGCGCCGTCAGGCCGCCGAAGCGCAGCGTGACGTCGTCGACCTCGAGGATGCGACCTCCGGTGGAGGGTGCCATCTCGGTCATGCCTGACCCTCCTTGCCCGTCTCGTCGTCGGTGGTGGCCACGAGCAGCTCGTCCTCCTCGATCTCACCCTCCTCGAGCAGCTCGATCTCCTTCTCCGCCGCGCGCGCCCGGATGGTGCGCGTCGGTGGGAGGAGGCCCTCCGGGCGGTAGACCGGCAGGACCATCAGCGCGATGCCGAACACGAGCAGGCGGAAGTCGGCGAACTCGCGGAACCGCTCGGGCAGGTACGCCACGAGGACACCACCGATGACCGCGCCCCACCTGTTGCCTGCGCCACCGACGATGACCGCGGCGACGAAGAGGATCGAGAGCAGGAGCGGGAAGCTGAGCGGGTTGATGTAGCCGCCCTGGCTGCTGGCGAACAGCGAGCCGGACAGGCCGCCGATCGCCGCGCCCATGGCGAAGGCCAGCAGCTTGAAGCGGAAGGTCGGGACGCCCATGAGCTCCGCGGCGTCCTCGTCCTCGCGGGTGGCCTCCCAGGCCCTGCCGACGCGGCTGTTCTTGACCAGCTTGTCGCCGATCAGGACGAGGACGAGCACGGTCAGGATCAGCCAGTAGTACGGGATCGCGTCCGCGGCGCCGAACACGAGGAAGCGGGTGCCGCGGTTCTCGTCCAGCGAGGGGACGATGCCGTCCCACGAGAGGTGAGGGATCTTGAACAGACCGCCCTCGCCGAACGGCGGCTCGGGCTTGGGGCCGATGGTGGGCGGGTGCGGGATGTCCTTGATGCCCCGGGCGGCGCCGAGCCACTCCACGTTGGTGACGACCAGCCGGATGATCTCGCCGAAGCCGAGCGTCACGATCGCGAGGTAGTCACCACGCACCCGCAGGGTGGGCGCGCCCAGCAGCACGCCGCTGACCATCGTGACCGCGATCGCGATCGGCAGGACGAGGAAGAACGGCCAGTGGAAGTGCTCCGAGGTCAGCACGCCCGTGGTGTAGGCACCCACGAGGTAGAAGCCGATGTAGCCCAGGTCGAGCAGCCCGGCATAGCCGATCACGATGTTGAGGCCCACCGCCACCAGCGCGAGCGCGGCGGAGGAGAACATGATGCCGCCGAAGTCCGTCTGCTGCGTCGTCAGGATCGGCGGGCGCAGGAGCGGGAGGGCGTAGAAGAAGACGGCGACGAGCGTGATGAACAGGATCCGGGTGGCCCGGGGCTGCTGGGCCCACCGGTCCTGGATGCGCACCCATCCCAGGGCGACCCGGCCCATGGCCTTGGTGCCCGCCATCACGCACGCGCCTTTCCGAGCGACTCACCGAGCAGGCCGGAGGGTCGCACGAGGAGGATCAGGATGAGGAGCACGAACGCCACCACGTCCTTCCAGTCGGTGCCGAACAGCGCTGAGCCGTAGTTCTCGGTGACGCCGAGCAGCAGGCCGCCGAGGAGGGCGCCCCGCAGGTTGCCGATGCCGCCGAGGACGGCCGCGGTGAACGCCTTGACGCCGAGGATGAAGCCGGCGTTCTGGCGCGTCGCGCCGATCTTGATCATGTAGAGCGTCGCGGCCGCGCCGGCCATGAGACCACCGATGAGGAAGGTCACCTGGACCACGCGGGTGGAGTTGACGCCCATGAGCGCTGCGGACTCGGGGTCCTGCGCCACGGCCCGGATGCCCCGGCCGAAGCGGGTCCGCCGGACGAACTGGTCGAGGGCGACCATCATCAGCAGCGCGGCCCCGATCACGAGGACGTCGACGTCCTTGACGGTGTAGTTGCCGAGCGTGAACAGCCCCTCGGGCTGGATGGTCACCGGGTTGGAGTAGACGTCACGCGCCTTGGAGACGTAGTTGTCCAGGTTGTCGTCGAGACCGACCCAGGAGGCGAACCGGTTGCGCAGGCCCATCACCTCGGCCAGGACGAACGATGCGCCGATCGCCGAGATCAGTGCCATCAGCTTGGGCGCGTTGCGCTTGAGCAGTGGTCTGTAGGCCACGCGTTCGAGGAGCAGGGCGATCGCTCCGGACAGCAGCATGGCTGCGACCAGTGCGACGCCGAGCAACCCGATGGCGCTGCCCAGACCCTGCGTGTCGGCCTCGGTGCCGTGGAAGAAGACGAACACCCACGCGACCGCGAAGGTGCCGTACATGAACACCTCGGAGTGCGCGAAGTTGATCAGCTGCAGGACGCCGTAGACCATCGTGTAGCCCAGGGCGACCAGGGCGTAGATCGCTCCGAGAGCGAGACCGGTGACGGTCAGCCCGATGAAGTTGTTGAACAGAAAGTCGAAGTCCACCGCACTCCCCTACAGGTACGACGACGGCCGGGGGCGGGACACCGCCCCCGGCCGCAGTCTGTCATTCGTGGTCGGGCAGGTCGATCACTTGATGGGCTCGGGGTTCTCCAGGTCCATCTTGCCGTTGGCCACCTTGTAGGCGTAGATCGTCGACTCGGTGATGTCACCCTTGTCGTCGAACTCGATCGGGCCGCTCACGCCCTCACCGGTGTAGCTGCCGATGAAGTCGTTGATCTCCTTCGGGCTGCTCGCACCGTCGTCGAGCGCAGCCAGGAAGATGTTGGCCGCGTCGTAGGACTGCGTGGTGTAGAGACCCGCCGGGTTGCCGGTGACCTCCTGGACCTTGGCCGCGAAGTCGGCCGGTGCGGGCGCCGCCGGAGCGGAGAGGACGGCACCGTCGGCCGCCTTGCCGGCGACCTTGACGAACGACGGGTCCTGGGAGCCGTCACCCGACATGAACTGGCCCTTGAAGCCGGCCTGGGCCAGCTGCTTGGCCAGGAGTCCGGCCTCGGTGTAGTAGCCGCCGTAGAAGACCGCGTCCGCGCCGGACGAGGTGACCTTCTGGACGACTGCCGACATGTCGGTCTGGCCGACCTGGATCTGGTCGGAGCCGACCATCACGTCGCCCAGGCCCTCCTTGACGACGTTGGCCAGGCCCACGGAGTAGTCCTGGGCGTCGTCGACGACGTAGACCTTCTTGGCGCCGACGGTCTCCATGAGGTACTTCGCGTCGGCCTCACCCTGCGCCTGGTCGTTGCCGATGACGCGGTGCCACGTGGTCCAACCCTGCTCGGTGATGGTCACGTTGGTCGCCGAGGGGGAGATCGACGGCAGACCGGCCTCGAAGAAGGTCTTGCCGGTGGCCAGCGACTCACCGGAGAAGCCGGGGCCGATCAGACCGATGATCGTGTCGTCGTTGACGATCTGGGTGGCGAGCGCCGGAGCCTTCTCCGGGTTGCCCTGCGAGTCGAACTGCTTGAGCTCGACCTTGCAGTCAGCGTCCTTGTTGTACTCGTCGAGCGCGGTCTGGATGCCGTAGACCATGTTGAGGCCGAGGGCACCCGCGTCACCGGTCGTCGCACCGAGGAAGGCGAGGTTCTGCTCCTTGCAGTCGCCGCCACCTCCGCCTCCGGACTTGTTGCTGCTGTCGTCGCTGCCGCACGCTGCGAGCGAGAGCGCAGTGGCCGTCGCCGCCGCGGCGATGCGCCAGGAGCGGTTCATGCGGATCATCGATCCTCCGTGAGTGTCGTGGATCGGTCCTCGCCCGCCCTGCGGACTTCGACCGTGGTTGGGCGGAACCTAGCACCGCGAAAGCGCGTTCCAGCGGTCCCAGGACCGTGTTGCAGGCCTTGTCGTTAGGAACTTGTGACCTGGCGCAGGTTTCAGCCCTCGTCGGCCGGACGATCCTGGGCCGCTATGTCCGGTCCGTGACGTACGACGCCCTCGGCCACCTGACGCATCGAGAGGCGCAGGTCCATCGCTGTCTTCTGGATCCAGCGGAAGGCCTCGGGCTCGGTCAGCTCGAGCCGTTCCTGCAGCACGCCCTTGGCCCGCTCGACCGCCTTGCGCGTCTCGAGCCGGTCGCTGAGCTCGGCGACCTCGGCCTCGAGCTGGGTGATCTCGGAGTAGCGGCTGACCGCCATCTCGATCGCGGGGACCAGGTCGTTCTTGGTGAACGGCTTGACGACGTAGGCCATCGCGCCGGCGTCGCGCGCGCGCTCGACGAGCTCCCGCTGGCCGAACGCGGTGAGGATGACGATGGGTGCGATGCGCTGCTCGGCGATGCGCTGGGCCGCGGAGATCCCGTCGAGCCGCGGCATCTTGACATCGAGGACGACGAGGTCGGGACGGTGCTCCTCGGCGAGGGCGATGGCCTCCTCGCCGTCGGCGGCCTGCGCCACCACGGCATAGCCCTCCTCGGCCAGCATCTCCGCGAGGTCCATGCGGATCAGGGCCTGGTCCTCGGCGATGACGACGCGCAGGCGCGGCGGCACGGGATCGGGGCTCGTCACGGGCCCAGCGTAGTCAGCCGCTCCGGCGCTCAGGCGCCGGTGTGACCAGCCTCGCCGACGGCACTGCTGCGCTGCCGGGGCAGGCCGGCCTCGTCAGCGTCCTCGACGGAGGCCAGTCGCTCCTCGTGGTCGGCGAGGTAGAGCTCGACGGCGTCGCGCTCGACGCGCGCTCGGGAGAGCTCGGTGGTCGCGAGACGCGCGTTGCGGACCGCGCGCTCCTGGCTGCTCAGGCGAGCGCCCAGCTCCGCGCCGGCCTGCACCAGCTGGTCCCACCATGCCCGGCCACCCGGGGTGCCCTGCCTGCTCGCCAAGGGCCGACCCTCCTCGTTCGGTGCGACGCCCTGCTCGACGTCGCCGCCCACCCTGCCAGCGGAACCGGGCACATTCAATGTCGGTGGACGCGTCACAGATCCCGGACGCATCCCAAGTCGGACATGTCCGAGGTGGAGCCGATTCCCCGTCCGGCGGACCTGCGCGGTGGCAGAGACCGGGGCCGACTCCGTCGCCCTGCAGCCCCGATCCGCTCTGCGCCGGTGCAGGGTGACAGATGACGGGGTCAGTTCTTTCACCCGGCAGCGCAACAAATCCCGTCACGCTGCAGGGCGAGTGCGGCGTGTGGGATTGGCCCCAGCGCATCCACCGGATGGGCACCCGCGATCAACGAGTCGCGCCCACCTACCGGCGGCCCTGTCTTTCGATCAGCTCTTCGGGCCGATCAGCTCGTCGAGCCGGGCGACGTCGGCGCGGCGCGAGACGCTGACCGTCTTGTGGTTGGACTGTCTCCACGCGACGTCGACGATGTCCAGCGCCCAGCAACAAAGTTCCCGGATATCGGCCGAGACATTCGTGAACTGCCACCGTGGGTAGTCATAGCGCTTCTTCTGTCCGCCGACCTGCCGCGTCGCCCAGTTGCGCACCCGGCTTCCGTCGGAGTGGAACAAGCCGCGCAGGAACGCTCCCGGCTGGCCCTCGACGATCTGCCGCTGCCAGTCCTCCAGCGCGATGGGCCGCTCGTGCTTGCGTCCCGGGCCGTGCTGGGGAAAGAGGCAAGGCCAGTGCTGCCAGTTCGACTGCACGATCACGCAGCCCGGAGCAGGCACCCGAAACACCGGTCGCGTGGGATGCACCGTCGAGACGGCGGCGGCGACGTCCTCGACGACCCCTGGCCAGGCTGCATCGCAGGAGATTCTCAGAGCCACGTAGCGCCGGGCCTCGCTGAGGCAGCCGTCACCGAGGTAGTAGCCGAGGAGCGCGGCATAGCTGTCGGGCGCCAGTGCAGCATCGCCGCAGCGCGGACACTCAGGTTGCAGGCTGTGCGACGGCCTCGTGCGCCATTCCCGAAGCGCAGCACGGCTCACCCCGAGGTCCCGGCTGACGCGAGAGAGTGTATGACCACGCGCCAGACGCTCGAGAGCGTCTTGCCGTACGCGGTTCTGATACACACGGACAGCCTCCTACGAGGCGCCGACGATGTGCCCCGGGTGGGATTCGAACCCACACTGAATGCTGTTTGAGAGCATCGCCTCTGCCGTTGGGCTACCGGGGCCCCGGCAGCCGCTGAGCCTATCCGACCTCAAACGTTCAGCATCCCGCCCCGCTGGAGCCTGGCCGCCGGGGCGAGGAGCCGATCAGCGCTTGGTGCGGTAAGCGGGCGCGACCTCGTTGATCGCGTCGCCCATGCGGTGCACGCGGAGCGCGTTGG
>CAZKZQ010000046.1:0-1272 GCA_964557235.1 uncultured Nocardioidaceae bacterium
ACGCCGACGGCGAGGCGTGCGTCTGCGACCTCAACGACGCCTTCGACCTGTCCCAACCCACGATCAGCCACCACCTCAAGGTGCTCCACGAGGTCGGGCTGCTCGACCGCAGCAAGCGCGGGGTGTGGGTCTACTACGCCGTACGCCGCGACGCGCTGGCCGACCTCGGCGCCCTCATCGGCGGGGTCGCATGAGCCTTGCGCGACGGGCGGGAGCCGAGCTGGTCGGCACCGCCTTCCTCGTCATGGCCGTGGTCGGGTCGGGCATCGCGGCGACCCGCCTCTCCCCCGACGACGTCGGCCTCCAGCTGCTCGAGAACAGCCTGGTCACCGGCGCCGTCCTGGTCACGCTGATCCTCGCCCTGCAGCCCGTGTCGGCCGCGTTCAACCCGATCGTCACCGCCATCGAACGAGCGCTGGGCCTCCTGTCCACCCGCGAGGCCGCGCTCCTCGTCGTCGCCCAGGTGGCCGGGGGGCTCGTCGGGGTCGTCGTGGCCAACCTGATGTTCGACCTGTCCGCGATCTCCTCCTCCGGCACGGTGCGGGACGGCGGAGGGCTCTGGCTGGGCGAGGTGGTCGCCACCCTCGGGCTGGTGCTCGTCGTGTTCGGGTCGGTCCGCTCCGGGCGCGAGGACACCGTCGCCTTCGCGGTCGCCGGCTGGATCACCGCGGCCTACTGGTTCACCTCGTCGACCAGCTTCGCCAACCCCGCCGTCACGGTGGCGCGCACGCTGTCCGACACCTTCGCCGGGATCGCCCCGGAGTCAGCCCCGATGTTCGTCCTCATGCAGGTGGTCGGCGGAGCCCTCGGGCTCGGCCTCGTGCACCTGCTCTTCCCCCTCACCACGAAGGAGCTCCCGTGAGCCGACCCACCGTCCTGTTCGTCTGCGTGCACAACGCCGGCCGGTCACAGATGGCCGCAGGCTTCCTCCAGCACCTGGCCGGCGACCGCGTCGAGGTCCTCTCGGCCGGCTCGGCGCCGGCGTCGTCGGTGAACCCCGCCGCGGTCGAGGCGATGGCCGAGGTGGGCATCGACCTCAGCGCGGCGCAGCCCAAGATCCTCACCGACGCCGCCGTCCAGGACTCCGACGTGGTCATCACGATGGGGTGCGGGGACGCGTGCCCGTTCTATCCCGGCAAGCGCTACGAGGACTGGAAGCTCGACGACCCGGCAGGTCAGGGCCTGGAGGCGGTGCGCCCGATCCGCGACGAGATCCGCCAGCGGGTCGAGGAGCTCATCGCCTCACTCGGGGTCTGACCCGCTCGCCAGCCC
>CAZKZQ010000046.1:1372-19513 GCA_964557235.1 uncultured Nocardioidaceae bacterium
CCAGCGGGTCGAGGAGCTCATCGCCTCACTCGGGGTCTGACCCGCTCGCCAGCCCTGCACCGGTGTAGGCCTCCTCGTCGCTGACGTCGCGAACGACGTCGAGCCACGCCGGCGGCTCCGCGGGCTCACCGTCGCGGTCGTCGATCTCCGCGACCAGCGTGCCGTCCTCGTGCTCGTCGACTGCGACCGTGAGCCCGTCGCGTTCGACGAGGTGGCGCACCTTGCGGATCTCCTTGCCTGGCAGGGATCGCAGGACCGCCCACTCCGCCTCGTCGAGGTAGAGGTTGGTGCAGGCCACCTCGGCGGGATCGTCGGTCAGCCGGACCTTGTGACCGAGCTTGAAGGTGACGACGTCCCCCTCGCGCACCTCACGCAGGCGCAGCCGCGTGCCGGAGACGTAGCGGTCGGTGATCCGCCGGACGGCGACGACACCGTCGGGGACGCGGCTCACGAGGAACCGGCGCTCGCGCTCGACGACGGCGTACTTGAGGTTGACGGGCACCTCGGCACCCTACGGCGACGTCCGCTCCACCCGACGCACGTAGGAGCGAGGCTTGCCTCAGGCGGCGAGCACTCGCCAGAGGATCAGCAGGAACGGCAGCAGCAGCGCGCTGAGCAGCACCCAGGCGGTGACCCGGTGGGCACGCTTGGCCGGGTCGAGGGACGCGGCGAAGGTGATCAGCCCGGCGTCGCCGGTCCACCGGTCGATGCCCAGACGCTTGTCGGCCAGGGGCATCCGGTCGTGGGGCAGGAAGTCCTCGGGCGTGAGGAGCTCGTAGGGCCCCTCGTCCGGTCCGTCCTGCTGGCGGTTCATGGCGTCAGGATATTGCGCGGCTGGAAGGATCACCCGCATGCCGAACCTCTTCCTGCTGACGCTCAAGGTGCACCAGGAGATCTACGAGCGCACCGGCGGGCTGCTCGGGCACCGCCTGCTGGGGCGACCGACCCTGCTCCTGCACACGACGGGACGCCGCACCCGGCAGCCGCGCACCAGCGCGCTGCTCTACGCCAAGGACGGCGACGACCTGCTCGTCGTCGCCTCCAACGGAGGTCACCGCAGGCCGCCGGCGTGGTTGCTCAACCTCGAGGCCGATCCCGACGTCATCGCCCAGGTCGGGGTGCGCAAGCACGACGTCACCGCCACTCCCCTGCGTCCCGGGCAACCCGACTACGAGCGGCTGTTCGCGATCTGCGACAAGGTCAACCGCGGCACCTACACGGCGTACCAGAAGAAGACCGACCGGCCGATCCCGGTCGTCGTGCTGTCGCCGCGCCGAGGTCGCAGCTCCTAGTCCTTGTACTTCGCCAGCTCCAGCCTGGCGACCATGCCCAGGTGCACCTCGTCGGGGCCGTCGGCCAGGCGCAGCGCCCGGGCGGCCGTCCACGCACCCGCGAGCGGGAAGTCGTCGCTGAGCCCGCCACCGCCGTGGATCTGCATCGCGAAGTCGATGACCTCCTGAGCCATCCGGGGCACGGCGACCTTGATCTGGCTGACCTGGCTGAGCGCGCCCCAGGGCCCCTGGGTGTCGAGCAGCCAGGCCGCGTGCAGCACCAGCAGCCGCGCGGAGTCGATCGCGATGCGGGCCTGCGCGACGCGCTCCCGGTTGCCGCCGAGGTTGATGATCGGCTTGCCGAACGCCGTACGACGCGAGCCGCGTTCGCAGGCCAGCTCCAGCGCGCGCTCGGCCAGGCCGATCAGGCGCATGCAGTGGTGGACGCGACCCGGACCGAGGCGACCCTGGGCGATCTCGAAGGCCTGCCCCTCCCCCACCAGGATGTTGGAGACGGGGACGCGGACGTCGGTGAAGCGCAGCTCACCGTGGCCCAGCGGCTCGTCGAAGCGCCCCATCGCGGGCAGGAGACGCTCCACCTCGACGCCGGGGGTGTCCCGCGGGACGAGCACCATCGTGTGCTGGTGGTGACGGTCGGCGTCGGGGTTGTCGGTGCGTCCCATGAAGACGATCACCTGGCAGTCGGGGTGGCCCGCGCCGGTCGTCCACCACTTGCGCCCGTTGACCACGACCTCGTCGCCGTCGACGACCACCGTCGCCTGCATGTTGGTCGCGTCGGAGGACGCTGCGTCGGGCTCGGTCATCGCGAAGGCGGAGCGGATGCGTCCGTCGAGGAGCGGGTCGAGCCAGCGGTCGCGCTGCTCCTGGGAGCCGTACTTGAGCAGCACCTCCATGTTGCCGGTGTCGGGGGCGTTGCAGTTGAGCACCAGCGGCGCGAGGAAGGACCGCCCGGTCTGCTCGGCGACCGCGGCGTAGTCGGTGTTGGTCAGGCCGGTGCCGCCGTCGGTGCCGTAGCGCGCGGCGTACTCCCCCTCGTGCCCGGCGGGGAGCCAGAGGTTCCACAGCCCGAGGGCGCGCGCCTTGGCCTGCAGCTCGGGGACCACGGGCGGGACCGCCCACGGGTCGCGCCCGGCCTCGCGCTCCTCCGCGGCGAACCGGTGGTAGTCCTCCTCCACCGGGGCGATCTCGTCGTCGATGAAGGCGCGGACGCGGTCGGCGAGGTCCTGGGCACGGGCGGAGGGTGCGAAGTCCATGCCGCCACCGTAGAGGCGGCTCAGTGTGCGGGCAGTCGGGTCTCGGACGGACTGCCGTCCCACGGGGGTACGACGCGACGCAGGCGGGCCGTGGCGAGGAAGCGCTCGCGCAGGTCACCCGGCAGCCCGTCGTAGGGCGAGTCCTGGGACGCGTGCGCCCGCATCGCGTGCTCCAGGGCGGACAGGTGCTCGTGGGCCGGCACCAACGTCGTCAGGTCCTCGTCCGGGGTCCCGGGCACGTCGAGGTCCAGCTCCAGGTGCTCGCGCTCCGGCCGGTCGACGGCAGCGTGCGCGAACCACTCGGCCATCAGCGAGCGCGGCAGGCAGGACAGGTAGGCGAAGGGCACCGCCGCCTGCTCCACTGCCGCCAGGGACGCGTCGCGGATCCGCACGTGGTCGCGGTGACCGTCACTGCCGTCCAGGGTGACGAGCACGGAGGGCCGCACGCGGTCCACCGCGGCTCGGACCGCCTCGACGACCGTGTCGAACGGCGCTCCCGCCAGAGTCTCCGGACCTGCCGGGCCCTGCATGCCGGAGTCGGCGTAGGCCAGCAGCTCGACCTCGGTCACCCCGAGCCGCGACGCCGCCTCACGCAGCTCACCCTCGCGCACGCGACCCAGGTCGACCGCGGCGGCGTCGCCCTGTCCCGCCTCACCGCGTGTGGCGCAGACGACCCGGGTCTCGTAGCCGGCTGCGGCGGCGTGCAGCAACAGGCTCCCGCACCCGAAGGTCTCGTCGTCGGGGTGGGCGACCACGACCAGCAGACGCGGCCGCGCTGCCGATCTGGCGCTCACGCAGCCACCCGCTCGAAGGAGTCCAGGGCGACGGCCAGGCCGGCCGTTCCCGGTGCAGGCGGACGCGACGCGCGCTCGGACCACCCGTCCAAGGAGCCCAGCACGAGCGGACAGGTCGAACGGTCGGCGAGCACGAGGAGCACCAGCTCGAGCGCGTCGTCGTCGGTGCCGGCCGCGAGCTCGGGGAGGTCGAGCACGCGCAGCGGCCCGACCAGTCCCCGCTCCACGGCTCGGGGATCGGGCTGCTGCACCTCACCGAGGTGCTCGGCCAGGACCGGCGCCGCCGAGCGGAGCGAGGTGAGCGGGTCGGCGTGGTGGGTGCCGGCGAGGAGGCTCACCCCGACCACCGACCGGCCGCGCAGGCGCGGGTGCAGGGCCAGGTCGTGGGGCAGGTGCGCCAGGAGGAGACGGGCGGCGATCACGCCCGGGACGTGGTCGCGCAGAGCGCGGTAGCCACGCGCGACGCGCTCCGCGTGGGACACGTCCCAGGCGAGCCACCCGCTGTACGCCGAGGTCGGTCCGGCCTCCGTCATCGTGAGCGTCATGACGTCCTCTCCGAATACTGCGTCCTGCAGTATTTTTCGGAGACAGTAGATACTGCACATTGCATCATGTCAAGATGCACCATGCCGTCTGGAACAAAGCCGCCGTCCACGTCCGCCTACGCCATCCTCGGGCTGCTCTCCCTGCGCAGCTGGACGACGTACGAGATCGCCCAACAGGTGCGTCGCAGCCTTCGCTGGTTCTGGCCGCGCGCCGAGCGGCGGCTGTACGACGAGCCCAAGACGCTGGTCGCCCTCGGCTGGGCGACCAGCGAGACCGGTTGGACCGGTCAGCGCAGACGCACGCACTACGCGATCACCGACGCGGGACGTGAGGCGCTGGCCGCGTGGCTGTCGGAGCCGCCGGCTCCGCGCGCGCTCGAGTTCGAGGGCGCCCTCAAGCTGTTCTTCGCCGACGGCGGCACCACCGAGCAGCTGACGGCGCTGCTCCGGGTCATGGCGGCCGAGTGCGAGGACCGGCTCACCGACCTGCGCTCCCAGATGGAGGGGGTCCTGGCCGAGGGAGGCGCGTTCCCCGGACGGGCCCACCTCTCGGCGATGTCGCTGCGGGCCCAGGTCGACCTCGAGCTCGCGCTGCTCACCTGGGCCAGGTGGGCCGCCGGCGAGGTGCCGCAGTGGTCGAGCACGACCGATCCGGGAGCCTGGCGGGCCGAGCCGCTCCTCCGCGAGCTGACCGACCGCATCGACCGCGCCGTGCCGCGCCTCGCCGAGCCGTCCGACCGGGCCTAGAGTCCTGCCGTGCAGCTCTCGGGCCACCAGCGCCTCCACATCCGAGTGCTCGGAGAGGCCTCGGTCGAGCACGACGGCACGACCGTGGCCATCGGCTCTCCCAAGCAGCGCGCCATGCTCGCCGCCCTGGCCCTCGGGGAGGGCCACCCCGTCGACGTCGACCTGCTCTCCGGCCTGCTGTGGGAGGAGGGGCAGACCCCGGCCAACCCCGTCGGTGGGCTCCAGGTCTACGTCTCCGGCCTGCGCCGCCTGGTCGAGCCTCCCCGCGCGCCCCGGGGCCGGCCCCAGGTCGTCCTCACCGGGCCCGGTGGCTACTCCCTCTCGCGCGAGCTGACCAGCATCGACGCGGTCGAGGTGCAGGAGGTCGCGACCCGGGTCCGGCGTCTCCTGCGCCAGGCGCCCGGCTCCGTGGTGCCGGTCGTCGAGGCCCCCGCCGCCGACGTGGCGGCGAGCATCGACGAGATCGACGCCACGCTCCTGCGCTGGCGCGGCGAGCCGTACGTCGACCTGGTGCCGACGATCGCCGTCGTCGCCGCCCGCACCCGCCTGGAGTCGGCGCGGGACTCCCTGGTGGAGTCGCGGACCGTGGCGCAGCTCGCCCTGCGACGCGACGCCGAGGCCGCCGACGCGCTGGCCTCCTGGGTGCTGGAGCATCCCTACGACGAGCGCATGTGGTGCCTGTACGCCGTCGCGCTGGCGCGGTCCGAGCGCCAGGCCGAGGCGCTGGAGGCCCTGCGCACCGTCCGGCACCAGCTCGACGAGGAGCTCGGCGTGGAGCCGGGTCCCGCGCTGCGCGAGCTCGAGACGCTGGTGCTGCGGCAGGACCCGCGACTGCATCCGGCCGTCCCCGAGCAGGTCCGGACGGCTCGGCCCGCACCCGCGCCGGTGACCCTCGCCCAGCAGCCGCGTCCTCGGGCGGACGCCGCTGTGGTGGGACGCTCCCGCGAGCTCGACCTCCTCGGTGACGAGCTCGCCGCCGACGGCCTCCGGCTCGTCCAGGTCGTCGGCGGCGCCGGGATCGGCAAGTCCACCCTCGTCGGCGAGCTGACCGACCGCGCGCGGCACGCGGGGCGCACGGTCGCCGTCGCGCGTTGCCCCGAGGACGAGGGCGCTCCCCCGCTGTGGCCGTGGACGTCGGTGCTCGCGACCCTCGCCGAGCAGGGCCTCCTCGACGGGTCCGAGGTCCCCGCGCTCCTGTCCGAGACCGGCACGCCGTCGCTCCTCCGGGACGGCGCCGAGACCGCGGAGGTGGCTCGCTTCCGGCTCTTCCAGCAGCTCGAGGCGGCACTCCTCGAGGCTGCGAAGCGCGTGCCGTGCGTGGTGGTGCTGGACGACCTGCACGACGCCGACCCGTCGACGCTGCGCTTCGTCACGCACCTCGCCACCACCACCGCCCGCATCGCACGCACGGGTGACCTGCTCGTGGTGCTCACCCGCCGTCCCGACGAGGACCTGTCGCGTGCAGGACTCACCGGAGCCCTGCACGCCCTGGCCAGGCACGGCGGACTCCGTCTGGACCTCGAGGGCCTCTCGCCGTCCGACGTCGCGACTCTCGCGCGACACCGGGCGGCCTGGTCGGTCGACGACGACACCGCGCAGAGCCTGCACGCGCGCACGGCTGGCAACCCGTTCATGCTCGTCGAGCTGCTGCGCCTGGGCGAGGACGCGATCCGCTCCGGCCGGGTGCCCGCCGCCGTCGCGGACGTGCTGCGCGAGCGCCTGGCGCGCCTCGACCGGGCGACGCGCACCGCCCTGGAGGCCGCCGCCGTGGTCGGCCAGGACTTCGACCTCGGGCTCCTCGCCGACTCCCTGGGCCGCGACCCCGACGACGTGCTCGACACCCTCGACCCCGCCGTCGCGTCCGGGCTCGTTCTCGACGAGGGCTCCGACAAGCTGCGGTTCGCCCACGCCCTCACCCGCGACGCGGTGTACGCCGAGGTGCCCGCCAGCCGGCGTACCCGCCTGCACGCCGCGGTCGCCGATGCCCTCGAACGCCGTGAGGCCCGGCTCGGAGTCTGGTCGGCCGAGGTCGCGCGACACTGGCTGGCTGCCGGCCCCGGCCACGCCGCACGCGCCTGGCGCGCCGCGCGCGACGCCGGCCACGACTCGGCTCGCCGGTTCGCCATCGACGAGGCGGCCGCGCTGCTCGACGACGCGGTGGGCATGCAGGCCGCCGACCCGGACGCGACCCCGGACCAGCGCTTCGCGTTGTGGGAGGCCACCTGCGAGATGCTGCGCCGCGTGGGGCGTTGGGAGCGATTCCTCACGCGCGTCGACGAGGCGGCGGCCGCTGCGGAGGCGCTGGGCGAGGTGGAGTGGACGGCCCGTTTCTGCGTGATGCCCGCGGAGGCCGGCCCTTGGACGCCGCGGCCCTACGGCGCCCACGACGCCACCGCGATCCGTCGGCTCCGCGACTGCCTGGAGGCGATGGACGCCCAGGACAGCGCGTTGCGCTGCCGGGTGATGATGGCGCTGGGCAGCGAGCTGTACTTCGTCACCGACAGCACCCGGGAGTGTGCCGCCCTCGTGGACGAGGCGCTCGCCATGGCGGCCAGGATCGCGGACGACGACCTGCGCGGGCGCGTCGCCCAGAGCGCGGCACTCGTGCTGTGGCGCGACGGCAACGCGCCGCGGCGCCTCGAGCTGGCCACCCAGGCGGTCGCCGCCGCGGAGGCATCAGGAGACCGCGACCGCCTGCAGACCGCGATCGGGCTCCGCATGAGCGCGGCGCTGGAGAGCGGCCTGACCGACCTGGTGTCGGCTGACGTGCAGCGCTCCAGCTCACTGCTCCAGGAGCGACCGCTGGTCTACCCCGCGGTCGTGCTGGCCTGCCTGCAGGTGCCGTGGTTGGCGGCCCAGGGTCGCTTCGACGAGGCGGAGCGGCGCTTCGCCGCGGCCGGCCGGCTGGCCCTCGGCTCGGAGCTGCCGTGGGCGGCGCTCGCCCTCGGGAGCGCACGCATCGGTCTGGGGCTGTGGCGCGGCGAGCTGGACCACCCCGACGACGTCCTCCAGCAGGCGCTCGACCACAGCGTCCTCTCGATCCCCACGCTCCGGCTCCTGGTCGCGGTGCGCACGGGTCGGCTCGAGGAGGTGGCCTCGTTCCTCGCCGATCACGGGGGCGCCCTCGACACCGAGGACTTCGTGACGATGTTCAACCGCGCGCTCCAGGCTGAGGCAGCCTTCCTCCTGGGCGCCCCGGAGCACGCGGCCGCCGCCTACGCCGCGCTGGCCCCGCACGCGGGCCAGGTGGTCAGCCTCGGGACGGGAGTCCCGCTCGGCCCGCACGATGCCTTCCTTGCCCTGGCGGCCGCGACCGTCGGCGACCGGGAGACGGCGACCCGCCACGCCACGGACGCCGAGGTGCTGATCGAGCGCTGGGAGCTCACCGCCTGCCGCGCCTGGTTCGACGGCCACCGGCGCGCCGGCGGCTGGTGATGGCTTAACCCCACCGAAAGCCGCCGGCAAGAGGGCCGCTCCACGCTGGTCGCAGTCCCCGGGAGGTCCCCGTGGGACGCGAACCCGAGGAGCACACCATGACCGCCCCCACGACCGATGTCCCGCAGGTGCGCCTGCCCGGCCAGGCCGCCGCGCCGGAGGGTCCTGTCGACCTGCTGATGATGTACGTCGTCCACCACGCCTTCCGGCGCGAGCTGTCGGACTTCTGCGGTGCCGTGCGGGCCACCCCCGTCGAGGACCGGGCCACCTGGCGCGCGATGCTCACGCGGTGGGGCCTGTTCTCGAGCTTCCTGCACCACCACCACGAGGGCGAGGACGCGTGGCTCTGGCCGGCGCTGACCGAGCGGGCCACCCCCGAGCAGCGCGAGGTGCTCGAGGCGATGGAGGCCGAGCACGCCGAGATCGACCCCGCGCTGGATGCCTGCCGGGCGGGGCTGGAGCGCCTCGCCGAGACCGCCGACCCCGACGCCCGCGCCGCGCTCGTGGTGCGCATGGTCTCCACCCGGGAGTCACTGACCCGGCACCTCGCCCACGAGGAGACCGAGGCGCTCGCCCTGCTCCAGCAGGTGCTCGCCCCGGAGGAGTGGGCCCAGATCGATGTCAGGTTCCAGCGCTCGTTCTCCTTCAAGGAGCTGACCTGGGCCGTCCCGTGGCTGCTCGACGGTCTGCCGGGCGAGACCGTCGACACCGTCTTCGCCCAGCCCGGCACCGCTCCCCTCAAGGTGGTGTGGCGGCTCTTCCGCGGCCGCCACGACCGGCTGGGTCGGCGTGCCTTCGCCGCACTGGGGCGGTGAGCCCTCAGTAGGGCTGGACGGCGGCCTCGGCGCGGGCGGGGTCGTACTGGCAGGAGTCGGCCACGCGGACCGCCGTGCCGTCGCCGTCGCCCGGGACGTCGGACGGCGTCGGGTCGGACGGGTTCGGGGTGCTCGGGGTGCTCGGCGGCGGCTCGGTCGGTGCCGGCTTCGTCGGCGCCTGGAGCGCCTTGCGGACCTTCTCGCGCATCCAGTCGTAGTCGGGGTCGCCGGAGAAGAACTCCGGGGAGCTGACGAAGGCCACCGAGCGGACGTCGGCGTCCTTGGCCCGCAGGCCCAGCTCGACGAACGCCGGCAGCAGCCGCGCCGGGATGTCGGTCTGCACGATCGCCTTGCCGGCCTTGGCGAGGGCCTGGTACCTCCGCAGCAGGGTCACCGGGTCGGCCTCGTCGATGATGTCGCCGATCAGGCAGCGCTGGCGCAGCATCCGGGAGTAGTCGCTCGAGCCGTAGCGCCCGCGGGCGAACCACAGCGCGTGGTAGCCGTCGAGGTGCTGCGCGCGACCCGGCTCGAGCCACTCCTCCGGCGGGATCCCGGCGGACTGGTCGCCCTGCACCGCGACGTACTCGTTGATGTCGACGGTGACCCCGCCCATGGCGTCGACGAGCTGCTTGAAGCCGCCGAGGTTGACCAGGGCGTAGTAGTCGACCGAGACGCCCAGGCTGCCCTCGACCGCCTGCTTGATCGCGTCGGCGCCCTCGTTGGACGACTTGCCGAGGATGCCGGGGTGGAGCAGCGGCACCTGGCCGTAGATCGCGTTGAGCATCCAGTTGCCGTCGTCGCCGTAGCCGCGGAAGCCGTCGGGATAGAGGTCGTGCAGCGGCGAGTCGGAGGGGAACTGCGCGTTCATCAGGTTGCGCGGCAGGCTGAACATCACCACGTCGCCGGTGCGGATGTCGGCCCGCACGAGGACGGCGGTGTCGGTGCGGACACCGGAGCGGCCGGGGCCGTAGTCCCCACCGAGCAGCAGGACGCTGACGGTGTTGAGGCCGCCCCACGGGTCGGCGCGGGTGATCTCGCGCGGGAGCTCGACGGCCGTGGCGGTGCCGTTGCCCTCGAAGACCGAGTGCACCAGGTCGGCCTGCACGACGGCGTAGCGGATCGCGACCGCCGGCGGACCCGCGAGCGCGACGACCAGGACGCCGGCCGCCAGGGCGCCCAGCGCTGCCCTCACACGGGTGCGGGGCTGCGGTCGGGCCGCGAGGTACGTCGCGACCAGGCTGATCGACCAGACCAGCGTGACGCCGGCCGCGACCAGGGCGACGACCTCCAGCGTCGACGGGTCGAAGGCGACCTCGAGCATCGGGTGGAGCCCCAGCTCGACGTAGCCGTAGACACCGAGCCCGATCGCCGCGAGCGTCGGCACGAGCAGGAGCAGACCGGTCCAGCGGCGCACCCGGAGCAGCCCCGCACCGGGCACCAGGGCACCGAGGACCACCAGCCCCAGGGCGCGCGGCAGCGACCGCGCGCGCGGCTTGCCGCGTCGGGCGGGAGGCTCAGGCTGGACGGACGCGTCGCCGTCCGGAGGCGCCTGTGTGGCGGTCATGCTGGCTCCGTCCGGTGCCGCGCGGCTGGCTCAGGGGCAGCGCGGACCACCGTTCACGCTACCTGCTCGGGCCTCGGGACCGTGACAGGTCACGCCGGCTCAGGCCTCGAGGTCGATCAGGAACCTCTCGGCCCACGCGCGCGCCTCGTCGGACAGGGTGCCCAGGCGTGCGCAGTGGCGGACGTAGCGCGTGGCCAGGTCGAGGAACACGGCCGGGTTGTAGACGTCCTCCTCCTCGGCCCAGAGCCCGCCGCCGGCGTACCTCAGGATGGTGAGGTTCGACGCCTCGAGCACGGTCCCGTCACCGGGGTCGCGCATGAGGTTGCGGATCTCGCAGATCACCCAGCCGCGCTCCACGTCGTACGTCGTCCACGCGGCGGGGAACCCGACCATCTCCGAGCCGGGGAAGCTCGTCATGGTGCGGGTCACCCAGCGCCGGATCGCGTCGTGGCCCGAGAACCGGCCGTAGGCGTGCTCGACGTAGGACGCGTCCGGGGTGAAGCACTGGACGAAAGGCTCCCAGTCCCCCGAGCGCCACGAGCGCTCCACGGCCTCGGCGTACGCCGTGAACGCGGACTCCAGCTCCTCGCGCGACCAGGTCACCTCTCCCACGTCGTGCAGCGTGTCAGCCGGCGAGGGCCGAGAAGGGTGCCGCCGCGCCGTACAGCTTGTAGAGCGCGAACGGTCCCGCCTCGAACGAGCTGCAGCGGTCCTCCAGGATCAGCGCCGCACGGCCGTCGGACAGCCCCGCGCCGTAGCCGTAGTCGCCGTCACCGGGACCACCGTTGATCCGGGCGGTCGCCATGTTGCGGATGCGCTGGACCATGCCGAGCTTGTGGTCGTTGTCGGCACCGCGCCACCAGTCGCAGGTGAAGGTGCTGAGCCGGCCCTCGGTGTACTTCGGCGTGGCGAGGGCCACCGGCGAGGCGGCGTTCTCGGCCGCGCCGAGCACCCCGGAGACCACCTTGGCGAGCACGTTGCCGTAGGGCTCGCACAGGCGCGGGGAGAGTCCGAGGTCGCAGATCGAGGCGAGCTGCGCCTGCTGGGCCTGGGCGCGGGCGAGCGGGATCGCCGGTCCCGAGCTGCTGCCCGGCTTCTGCGGCGTCACGGTCCAGGAGCAGAGCGTGTCGTCGCCGTCGGGGTAGCCCGCGAGCGTGAAGCCGGCGAGGCAGGCGGCGAGCTCGCCCTCGTTGGCGACATCACCGGTGCCGATGCTGGTCTCCGGGGACTCGCCGCCGTTGCAGTCGGGCAGCAGCGCCGGGGAGGTCACCACCGACTTGCCCGGCGCCGCCTTGTTGTCGAAGAAGCAGTTGCCGGTGTTGCCGGGGAACGAGTCCCACCACATGTCCACGCCGTTGGGGCGGACGCGGCCCTGACGGTCGACGCCGAAGACGTTCTCGTTGAACGTGTTGCCGAACGAGGTCGACACCTTGGCCGGGTCGCAGCCCGGGACGGGCGTGTTCGAACCGACGGGCTCGGGACCGCAGACGGTCGCGTCGGGCACGGCGAAGAGCATCGTGCCGCGGCGGTAGTTGTCGTAGAAGTGGTTGCCGCGGACGCGGTTGTTGTTGCCGCCCGCGAGCCACAGGCCCGTGCCGACCGGGGCGGGGATGAACGGGTCGACGTCGCTGTCGGGCAGGTAGGGGTTGAAGTTGTTGTCGTAGAAGTTGTTGTCGATGACGCTGTTGCCGTGCTGCGGGAAGCCCGGGTGGCCGGGCGCGGTGAACACGTCGGTCGTGTAGCCCAGCGCGTTGTCGTAGAAGTTGTTCTTCGTGATCAGCGTGCCGTGGCTGTTGGTGCCGGAGAAGCCGCCGGTGTTGTGGTGGCTGTCGCAGTAGCGGATCGTCTGGCTGAAGCGCCACTTCGGGTAGAACTTCTTGTAGCGGTTGTCGGTGCTGTCGGCGCCGGAGCCCGGGTAGAGACCCGAGTCGCCGTGACCGGCGGCGTCGCAGTGCTGCATCAGGCCGTGGTCGCCGACGAAGGTGAGCACGCCGTAGCCGCCGGCGTAGTAGACCTTGAACCGCTCCATGCGGTAGCCCTCGGTCTCGAGCACGTAGATGTCGTGCTCACGTGCGTGGCGCACGGTCACGTTGCGGAGCACGAAGCCGTCGGCCCGGTCGACGAAGATGCCGACGTCCTTCTTGTAGCCCACCGCGGACGGGCCACCGTTGCCGGCCTTGGGGTCGCCTGCCTCGACGACCACGTCGTCGGCGGAGACGCCCGAGCCCTCGAGCTGGAAGTTGCAGCGGATGCACTTGCCGACGTTGGGCACGCCGTGGCGGTCCTCGTGCGGCTTGCTCGGCGGCGGCGCGGTGTCGGAGCCGCGACCGATGACGGCCACGAGGTTGGCGTCGTTGGGGCAGTGGATCTGGTACTCGTGGCTGAGCGCGCCCGGGTCACCGGAGTCGGCCGACATCTTGTACTTCGAGCAGGCCGGGTCGTGCGTGGGCTTGGCCCGCGAGGGCTGCTCGAGGTAGAGGCCCGGCATCACGACGACGCGGTCGTTGTTGCCCGAGCGGGTCACGGCCGCCTGGATGTGGCGGTACTCGCAACGCTGGAACAGGGCCTTGTTGACCCGCAGCAGCGCGTCGGCCCGCGCGGCGCTCAGGGAGGAGTGCACGGTCGGGCGGTCGCGGTAGCCGACCTTGCGCGCCTTGGCCACCGACGCCTTGAGCCGGTCGAGCGAGTCGGGCTTGCACACCACGCGCGTGCGACCCGGCTTGGAGGCGTCGAGCGCCGAGGCCAGCGAGCGCGCGGCCGGCACCTTGCCGCCGGCGCAGGGGCTGATCGAGCAGTCCGGCTTGGGGTCCGGCCAGTACGACGGCCGCTCGACGTGGGCGGACGCGGCACCGGGGAGCGCCAGGGGCACGAGGAGCCCGACGACCAGGCCGCCGAGGACGACGGCGAAGAGGTGGCGCAGGGCGCGGCGTCCGGTGGGGCGGAGCGCGGGGGTGGAGGCAGAAGACAACGACTCGTCCGTTCTGACGTGACACTGGTTCACTTTCCTGAACGACCGGACGTGACCTGGGTTACGCCGCCTCCTCAGGTTCTCCTCAGGTCAGCTCGCGCCGCAGCGTGGCCTCCGGGGAGTTGACCGTGGCGCAGAACGCAAGTCCGCCGGGATCGCGGAGCACGTGCCACCCGCCGCCCGCTCCCCCGTCGTCCGCGCCGAGCGCCACCAGGCGGCGTACCTCTGCGGCGAGGTCGTCGGTGCCCAGGTCGAGGTGGGCGCGGACCGGCCCCGTCGTCTCGTCGAGGCGCTGGAAGAGCAGCTGCAGGGGGCCTCCGTCGTCGTCGTGCCACTTGCCGGCGAACTCCGGCGCCGGCGAGGCAGCCCAGCGTCCGCCCAGCAGGTCCCTCCAGAACGCGACCTCGCGGTCGTGCACGTCGGCCGGCGAGTCCACGCAGACCTGCACGAGCCGGGTCCGGTGACCGTCGGACCACTCGACCGGACCCGGCGTGCGCGCGTCGGCGAGCGGCGCGCGGACGACGCAGAACGGCAGCCCGCCGGGCGAGGTGAGCGTGGTCCACCGCTCGTGCTCGGCGACGAGCTCCGCGCCCAGCTCGCGGGCCGCAGCGAGGGTCGCCCCGGGGTCGGGCGTCTCGAGGTCGACGTGGACCCGCGCCGGCCCCTCGACGGCCTGCACGTGGACGTAGGCCCCGCCCTCCGGCGGCTCGAGGCTCCGCAGCTCGGGATGACCCCTCCACGGCTCCCCCGCGGGCCACCCGATCGCCTGCTGCCAGAAGGCGACCAGCGGCTCGTGGTGGGGCGCCGGGAGGTCGAGGACCGCGTGCAGTCGGAGCATCACGCGAGGCTACGGCGAGGCCTCGGGGTTCGGACCCGCCCCAAAGGGGGAACGGTCAGGTCGGCTCACCACCAGACCCGTCGGGAGGTCACACATGGTCCACGCGGCCACGGCACCGGATCTCAGGCTCGACGCCTCGTTCGTCGACTACCTGATCGTCGCGATCTACTTCGCGTTCGTCATCGGCATCGGCCTGATGGCACGACGCTCGGTGTCGAGCAGCATCGACTTCTTCCTCTCCGGCAGGTCGCTGCCGGCGTGGGTGACGGGGCTGGCCTTCATCTCCGCCAACCTCGGCGCGGTCGAGATCATGGGCATGTCGGCCAACGGCGCGCAGTTCGGCATCCCGACGATGCACTACTTCTGGATCGGCGCCGTCCCCGCGATGCTCTTCCTCGGCGTGGTGATGATGCCGTTCTACTACGGCGCCAAGGTCCGGTCGGTGCCCGAGTGGATGCGCAAGCGGTTCGGCAACGGAGCCCACCTGACCACGGCGCTGACGTTCGCCGTCGCCCAGCTCCTCATCGCGGGCATCAACCTCTACCTCCTCGCCAAGATCGTGAACATCCTGCTCGGGCTGAACCTCTACGTCTCGCTCGTCGTGGCAGCCGTGATCGTGCTGTCCTACATCACCCTCGGCGGGCTGTCGGCGGCGATCTACAACGAGGTCCTGCAGTTCTTCGTGATCGTCGCGGCCCTGCTGCCCCTCACCCTGATCGGCCTGCACAAGGTCGGCGGCTACGGCGGCCTCAAGGACAAGATCGCCGGCACCACCGACGGCGCGGCACAGGTGTCGTCGTGGCCGGCCACCAACCTGACCGGCATCGAGAGTCCCGTCCTGTCGGTCATCGGGCTCGTGCTCGGCCTCGGCTTCGTGCTGTCGTTCGGCTACTGGACGACGAACTTCGTCGAGGTGCAGCGCGCGATGGCGTCGAGCTCGATCTCGGCCGCGCAGCGCTCCCCCATCATCGGCGCCTTCCCCAAGATGTTCGTGCCGTTCATCGTGGTCATCCCCGGCATGATCGCGGCCGTCGCCGCCTCCGAGGTGGTCGAGGCGAAGAAGTCCGGGGACCCCAACTTCGACTACAACAACTCGTTGCTCTACCTCTTCAGGGACCTGCTGCCCAACGGCATGCTCGGCCTCGCGATCGCCGGGCTCCTCGCCGCCTTCATGGCCGGCATGGCCGCCAACGTGTCCGCCTTCAACACGGTGTTCTCCGGCGACATCTGGCAGGACTACGTCGTCAAGGACCGCGACGACGACTACTACCTCAAGGTCGGCCGCATCGCGACGGTGGCGGCGACGATCGTGGCGATCGGCACGGCCCTGATCGCGCGCAACTTCGAGAACATCATGAACTACCTGCAGACCCTCTTCGGGTTCTTCAACGCACCGGTGTTCGCGACGTTCATCCTCGGTCTGCTCTGGAAGAAGATGACGCCGGCCGCGGGCTGGGCCGGCCTGGTCAGCGGCATCGGCGCCGCCGTGCTCATCGGCGTCCTCAGCGAGGACGCACTCGGCCCGATGTCGATCGGCGCGATCGGGCTCAAGGGCCAGGGCGCCAGCTTCGTCGCGGCCGGCGCGGCCTTCGTGGTGGACGTGCTCGTCAGCGTGATCGTCTCGAAGATGACGGTCCCGCGCGAGGAGTCCGAGCTGCGCGGCCTGGTCTACTCGCTCACGCCCAAGTCGGACTTCCACGACGACGAGGTCGAGGACCCGACGTGGTACCAGAAGCCCACCGTCCTGGCCGGCATTGGCGGCGCGATCGTCGTCGTCCTCAACATCGTGTTCTGGTAGGAGGCAGCGATGTCATCGAGCACCACCTCATCGAGCGAGGGCCAGGCCCACAAGGCCGGCCTCTTCGACATCAGGTCGATCATCGGCCTGCTGCTGGGGATCTACGGCGTGATCCTCGTGATCACCAGCTTCTTCACCTCCGACGAGCAGATGGCCAAGGCAGACGGCGTCGACGTGAACCTGTGGACCGGGATCGGGCTCGTCGTCGCCTCCGTGGTCTTCATCGCCTGGGCGCGCCTGCGCCCGATCGTCGTCCCCGACGATCCCGCGGAGGAGGATCGGGGCACCGACCCCGGCCACTAGTCGCGTCCAACCTTCTGCCGTGGTCGGCGCATCTGGACAGGTGTGGGACCACGAGCAGGAGGAGACCGGATGTCACGGCGGCCCGACGACGACGAGTTCACCGCCTTCGTGCAGGTGGGATCGCGCTCGCTCTACCGCACGGCGTACCTCCTGCTGGGCGACCGGGCGGAGGCCGAGGACCTCGTGCAGACGAGCCTCGCGAAGACCTACGCCAAGTGGTCGTCGGTGCGGTCGATCGACGCGGCGCCGGCGTACGCCCACACCGTCCTGCTGAACACCGCCGCGTCGTGGTTCCGGCGCCGCTCGTGGCGCAACGAGCGTCCGACCGAGGAGCTGCCGGACACCGGCCGGGAGTCGGACCTGTCGGTCCGCCCGACCCTGCTCTCGGCGCTCCGGACCCTGCCGCCGCGGCAACGGGCGGTCGTCGTCCTCAGGTACTACGAGGACCTCACGATCGCGCAGACGGCCGCCCTCCTCGGCTGCACCGAGGGCACCGTCAAGAGCCAGACCTTCGAGGCGTTCGCCAAGCTGCGTGAGCAGCTGGGCGACGCCGTCGTGCCCGAGCCCATGGGAGGGACCCGATGACCGAGACCGTCAGCCACCTGCTCCACGAGGAGGCTCAGCTCCTCGACGGGCCGTCCCTCGACGCACGCACCGTGATTCGTCAGGGTCGCACCCTCCGCCGCCGACGCCGCGGGCTCGACGCGCTCGTCGCCGTCACCGTCGTCGGCGTCATCGCCGGCACCTACGCCGCCGTACGCCCCGGGGACGCTCCCGGCAGCGGTCCCCAGGTGGTCGCCTCCGGCGACCTCAGCGGCCCGACCGCGTGGGCGGTCGCGGCCGGCTCGACGGTGCACGTCGCCCAGGGCGGCAAGGTCACGGTCCCGGGCACGGTCAAGTCGCTCTACTACACCTCGGCCGGCCTGCTGGTCCGCACCGGACTGACGTCGTCCACCGACGAGAGCACGTCGAACTACTGGCTGGTCGAGCGGGACGGCTCGGTGAGCGACTTCCGCCTCAGCCTCGGAGACCGCGTGCCCAGCACCGACCCCTCGCAGCCCTTCATCGCCTATGCCGACGCCGGCGAGGACGACGAGCACTGGAACGTCGTCCTCCGCGACGTCGCCACCGGCAAGGTCGCCCACTCCATCCCGATCGAGGGTCGCTTCTCGTGGGGCGGCTGGGTCGCCCCGCCGGTGTCGCTGTCGGGTGGTCACGTGTACGTCGGCCTCGACGACGCCACGCTCGACGTCGCCTGGCGCACGGGCGACGTCTCGGTCGCCGACGCCCTGCCGGACTCGACGATGCCGACGGTCCGCGGCGGCCGCGAGATCCTCAGCCGCTGGAACGCGCCCGAGCCGGGCGGCGAGGGCTTCGGCATGGACGGCTCGGCCGAGGTCGTCGACGTGGCCTCCGGCAACGTCCTCCTCAAGCTCGACTACACCGACTCGAACCCTGTCCTCTCCCCCGACGGCCGGTCGGTGCTGCTGCTGCCGACGCAGATCTGCGAGCAGGACGGCTCGTGCGAGTTCGTGACCGAGCGCGCCCGGGTCTACGACCTGGACACCGGTGCGGTGGACCGCATCGAGCTCACCGGCAGCGGCGCGGGCTGGAGCGCGGACGGCGGCGTGGTCCAGGTCGGCAAGGACTCGGTGACCGTCTGCGAGGACGAGTGCACGACCACACCGGTCGACCTCGGCAAGGGCGACGTCCGCGTCGCCGGCTCGCTCTACGAGTCCTGACCGGCGAGTCCTGACCGCCGGGGTCGCCAGGCCCTGCGACTGAGGTC
>CAZKZQ010000047.1:0-19193 GCA_964557235.1 uncultured Nocardioidaceae bacterium
GCGCCGAGCTGCTCGATCAGGCCGGCGTTCATCACCGCGATGGTGTCGGCCATGGTCATGGCCTCCTCCTGGTCGTGCGTGACGTGCACGAAGGTGATGCCGACCTCGGTCTGGATGCGCTTGAGCTCCAGCTGCATCGCGCGGCGCAGCTTGAGGTCGAGCGCGCCGAGGGGCTCGTCGAGCAGGAGCACCTGGGGCCGGTTGATCAGCGCGCGGGCCAGAGCGACGCGCTGCTGCTGACCGCCGGAGAGCTGGGCCGGACGCCGCTTGGCATAGCTCTCCAGCTGCACCAGCTCGAGCATCTCGCCGACCTTGGTGCGCACGTCGCTGGCGCCGGTGCGCTTGAGCCCGAAGGCGACGTTGTCCTCGACCGTCATGTGCGGGAAGAGCGCATAGCTCTGGAAGACGGTGTTGACCGGGCGCTTGTAGGGCTTGAGCCCGGAGATGTCCTGCCCGCCGAGCTCGATGGTCCCCGCGGTCGGGGTCTCGAGCCCCGCGACCATGCGCAGCGTCGTGGTCTTGCCGCACCCCGAGGCGCCGAGCAGCGCGAAGAAGGAGCCCTCGGGCACCGTGAGGGTCAGGTCGTCGACCGCGACGAAGTCGCCGAAGCGCTTCGTCACCGACGTGAGCTGGAGGTCGCCGGTCATGGTCAGGCCGAGATCGCGGACTGGAAGTCGCGGTCGAACTTCTCCGACGTCTTCTCGTCGGTCGCCTTGAACGAGAAGGCGTTGTCGAGGAAGTCGGGGGTCGGGAAGATCAGCGGCTCCTCGACCAGCGTCTTGTCGATCTTGGCCATCGCGTCCTGCGCGCCGTTGACCGGGCAGATGTAGTTGACCCAGGCCGACACGGTCGCGGCGTTGACCGGGTCGTAGTAGAAGTTGATCAGCTCCTCCGCGTTGGCCTTGTGGGTGGCCTTGTTCGGAACGAGCATGTTGTCGCTCCAGAGGACCAGCCCCTCCTCTGGGACGACCCACTTGATGTCGGGGTTGTCGAACTGCATCGCGATGACGTCGCCCGACCATGCCTCGCAGGCCACGATGTCGCCCTTGTTGAGGTCGTCGGTGTAGTCGTTGCCGGTGAAGCGGCGGATCTGGCCGCTGCCGACGTACTCCTTGAGCTTGTCGACCGCCTGGCCCCACGCGTCGTCGTCGAAGTCCGTGGGGTCCGAGCCGCTGAGCTTGAGCATGAACGACATCGTGTCGCGCATCTCCTTGAGCAGGCTGACCTTGCCCTTGAGGTCGGAGCGGGTCATGAGCTCCTCGAAGGAGCCGACCGGCTTGGTGTACTTCGCGTTGTAGGCGATGCCGGTGAAGCCGCTCTGCCACGGGACGCTGCGCTTGCGGCCCGGGTCCCACTGCGGCTCCTTGAGGTTGTCGACCAGGTTGGCGTCGACGTTGGGCAGGTTGTCGTGGTCCAGCTCCTGGATCCACCCCGCGTTGATCATCTTCTCGGCCATCCAGTCGGTCAGCACGAAGATGTCGCGGCCGACGGGCTCGCACGCACCGAGCTGGTTCTTGACCTTGGCGAAGAAGTCGTTGTTGTCGTTCACGTCGGTGTTGTAGGTGACCTTGAGCCCCGACTCCTTCTGGAACTTCTGCAAGGAGGGCATGCGGTTGCCGTCGACGTCGATGTACTCGGGCCAGTTGGACCAGACCAAGGTCTTCTCGGTGTCCGACTTGTCGGTGCTCTTGCACTCGTCGGCCGCGATCTTCGTGCCGGAGGTGCCGCACGCCGCCAGCAGGGCGGACCCACCGACCCCCATGCCTGCAGCGCTCAGTCCCCTCAGGAACAGGCGGCGGTCGACCTCGGGCAGGTGCTCGAGCATCGGGAGAGAGGGGGTGGGGCGACGGGTGCGGGTCATGGATCGGCCTCCTCGGTCGGTTGCTGAGGATAATCGCATGGTGGTGTGACACCGACAAGGGAATCAGTTGTCACGATTTCATGTCTCTGCGGATTCGATTGATTTAACCCGCCTGAAACCTTTGACGCCGCTGGTCGCTGATGCGACGATCGGCGCGTGACCAAGCCCCAGCCGCGGCCGACCCGGTCCCGCAACCACCTCGACGAGGTCTCCAAGGCCATCATCGAGCAGCTGCAGCAGGACGGCCGCCGCTCCTACGCCGCGATCGGCAAGGTCGTGGGGCTCTCCGAGGCGGCCGTGCGCCAGCGCGTGCAGCGCCTGATCGACTCCGGCGTGATGCAGGTCGTCGCGGTCACCGACCCCACCGAGCTCGGCTTCAGCCGCCAGGCCATGATCGGCATCCGCGCCTCCGGCGACCTGGAGCCCCTCGCCGACGCGATCGCGGAGATGGAGGAGGTCGACTACGTCGTCGTGGTCGCCGGCTCCTTCGACCTCATGGTCGAGGTCGTCGCCGAGAGCGACGAGCACCTGCTCGAGATCGTCAGCAAGCGCATCCGCGCCCTGGACCGGGTCACCTCCACCGAGACCTTCGTCTACCTCAAGCTGCGCAAGCAGACCTACAGCTGGGGCGTTCGCTGACCACACCGCTCTGGTGGGACTCCGAGCCCACCCCGCGCTCGCCGTTGGGCGGTGACGTCAGCTGCGACGTCGCGGTCGTGGGGGCCGGGTTCACGGGGCTGTGGACCGCCTACTACCTGCTCCGCGAGGACCCCACCCTCCGCGTCGTCGTGCTCGAGGCCGAGACGGCCGGGTTCGGCGCGTCCGGGCGCAACGGCGGCTGGTGCTCCGCGCTGTTCCCCGCCGGGCCGGACAAGCTCGCCCGGCTGCCCGGGTCGTCGTACGCCGCGGCGCGGGCGCAGCACGCCGCGATGCAGGACAGCGTCGACGAGGTCGTGCGCGTGGCCGGCGAGGAGGGCATCGACGCCGACGTCACCAAGGGCGGCACGGTCGTCGTCGCGCGGACCCCGGTGCAGCTGGCGCGGGCCAGGGCCGAGGTCGAGCACGCCCGGCTGTGGGGCCGCGACGACCTGACCCTGCTGTCGGCCGAGGAGGCCGCGTCGGTCGTGCGGATGAGCCGCACGCTCGGGGCGACGTACACCCCCGACTGCGCGGCCATCCATCCCTGGCGCCTGGTGCGCGGGCTCGCGGCGGCCGTCGAGCGGCTCGGCGGCACGATCCACGAGCACACCCGGGTCACGCGCATCGCGCCGCGACGCGTGGTGACCGAGCACGGCACCGTCCGCGCCGACGTCGTGGTGCGGGCGACCGAGGGCTACACGCCGGGCCTGCCCGGGCACCGCCGCGCGGTCGTGCCCGTCTACTCCCTGATGGTCGCCACCGAGCCGCTGCCCGACGCGGTCTGGGAGGAGATCGGACTCGCCGGCCGGGCGACGTTCAGCGAGCACCGGCACCTGGTGGTCTACGGCCAGCGCACCGCCGACGGGAGGCTGGCGTTCGGCGGACGCGGGGCGCCCTACCACTTCGGCTCCGCGGTCGCGCCGTCCTTCGACGCCGACCCCGACGTCTGGGAGGCGCTGCGCGGCACCCTGCGCGAGATGTTCCCCGTGCTGCGCGACGCACGGTTCACCCACGCCTGGGGCGGCCCGCTCGGCATCCCGCGCGACTGGTGCGCCTCGGTGGGGCTGGACCGCTCGACCGGGATCGCGTGGGCGGGCGGCTACGTCGGCGACGGCGTCAGCACGACCAACCTCGCCGGACGCACGCTGCGCGACCTGGTGCTGGGCCGCTCGACGGACCTGACCGTGCTCCCCTGGGTCGACCACCGCTCACGCCGCTGGGAGCCCGAGCCGCTGCGCTGGCTGGGGATCAACGCCGGCCTGCGCGCGATGAGCCTCGCCGACGGCGAGGAGCGCCTCACCCGGCACGAGTCACGCATCGCCCGCGCGATGGCGCCCCTCATCGGCGGCCACTGACCGGCGCTCAGCCCTCGCGGCGCAGCGTCGGCCGCAGCGCGTCGAGCACGCCGGTGTCCTCGATCGTCGAGGGCGGGGTGGCGTCCTTGCCGTCGGCGATCTCGCGCATCGTCTTGCGCAGGATCTTGCCGGAGCGGGTCTTGGGCAGGCCGGCCACGATGTCGACCTCCTTGAACGACGCGACCGGCCCGACCTCGTCGCGCACCTTGGCGACCAGCTCGGCCCTGATCTGCTCGGGGTCGGTCTCGACGCCGGCCTTGAGGACGACGAACCCGCGCGGGGACTGGCCCTTGAGCGGGTCGGCGACCCCGATGACCGCGCACTCCGCGACGGCCGGGTGGGCGGCGATGGCCGCCTCCATCGAGCCGGTCGAGAGGCGGTGCCCGGCGACGTTGATGATGTCGTCGGTGCGGCCCATGACGTAGAGGTAGCCGTCCTCGTCGACGTAGCCCCCGTCGCCGGAGACGTAGTAGCCCGCGTGGGTCGAGAGGTACGACGACACGTAGCGCTCGTCGTCTCCCCACAGCGTCGGCAGCGTCCCCGGCGGGAGCGGCAGCCGGATGCAGATGGCGCCCTCGGTCCCGGCCTCCACCGGGGACCCCGACGGGTCGAGCACCTGGACGTCGAAGCCCGGCACGGGCACGGACGGCGACCCGGCCTTGATCGGCATCGGGTCGAGGCCGCGCAGGTTGGACGCGATGGGCCAGCCGGTCTCGGTCTGCCACCAGTTGTCGACCACAGGCACGCCCAGCGTCGAGGTGGCCCACTCGTAGGTGTCGGGGTCGAGCCGCTCCCCGGCGAGGAAGAGCGTGCGCAGCGCGGACAGGTCGTGCTCGGCGAGGAGGGACCCGCTCGGGTCCTCCTTCTTGATCGCGCGGATCGCGGTCGGCGCGGTGAACAGCCCCTCCACGCGGTGCTCGGCCGCCACCCGCCAGAAGGCGCCCGCGTCGGGGGTGCCGACCGGCTTGCCCTCGTAGAGGATCGTCGTCGCGCCGGTGATCAGCGGCGCATAGACGATGTAGGAGTGGCCGACCACCCAGCCGACGTCGGAGGCGGCCCACCAGGCCTGGCCGGCGTGGACGTCGTACACGTGCGGGAGCGACCAGGCCATCGCGACCGCGTGGCCGCCGTTGTCACGCACGATGCCCTTGGGCTTGCCCGTCGTGCCGGAGGTGTAGAGGACGTAGAGCGGGTCGGTGGCGGCGACCTCGACGACCGCGGCGGGGTCGGTGCGGCCGGCGCGCATCGCGACGTCCCAGTCGAGGTCGCGCCCCTCCTGCATCGTCGCCTCGGCCTGCGGGCGCTGCTTGAGCACGACCGCGGCGGGCTCGTGGGAGGCGAGCTCGAGGGCCCGGTCGAGCAGCGGCTTGTACTCCACCACGCGGGTGGGCTCGACACCGCACGAGGCGGCGACCACGACGGTCGGGCGCGCGTCGTCGATGCGCACCGCGAGCTCGTGGGCCGCGAACCCGCCGAAGACCACCGAGTGCACCGCGCCGATGCGTGCGCAGGCCAGCATCGCGACGACGGCCTCCGGGATCATCGGCATGTAGATCACGACCCGGTCGCCCTTCTGGACGCCGAGCCCGCGCAGGACGCCACCGAACGCCGCGACCTCCTCGAGCAGCCGGGCGTAGGTGTAGGTGCGCTTCGTGCCGGTGACCGGGCTGTCGTAGACCAGCGCGGCCTGGTCGGCGCGGCCCTTGGCGACGTGCCGGTCGAGCGCGTTGTAGCAGGTGTTGAGCGTGGCGTCGGGGAACCAGCGGTAGAACGGCGCATGGCTGTCGTCGAGGACCTGCTCGGGCTTGCGGATCCAGTCGACCAGCCCCGCCGCCTCGCCCCAGAACCCGGCGGGGTCGCTGATGCTGCGCTCGAAGGCGTCGGCGTAGGACATCAGGCACACCCCAGTCCGTTGGCGGCCGTCGCGGCCGGCTTGGCGGTGTCGTCCAGCCAGTGCTGGAAGAACGCGGTCAGGTCCTCCCCGGTCTCGGCGGCCGCGAGCGCACGGAACTGCTCCCCCGTCCCCGTGCCCGTGCCGGTCGAGTCGCGGTGGGCGACCAGCCACGCGCGCAGCAGGTCGCCCATCTGGGCCGCCCCGACCCGGCACCTCAGTGCCGCCAGCATCATCGCGCCGCGCTGGTAGACCTCGGTGTCGAAGATGTGCTCCGGTCCCGGGTCGCTCACCTCGAGGTCCCAGAACGACGAGCCCGCGCCCTCCGAGGAGTACGTCGCGTGGAGGAGCTCGTCGACCGTGCTGCGGCCGTGCGACTCCTCCCACAGCCACTCGACGTAGGTCGCGAAGCCCTCGTTGAGCCAGGTGTCGCGCCACTGCTCGAGCGCGATCGTGTCGCCGAACCACTGGTGGGCCAGCTCGTGCACGATCAGGCCGATCGTCCCCGGGCCGCCGTACCAGGAGTAGAAGGGGCGCGAGGCGTTCTCGAGCGCGAAGCCGGTCGGCACCGAGGACATCACGCCGCCGGCATCGGCATAGGGGTAGCGGCCGAAGCGCTGCTCGGCCCAGCGCAGCACCCGCGGGGTGGTGGTCAGGAGGTCGAACGCCCTCTCCCGCTGGGCCTTCGCGAGCTGCCTGGACACCGAGTAGACCAGCGACCGGCCGTCGACGTGGTCGCGACGGTTCTCGAACCGGCCGGCGACGAAGAACGCGAGGTAGGTGCTGATCGGCTCGTTGATGCGCCACCGCCACGCCGTCCAGTGCTGGGTCACGGTGCGGGAGACGAGGTGGCCGTTGCTGACCGCCTGCTGGCCGCGGGGCACGCGGATCGTGATGTCGTAGGTCGCCTTGTCGCCGGGCGTCTCGTTGCCCGCGAACCACTGCGGGCCGATCTGCGGCTCGCCGACGGCGGCGGTCTCGCCGCCGGAGCGGAAGAAGGCCTCCCAGAACGTCCCGGTGCCGACCTTCGTCGGGAAGCCGTGGAAGAGCACGGAGACCCGGAACGTCGAGCCGGCCGCGACGGGCGTCGCCGGCGTGACCCTGAGCTCGTGCTTCGTCGGCTTGGAGAAGGTCGCCGGCTGCCCGTCCACCGTCACCTCGTCGGGGGTCAGGCGCAGGTCGAGGTGGAAGGACGACAGGTTGTCCTCACCGGCGACGGCCGTGAGCGTGGTCCGCCCGACCAGCTCGTCGGTGCCGGGACGGTAGCGGTCGTGGATGCGGTAGTGCGTGACCTGGTAGCCACCGTTGCCGTCCTCGGGGAAGTAGGCGTCTGGGCCGTCGGACGCCCCCACGACCGTGGGAGGTGCCTGGGCCGCGACCGGTCCACCGGGGACCAGGAGCGAGACGGCGAGCGACAGGACGAGTGCGGCGAGCAGCGCCGGGGCGGCGACGGCGCGCGGACGGGCGATCGGCAAGGGGACCCTCCTCTGGGACGCATCAGCCTACGACGGAAAATCGGTTGCCTGCCGGGGCCCCCGGCCGTCACCCTGGAGTCCCACGTGCGCCGTCGGCGCCGGAGGACGAGAGGAGGGATGAGACATGGCTGTCCTGGGTTCCTGCCTGCCCTTCCACCCCTCTCACCTCCGGAGTTCTCGTGAGCCTCTCCGCTCAACCATCTGACCCCTCACGCTTCACCCTCGAATTCACCGTCTTCGAGGACGACCTGCCCGACGGGCAGCGGTGGAGCACCTTCCTCGACGTCGAGCCGCTGTGCCGCGGACCCGAGCCCCGACCCGACTGGGTCATCACCGACCGGGGCGCGATCGACACCGAGCTCGGCATCCTCAAGACCGGCAAGGAGGCCGACGTCTTCCTGCTGCAGCGCGCCCTGCCCGACAGCGACGGGGCCGTGCTCGCCGCGAAGCGCTACCGCAGCCCCGAGCACCTGTCGTTCCACCGCAGCGCGGCCTACACCGACGGCCGACGTGTGCGGCGCTCCCGTGACCAGCGCGCGCTGGCCAAGGGGTCGGCGTACGGCCGTGCGGTGGCGAGCGCCCAGTGGGCGATCGCCGAGTGGAGCGCCCTGACCCGGCTGTGGTCGCTCGGGATGCCGGTGCCCTACCCCGTGCAGATCGACGGGACCGAGATCCTCATGGAGCTCGTGACCGGGCCCGACGGCCTGCCGGCGCCACGGCTCGCCGCCACCCGGCCCGACCGTGACCTGCTCGCGTCGTACTACGAGCAGGCGCGGGACGCGCTCGGACTGCTGGCGAGGGCCGGGCTCGCCCACGGCGACCTGTCGCCCTACAACGTGCTCGCGGCCGGCGACCGGCTGGTGGTCATCGACCTGCCGCAGGTCGTCGACCTCGTCGCCAACCCGTCGGCACCGGACCTGCTGCTGCGCGACTGCACCAACCTGTGCACGTGGTTCCGCCGCCGCGGGCTCGACGTCGACGAGCACGAGCTGTTCGGCGAGGTCATCGCCCAGGCGTGGTGACCCCGGCGACGCGGCCCGTCCGGCCGGTCCGGCACCGTCAGGGTCTGCGGATCCGCACGGTGTCGGGCCGGAAGCCGTGGTCGATGCCCCACAGCACCGCCTTGCTCCGGCTGTCGACGCCGATCTTGCGATAGGCGTGACGGATGTAGGTCTTGACCGAGTTGATCGACAGGTGCGAGAGCTCCGCGATCTCCTGGTTGCTCTTGCCCTGGGTGATGAGGGCCAGGACCTCGGACTCGCGGGCCGTCAGCCCGTGCTCGCGCCCGGGCCAGTCGCCCTCCTCGGGACCGTCGATCTCGTCGTCGTGCGGGCCTGTGGGCGCCTCGAGGACCTGGCCGGACGCGACCTCGCGGATCGCCGCGGCCAGCTCGGAGGCCGAGAGCCCCTTGGAGACGTAGCCGCTGACGCCGGCGTCGAGGGTGCGGCGCTGCAGGGCGTGGTCGAGGTTCCAGCTGTAGACGATGACGTGGCGCACCTCGGGGTTGGCGACCAGCGTGGCGACGTCCGAGCCGTCGCCCTGGCTCTGGGCCATGGTGTCGTAGAGCGCGACGTCGACGAATTGCGCGACGTCGGTGTTGGAGTCGAGCTCGACGACCTCCAGGTCCTCGAACTCCTCGAGCATGTGCGCGAGCCCGCGGACGACCACCTCGTAGTCGTTCACCAGCGCCAACCTCAGCCGAGTGCCAGCCGTGCTCATCGTGTCCTGTCCTTCTCCTGCTCGTCGTGTTCTTCGTCTCGTCGCTCGCGGCGGGCGCTCACCCGTTGGGAGGTTCCGCCTCGCAGAGCCACTGCCTAGCGTCCCCAGAGTGGCCCCCACCCATGCCCCTGCCGCCCTGCCCGCCCCGGCGCCCTGCGCGCCGCCTCTGCTGCCCGACGACTGGGCCTCGCACGTCGAGTCCTCAGGCCTCACCCTGCCTGACTGTGACGCGGTCCTCGTCGTCGGGGCACACCCCGACGACGAGTCCTTGGGGGCCGGACGCCTGCTCGCCTCGCTGGACGTGCCGGCGCGGGGGCTCACCCTGACCGCCGGCGAGGCCTGCTTCGGCGACAGCGACTCCCACCCCGACGACGTGGCGGCGGTGCGCCTGGCGGAGTGGCGCTGCGCCCTGGCGGAGCTCGGGGTCGTCCCGGTCGGCTCCGGCGGCCTGCCCGACGGCGCCGTGAGCGTCGACCGCGCGGCGGCCGTGATCGCCGGCGCGACGGAGCCCGGGACCCTGCTCCTCGCGCCGTGGCGCCACGACCCGCACCCCGACCACGCGGCCGCGGGGGCCGCCGCCGCGGTCGTCGCCGAGCGGCTCGGCCTGCCGCTGCTGGAGTACGTCGTGTGGGCGCCGTACTGGCTCTCCCCCGACGACGTCGCCGGCCACGGGGACGCGCTCCACGTGCTCGACACCTCCCCCGACGCCGGGACCGCCCGGGACCGGGCGCTGGGCTGCTTCACCTCCCAGCTCGAGCCCTGGCGGCCGGGCTGGCCGCCCGTGGTGCCCGCCGAGCTGGTCGCCCGCCACCGGGTGCAGTGGCTGGTCACCCGTGGCTGAGGCCCTGCCCGACTTCGACGCGCGCTACCGCGCCGAGGCCGACCCGTTCGGAGTGCACACCCGGTGGTACGAGCGCCGCAAGACCGCCTGCCTCGGCGCCGCCCTGGCCGCCGAGCACTACTCCACCGTCTGGGACGCCGCCTGCGGGGTCGGGCAGGTGGCGGCGTCGCTCGCGCCGCGCTGCGACCGTGTGGTCGCCACGGACCTGTCACCGCGGGCGGTCGAGCTGACCGCCGAGCACACCGGCCCGTGGCGGCACGTGCGCGCGCTGGTCAACGCCCTGCCGCAGGTGCCCGAGCCTGCCCGCGGGGCGGACCTGGTCGTGCTCGCCGAGGTCCTCTACTACCTGTCCGCGGAGGACCGTGCCGCGGTGGCGCAGGCCGTCACGGCCCTGCCCCTGGCCGTCGAGGTCGCCGCCGTGTCGTGGCGTCACCAGGCCGAGGACACACTGGTCTCCGGCGCCGCCTCCCTGGCCGAGCTCGGCGGGGCGCTCACCGGCTCGGGCTGGAAGGAGCACACGTGGCTGCAGGACCCGGACTTCGAGCTGCGCACGTGGGTGCGGTGACGGTGGCCGCAGGACTCCCCACGCCCCTCGACCTCGGGAACCGGTCGACCGAGCCGCGGGACCAGCGCACGGCCGTGCTGCAGCTGGCCGACCAGGTGCCCACCGCCGGGGCGTCGTGGCCCGACTTCCTCGAGGGGCTGCTGCGCCTCGGCGCCACCGACGTCGTCCTCGGCCGCCTCACCGAGGGCCACCTCGACGCCCTGCGCATCCTCGCGGAGGCCGGGCTGGACCCCGTCCCGGGTCAGGCGTACGCCGTGTGGGCGAGCCGGTCGCAGGGCACCGGCATCCACGCCGAGCGGGTCGCCGACGGCTGGGTCCTCGACGGCACGCTCCGGTTCGCCTCCGGGACCGGCGTCGTCGGCCGCGCGCTGGTGCCGGTGTGGACCACCGACGGCCGGCACCACCTGCTCGACCTCGACGTGTCGCGGTGGCCCGTCGACGACTCGGCGTGGCAGTCCCCCGCGATGGCGCTCAGTCGCTCCCACACCGTGCACCTCGACCGGGCGGTCGCGCCGGACTCGTGCACCCCGCTCGTCGGACCACCCGACTGGTACCTCACGCGGCACAGCTTCCACCTCGGCGGTATCGGCGTCGCCGCGGTCTGGGCGGGCTGCGCGGCCCGGGTGCTCGAGCTCGCCGAGACCGCGGTGCCCGAGGAGCGACGGTCCCCGGCGCGGCTCCGACGCCTCGGCCTGGCCCGCACCGAGGCGCTCAGCGCGGCGGCCGTCGTACGCCGGGCTGGGGTGGAGGCCGGGGAGACCGACGACCCGCGCCACCTGGCGACCTGGGTGCGCAGCGCGGTGACGGCCTCGGCGCACCGGCTGGTCGAGCAGACGCGGGCCCTGGTGGGCGCGGCCGCGCTGGCCTTCGACGCCGACCTCGCCGCGGCGTTGCACGACCTGCCGCTCTACCTCGCCCAGCAGGACGCCGACTCCGACGCGACGTGGCTCGGGCAGCACTCGTGACAGGTCCGCCCAGCGTGCTGGTCGCCGTACCCGCCAAGGACGAGGAGGACGCGCTCCCGGTCTGCCTCGCGCACGTGCTCTGCGCCGCGACGCACGCGCAGGCGCTCGGCCACGTCGGGCGCGTGGTCGTGGCCGTCTCGGCGCACCACTGCGGCGACCGCACGCACGCGCTCGCCGAGGCGATGCTCGAGGGGCACGACCGGATCGAGGCCGTGGTCGTCGAGGACACCACCTCGGGCAGCGTGGGCGAGGCCCGCGCGGTGCTGGTCGACCGGGCGCGGAGCCTCGCACCGGTGACCACGCCCCGCACGTGGTGGCTGCTCAACACCGACGCCGACTCCGCGGTCCCGCTGACCTGGCTGAGCAGCACCCTGGCCACCGCACGCGCCACCGGGGCGGTGGCGGTCGCCGGCATGGTCGAGGTCAGCGGCTGGCAGGCCGACGCCGCGACGCGGGCGGCCTACGACCGGCTCATCGCCGACGGGATCGACGGCGAGGCGCACACCCACGTCTACGGCGCCAACCTCGCCGTGCGGCTCGACGCCTACGACGAGGTGGGCGGCTTCCGCGGCGTGCCCGTCGGCGAGGACCAGGACCTCGTCGACCGGCTCCGCTCCGCTGGGCTCCCGGTCGCCACGCCCTTCGCCCCGCACGTGCGGACCTCGGGACGCGTGCCGGGTCGTGCCGACCGCGGGCTGGCCGCCCTGCTCGAGCGGCTGGCCGACGAGCAGGCTCAGCTGACCGTGACCGCGACCGACCCGCTCTCCGAGCCGGCGTAGCCCACGACCGCGCTCATCACGGCCTTCCAGGTCCCGGTCGCCTTGGGATAGACGCGGGCCGTCCACGTGCCGGCGCTCGTCGTGGTGACGGTCGTGACCAGGGCCGGCGCGCCGCCGGTGGGAGTGAAGTACACCTTCACCTTCTGCGACCCGGCTGCCTTGGTGGTGCCGGCGTAGGTCTTGCTCAGCGTGCCGCTCAGCGTGGCCGTCCCGCCGAGGGCGACCGTCGGGACCGACGACGCGGCGGTGACCGCCGTGTCCCAGGTGCCCGCGGTGGCCTGGCCGAGGTCGACGCTCGCGGCCGGCTGTCCGGCCGTGCCGGCGTACACCGCCTTGAGGGTGCCGGACACGCGCAGGGCACCGGTGACGGTGAACGACCCGTTGGCCGCCGTGCGGCCGCTGCCGACCACGACGGGCGCCTTGCCGGGAGCGGTGACGGTGAGCGAGACCGTCGCGGACGCCACGGGGGTGACGGTGCCGCCGGCGTCGCGCTGCAGGGTGCCGGTCGCGGTGACGGGCTCGCCGTAGCCGACGTCGACGGTGCCGGCCGTGGCCGTCAGGTCTGTCTCGGGCACGACGATCGTCAGGGCGGGGCCGTTGGCCGTGGTCGCGGTGATGCCGGCGGTCCCGGCGACCGTCGCGACGAGCTGGCCGGACGCGGTCGGCTTGTAGACGCCGCGGTAGGTCCCGTCGGCCGCGGTCTTGACCGAGCCCAGCGCGACGCTGACGCCGCCGGCCTTGACCACCTTGAGCGCGACGCTCACGCCGCTGACCGGCAGCGTGTCGCCGGACACCGTGCGCGTGAGCGTGCCGCTCACCGTCACGGGGTCGCCGTAGTAGGACGTCGTCGGCGTCGCGTCGACCGTCAGGTCGACGGTGCACTTGGCGGGGACGGCCTTCATCGTCACCGGGGTCGCGGCGCGCCAGGCTCCGACCGCGGTCGACCTCGCGGTCACGGTCGTGCCGACCGCGGCCGTCGTCGAGAGCAGCGAGGTGCCCGTCGCGTCGGTCGGCTTCGCGCCGACCGAGGTGGCCGTCGTGGTGCCGTCGGCCTGCTTGGTGGCGGAGACCGTGAGGCCCTTGACCGGCACGCCGGTCGCCGCGTCCACGGCGGTCAGCGCGACGGGGAACGCCGTCGAGGTGCACACCGACGCGGTCGCGGAGTCCGCCGCGTCCTGGCTGTCGAGCGCGAGGCCCACGACGACGTCGCGCGGGGTCGTGGTGGTGAAGGTCAGCGGGCTGGTGACGGTCTTCGTCGCGCCCGTGGAGTCCTTGATGGTCACGGTCACCGAGGTCGCCGTCGCGGTCGCGGCGTTGCAGACCACGTCGGTGACGAGCTCGGTCGGCGCGGTGAAGACGCAGTCGCTGCGCCCGGCCTTCCAGGTCACCGAGGACAGCGTGCGGCCGCTCGGCAGCGACGGGCTCACCTCGGCCTGCGTCGGCAGGCCCGGGATCGCAGGGTTGTTCACCGCCAGCGTCGCGCCCAGCACGGTCGGTGCGCCGGCGGACCCACCACCGCTGCCGTCGCCGCCGCCGATGAGGAAACGGTTGTCCGCGGCGTTCCAGTGGGTGTCGAGATAGCTGCCCGGGTCCGGGTAGGTGCTGAAGTAGTCGTCGCTGTTGCAGTCCAGGAGGTACTCCTGGGCCGCGTCGCAGATCTGCACCATCGCGTGCCCGCCGCCGTCGGCGTAGCACATCGTGTCGGACTCGTCCCAGCAGTGGCCGTTGGTCGTGCCGTGCGGGGCGGTGCGCATGACGCTGCCGAGCGTGTGCACGATCTCGTGCGCCTCGACGCTGTGCTGGTTGCTGCCGTTGCCGAAGCCCCAGCAGCCCGAGTCGATCCGGGCGTACTGCGCGTAGGACCCGTTGTTGGGGTTGGCCTGGCCGTCGGTGTCGTAGGGGTACGTCGTCGCGATGCCGCACAGCGAGGTCGCGTCGGTCCACATCATGTACTTGCGTGCGGGGTTGTTGTAGCCGAGCGCCTGCACCGCGGAGATGGTCGCGTTGAAGCTCGACATCGAGCCGTCGGGCACGGTCACGTTGAGCACCTTGGCGGTGCAGCCACCGGCGCCGTCGGACTCGGTGACGTAGCGCAGGTGCCGCACGCCGCCGGTCAGCGCGGCCGACCGGTTGACCACGTCGTCGGTGCCCGCGGCCCACAGCTTGAAGCTGCTCTGCAGGGAGCTGAACCGGTTGGCCTTGCTCTGCTCGACGACGTACATCGCCTGCACGCGGTAGCCGCTCGTGCCGTCCCCGTCGCAGGGCACGCTCGGGCTCGAGGCGTTGGCGGCGTAGTAGCCGGGCACCCCGAGGTCCTCAGCCGCCTGGTACGCCGCGTCGGCGGCCCCGGGCCGCGCCTTCAGCTCGGTCGTGCTGACCGGCTCGGTGACGTCGACCCCCGGCGGCGCCTCGTCGGCGTGGGTGCAGACCAGGTGACCGTGCGACAGCTCGAGCAGCTGGCCGCCCGGTCCGCAGACGGGCGCGGCCTCGGTCGCGCTCAGCGCCAGTCCGGCGCCGGCTCCGACGACCCCGACGAGCATGGCGCCGGCGACCGCCACCAGGCGGGCCGTGCGCGTCGTCGGGGCAGCAGCGTGCCCAGCCTCAGAGGAGTGCAGCATCGGGTCGTCCCTTCCACCGATTCATGCGGGTGCGCGGCTCCCAGCGGGCGTCCCTGCCCTCCGCGCAGGACCATGGTCCCGAATGCCGCAGTTCGGATCCGACGAACCGCGGTTTCTTCACTTTGCGGACCCGTGGGTGACCGACCAGACACCTCGCCCGGGCACCGGCACGTGAGGCCCGGAGGACGATGGAGGTGGAAGGAGAGGATCGCCATGAAGAAGGCACTGGTCGTGTTCGAGTCCCTCTGGGGCAACACCGAGCAGGTCGCCCGCGCGATCGCCGTGGGCCTGCAGGAGTCGGTCGAGGTGGAGGTGGTCGACGTCCGCGAGGCACCCGACTCCCCCGGCGACGTGGACCTCGTCGTCGCCGGCGGCCCGACCCACGCGTTCTCGATGACGCGGGCCTCGACCCGCGAGGACGCGGTCAAGCAGGGCGCGCCCCACGGCTCCGGCGAGCCCGGGCTGCGCGAGTGGCTGGCCGCCCAGCGCGGCGCCCACCACCGCATCGCGACCTTCGACACCCGGGTCACCAAGGTCCACCACCTGCCCGGCTCGGCAGCCAGGAGCGCGGCCCGCTCGGCCCGCAAGCACGGCTACGACGTCGCCGCGGACCCGGAGAGCTTCTACGTCATGGACATGGAGGGCCCGCTGGCCGAGGGCGAGCTCGAGCGCGCGACCGCGTGGGGCCGTTCGCTGGCGACGCTCTAGGACCGACGACCCGGGTGGAAGACCCCGGCGCGGACGTAGACGACGGTCGTGACCACGTTGAGCGCCACGACCGTCACCGCCCACAGCACGAGGTTGAGGCCGGGGACGGCGTCGGCGGGCAGCGTGTAGGCCATGAGCACGCGCACGACCGCGTCGAGCAGCGTGCCCGCGGCCCACAGGATGCTGGAGGTGCGCCACATCCGGCGGAACCACTCCTGCTCCCACAGCCGCTCCCAGTCCCCCGGCCACCCGAGCCGGCCCTCCGCCATCGGCTTGGCGAACTGGTAGGCCAACGGCCGGTCGGCGAAGCGCAGGCTCGCGGCGAACCACGAGCCGACGCCGGCCGTCACGAGCGCGTCCTTGGCCAGCAGGAAGCGCGGGTCGCCGGGCAGCAGGGCGACCACGAGGCTCGCGAACAGCAGCACGGTGAAGAACGCCTCGAGCCCCGTCGGGCGCTGCCCGGCGAGCAGCCCGACCACCGCGGGGGCCAGGGACAGCACCGCCCCGACCAGCAGCGCGACGTACACGCTGACGCCGAGGTGCCGCATGGCGTAGTAGAGGGCCGTGGAGCCGGCGATGCCGACGACGGGCCTCAGCAGGCGCACGCTACTCGTGCGCGGCCAGCTGGCCGCAAGCCCCGTCGATCTCGCTGCCGCGGGTGTCGCGGACCGTGGTCGGCACGCCCTTGGCCTCCAGGCGACGGACGAACTCGCGCTCGTCCTCGCGTCGGCTGGCGGTCCACTTGGAGCCGGGCGTCGGGTTGAGCGGGATCAGGTTGACGTGCACCCAGCCCCAGTCGCCGTACGACGTCAGCACGTCGCCGAGCAGGTCGGCACGCCAGGCCTGGTCGTTGATGTCCTTGATCATGGCGTACTCGATCGACACGCGGCGCTTGGTGCGCTCGGCGTAGTGCCAGGCGGCCTCGACCGCCTCGCCGACCTTCCAGCGGGTGTTGATCGGCACCAGCTCGTCGCGCAGCTCGTCGTCGGGCGCGTGCAGCGAGAGCGCCAGCGTCACCGGGATGCCCTCGTCGGCCAGCTGCTCGATGCGCGGCACGAGGCCGACGGTCGAGACGGTGATGCCCCGTGCGGACATGCCGAGCCCGTCGGGCGACTTGTCCGTGAGCCGGCGCACGGCACCGATGACGGCCTTGTAGTTGGCCATCGGCTCGCCCATGCCCATGAAGACCACGTTGTTGACGCGCCCCGGGCCGCCGGGCACCTCGCCGCGGGCGAGCGCGCGGGCACCGGCCACGACCTGCTCGACGATCTCGGCGGTCGACATGTTGCGCTGCAGGCCGCCCTGGCCGGTCGCGCAGAACGGGCACGCCATGCCGCAGCCGGCCTGCGAGGAGACGCACATCGTGGTGCGGTCGGGGTAGCGCATGAGCACCGACTCCACGAGCGCACCGTCGAAGAGCTTCCAGAGCGTCTTGCGGGTGGTGCCCTGGTCGGCCTCCATGGTGCGCAGCGGCTCCATCAGCGACGGCAGCAGCTGCTCCACCAGCTGGGCTCGGTGGTCGGCCGGGAGGTCGGTCATCTCCGCCGGGTCGTCGACCAGGCGGGAGAAGTAGTGCGTGGACAGCTGCCGGGCACGGAAGCCCGGCAGGCCGACGCTCTCGACGAGCTCCTTGCGACCCGCGGCGTCGAGGTCGGCCAGGTGACGCGGCGGCTTGCGGCGGCCGCGCGGCTCGTCGAAGACGAGGGGCAGCGTCCTGGTCGGCTCCTCGGTCATCGGTTGAACACGAGGTAGTAGAGGATCAGCCAGATCGGGGCCGCGGTCGCGAGCAGCGAGTCGAGGCGGTCCATCAGCCCGCCGTGGCCCGGGATGATGTGCGACATGTCCTTGATGCCGAGGTCGCGCTTCATCACCGACTCGCACAGGTCGCCCAGGGTCGCCATCACGACCGTCACCAGGCCGAGCAGGACACCGACCCACCAGCGGCCGTCGAGGAGCAGCACGACCAGGGCCGTGCCGCCGGCGACGCAGGAGATCGCCGAGCCGGCGAAGCCCTCCCACGACTTCTTGGGGCTGATCACCGGCGCCATCGGGTGCCGGCCGAACAGCACGCCCGCGGCGTAGCCGCCGATGTCGGAGCAGATCGTCACGCCGATGAAGGTGCAGATCGCCCCGACGCCGTCGTCGGACAGGCCGCCGCCGAAGCGGTCGCCCTCGGAGAGCAGCAAGGCCACGAAGGAGCCCAGGAACGGCACGTAGACGAGCGCGAAGATCGAGGCCGAGGCGTCACGGACGTAGCCGTCGACCCCGCGCCGCAGCAGCCACAGCATCGTGCTGAGCGCCGTGACGGCGGTCGCGGTGACGAGCGCGGGGGCGCCGTACACGTAGGCGACGATGACCATCACGACACCGCCGAGCATCAACGGCTCCTGCGGCAGGTTGATCTGCTTGGCGCGGAAGCCCTGGTCGAGCTCCCAGATCGCGACGACCACCGCCGCGACCACGATCACCATGAACAGGGCCTTCTGGAACGCCAGCGACGCCAGGATCAGGGCGATGAGGACGACCGCCGAGCCGATCGCCGCCGGCAGGTTGCGTCCTGCACGGCTCGCCTTGGGCGCAGGCGCGACCGGCCCGTCGCCCTGGTCGGGCGCGGGCACGGTCTCGGGGGGTGTCGCCATGCGAGGTGGAGCTGCAGTGCTCGTGCGAGGTCAGACCTCGAGCAGCTCGGCCTCCTTGTGCTTGAGCATCTCGTCGATGTGGTCGGTGTGCTGCTTGGTCATGCTGTCGAGGCGCTTCTCGGCACCGGTGACGTCGTCCTTGCCGACCTCGCCGTCCTTCTCCAGCTTGTCCAGGGTCTGCTTGGCGTGGCGGCGGATGTTGCGCACCGCGACGCGACCCTCCTCGGCCTTGGTCTTGGCCATCTTGATGTAGTCCTTGCGGCGCTCCTCGGTGAGCTCGGGCAGGACGACGCGGATGGTCTTGCCGTCGTCGGTCGGGTTCACGCCGAGGTCGGAGTCGCGGATCGACTTCTCGATCGCCGACATCGCGCTCTGGTCGAACGGCGCGATGATGATGACGCGGGCCTCGGGGGCCGTGAAGGACGCCAGCTGCTGCAGCGGGGTCGGGGTGCCGTAGTAGTCCGCGGTGAGCTTGTGGAACATCGACGGGTTGGCCCGCCCGGTGCGGATCGACGCGAAGTCCTCGCGCGTGACCGCCACCGCCTTGTCCATCTTGCTGGCGGCCTCGTTCAGGGTCTCGTTGATCACCGTTGCTCCTCTGGTGCGTGGTCTCGTGGCAGGTCTCGTGGTGCGGTCCGGGACGGGTCCGCAGGGGCTCAGCCGTCGCGCGAGATCGTGGTGCCGATCTTCTCACCCGCGACGACGCGGGCGATGTTTCCTTCGACGGACAGGTTGAACACGATCATGTCGACGTCGTTGTCGCGGCACAGGCTGGCCGACGTCGCGTCGGCGACCTTGAGGCCGCGGGTCAGGAACTCGTCGTAGCTCAGGCGGTCGAACTTCACCGCCGTGCTGTCGAGGTTGGGGTCGGCGTCGTAGACCCCGTCCACGCCCTGCTTGCCCATGAGGATCACCTCGGCGTGGATCTCCAGCGCCCGCTGGGCGGCGACGGTGTCGGTGGAGAAGTAGGGCATGCCCGCGCCGGCGCCGAAGATCACGACGCGGCCCTTCTCGAGGTGGCGGATCGCGCGGCGCGGGATGTAGGGCTCGGCGACCTGGCCCATCGTGATGGCGGTCTGCACGCGGGTCTCGACGCCCTCCTTGTCGAGGAAGTCCTGCAGCGCCAGGCAGTTCATCA
>CAZKZQ010000048.1:0-3975 GCA_964557235.1 uncultured Nocardioidaceae bacterium
TCGCTGCTCGACCACCGTGGGCGGGGTCGGCCGGCGTGGGGTTGGCGATGTGCCGGACTGACGGGCTCGGAGGACGGAGAATCTTTCGGTGACCTCGCACCCCACCCTCGCGCGCCGCGGCGTGCTCCTCGCCGTCGCCCTCGCCCTGGCCGCAGCGCTGGTCGCCGTCGTCCTCGGCAGGGTCGTGGGCGACGACGACAGCACCGACAAGGGCAGGGGCAGCGCCGGGCTCACCAGCTCGACGTACCTCCCGCCGGTGGGGCACGTCTTCGTGATCAACATCGAGAACAAAGGTTTCGTGCGCACGTGGGGCGCGGACTCGCGGGCGCCGTACCTCGCGACGACCCTCCGAGCCAAGGGCGTGCTGCTGAGCCAGTACTACGGCACCGCCCACAACTCGCAGGGCAACTACATCGCCCAGGTAAGCGGGCAGGGCGTCAACCCGGACATGCAGACCGACTGCAAGACGTACGCCGACTTCGTGCGCACAGGCACGCGGTCGCCGGGCCAGGCGGTGGGCACCAAGGGCTGCGTCTTCCCGAGCGGGGTGCCGACGCTGATGGGGCAGCTGGACCGGCACGACCTGACCTGGCGGGGCTACCTCGAGAGCATGGGGACGGCCTGCAAGCACCCGCGGCTCGGCACGACCGACCCGTGGCAGCGCGCGTCGAGCACCAACGAGTACGCCACGAAGCACAACCCGTTCGTCTACTTCCGCAGCGTCATCGACCGGCCGGCGTACTGCGCGCGGCACGTGCGCCCGCTGCGCGACCTGACCTCCGACCTGCAGACCGTGGAGACGACGCCGAGCTTCGCCTACATCACGCCGGACCTCTGCCACGACGGCCACGACCGTCCGTGCGCCAACGGCGAGCCGGGCGGCCTGAGGAGCGTCAACGCCTGGATGCGGACGTGGGTGCCGCGGATCCTGGCGTCGCCGGCGTTCCAGCAGGACGGGCTGCTGCTGATCACCGCCGACGAGTCCGACGGCCCCGGGGCCGACTCCCGCGCGTGCTGCGGGGACGGTGCGACGGTGAACTCCGCGCACCCGGGGATCACGGGCCCCGGAGGCGGGCGGATCGGGCTGCTGGCGATCTCGCGCTGGACCAGGCCGGGGACGACCTCGACCTACGGCTACAACCACTACGCGCTGCTCGGGTCGGTCGAGCAGCTCTTCGGACTCCCGGCGATCGGCTACGCCGCCACCCCTGGGCGACGTACGTTCGGCCTGGACGTCTTCAACAGCGACTGGCAGGGGTGACGCGATGCAGCGACGAGGTCGGGCAACCGCCGTCACAGCGCTGGTAGGACTCCTCCTGGCGCTGCTCTCGGGCACCTCGGCCCACGCCGCCTCCGACCACACCCGCATCCGCCCGGGCACGCACACGTGGAAGGTCCACGACGCGCTCGTGCCGGTGAGGACCGGCCCGGCGAACGACGTGGCGATCGACCTCGACACGCGGCTCTACGTGCCCGACAACGCGACCCGCCGCACCCCGCAGCCCGCCGTCCTGATGACCCACGGCTTCGGGCTGACCAAGACCTCGGAGGAGGTCGTGTCGACCGCGCGCTTCCTCGCCGCGCACGGCTACGTCGTGCTCACCTTCACCTCCTCGGGCTTCGGCGGCAGCGGCGGCTGCATCACGCTGCAGTCGGCCGACTACGACGTGAAGGCCGCCAGCCAGCTGATCACCAAGGTGCTCGCGTCGAAGCCCTACGTGAAGCGCGACCGTCGCGGCGTCGTCGTCGGCACCATCGGCGGGTCGTACGGCGGCGGCATCCAGCTCCCGCTCGCTGCCGCGGACCACCGCGTGCGCACGAGCATCGTCGGCCGCACGTGGAACAACCTGCGCTACTCGCTCGACCCCAACAACCTCGTCGCCGCCGGCGACCGGACCGGGTTCACGCACACGCTGAACGTCCAGGGCGTCTTCAAGCAGGAGTGGACGACGCTGTTCTTCGCCTCGGGCAACACCCAGCCCGGCAGCGGCAACGGCGGCTGTCCCGAGGTCAAGCAGGAGTCCGGCGACCCGGCCGAGATCCTGGGAGCCCCGACGTGCCAGGGGTTCTACCTCGCGGTGTGCCAGCTCTACGCCCTGCTGAGCGCGAGCGGCGACTCCGACGCCGCGGGTCGCAGGCTGGTCGCGCGCGCCTCGGCGAGCACGTTCCTGCGCGACGTCGACATCCCCGTGCTGCTGGTGCAGGGACAGAGCGACACGCTGTTCAACCTCAACGACGCGACGTCGACCTATCGCGCGCTCGCCCGACGCGGCGTGCCCGTCGGGATGATCTGGAACTCCGGCGGCCACGGCGGCTACACCTCCAAGCCCGGCGAGTGCGAGGCCTACGACGGCACCCTGCGCCGGGTGCCGCAGATGGACCGGTGCTACCTGCCGCTGCGCTCGCTCGGGTGGCTGGACCACTGGCTGCGCCACACCGACGGCGGCCGGGGACCGGCGTTCACCTACTTCCGCTCCTGGGTGAGGTACGCCGGCAGCGGCCCGGCCGACGAGCGCTACGGCGCCTCGCCGACCTTCCCGATCCGCCGCCGCTCGACCACGTTCACGCTGTCCGGCGGCTCCACGCTGGTCGCCCCCGGCGGCAAGGTCGCCAGCGGCTCGGCGACGTTCCTCAACCCGCCCAACGGGACCCCGCCGGCGTACTCCGAGACCTCGAACTTCTCCGGCCCCGACTCCTCGCCGCAGGTGACGACGCCGCCGAGCGAGCAGGAGGGCCAGTTCGCGGCCTTCACCTCGCGCAGGTTCAAGCGGGCGGTCTACGCCGTCGGCGTGCCGTCCGCGCGCCTGCGCCTCTCGCACACCAACGGCCAGGACCTGGTCTTCTTCGGCAAGGTGTACGACGTCGCGCCGGACGGGTCCGCGCAGCTGATCCACCGGCTGATCTCGCCCGTGCGGGTGCCGGCCGCCGACGTCGACGAGCCGGTGCGGATCAAGCTGCTCGGGTTCGCCCACCGCTTCGGCGCGGGCCACCGCGTGCGGCTGGTGCTGTGCTCGACCGACGCGACGTCGTACAACTCGAAGGTGGCCGACACGATCAGCGTGACGACGGGACCGGGCTCGACGTTCACCCTCCCCGCACGGGTGGGCTGAGTGCGCGGACGACTCCTCGACGCCCTGACCCTGGGGCCGCGACGACGCAGACGCGCCCTCGCGCGACGGATGCGCGAGCTGGACCGGGAGTACGGCGGCTACACGCCCGTCCCGGGTCGTCGCCGGCCGAGGCGTGCGGACGGACGGCTCGGCTCGGCCGTGCTGCTGCTCGCGCTCCTGGCGGCGGGCACGTGGATGTTCGCCTCGAGCGTCCTCGGCGGCTTCGGCCTGGATCAGGTGAAGAGCGCGCTCGGGATCCGGCCCGACCCGGGGCTGAACGCGGGCAGCTATGAGTTCATGGCGACCCAGCGCGACGACCCGAACCTCCCGGTGACCTACTCGCCGTGCAAGGAGATCGTGATCGTCGTCAACGACACCCAGGCGCCCGAGGGCACCGACGGGCTGGTCGAGGAGGCGGTCGACGAGGTCTCCGAGCTGACCGGGCTGCGGATGCGCGTGGCCGGCACCACCGGCGAGCAGCCCCGGGCGGACCAGACCCGCAGTGCGCGGCAGCCGGTGCTGGTGGCGTGGACCGACCCGGACCAGGTGGCCGACCTCGAGGGCACCGTGGCCGGCATCGGCGGGAGCACGCAGGTCAGCGGGGGAGGGAGCCTGCGCGGCTACTACGTCAGCGGGCAGGTCGCGCTCGACGCGCCCCAGATCGCCGACATCCTCGACCGCGAGGGACCGGCCCAGGTCAAGGCGATCATCCTGCACGAGCTCGGCCACCTCGTCGGGCTGGCGCACACGACGGACCGGACCCAGCTGATGGCCAAGGACGCCTCGGGCGTCACCGACTTCCAGGCCGGCGACCGCACCGGCCTGAAGCTCCTGGGACAGGGGAGCTGCTCGGTCCAGTAGTGCA
>CAZKZQ010000048.1:4075-7928 GCA_964557235.1 uncultured Nocardioidaceae bacterium
GAGCAGCCCGAGCGCCCGACGTACCTCCTGCGCGACCCGGTCGCCCTCGAGGCGCTGGCGCACCCGCTCCGCTCCCGGCTGCTCGGCCTGCTCCGCACCGACGGACCCGCGACCGCGAGCGGCCTGGCCGAGCGGGTGGGGGAGTCCAGCGGCGTCACCAGCTATCACCTCCGCAAGCTCGCCGAGGTCGGCTTCGTCGAGGAGGACGTCGAGCGCGGCACCAAGCGGGAGCGCTGGTGGCGCTCGGTGCACTCCGCGACCTCGTGGTCGCCGACCGACTTCCTGGGCAACCCCGAGGCCCACAAGGCCTCGGTGAGCCTGCGTCGCGAGTGGTACCGCTGGCAGCAGCGCCTCCTCGACCGCTGGATGGAGGAGGAGGCCGAGTGGGAGCCGGAGTGGGTCGACGTCGCGTCGTCCAGCGACGACCTGCTCACCCTCAACGCCGAGGAGGCCGACGCGCTCCGCACCGAGCTGTGGGACACCGTGCAGCGCTATCGCAACGCCTCGATCGCCGCCGGTCGTGAGGCCGGGGTCGACGGCGCGGAGCGCGTCGTCGTGCTGTTCCACACCGTCCCGATCCGAGGGGACTGGCCCGTATGACCATGACCGAGCAGACCGTCCTGCGCCGCTTCCTCGTCCTCGCCGCCCTGCGGTGGCTGTCGGTCGGGTTCCTCATCCCGATCTTCGTGCTGCTGCCGCTGGACCGCGGCCTCACCCTCGCCCAGATCGGGCTCGCCGCGTCGATGCAGGGGTGGGTGGTGTTCGCCCTCGAGCTGCCGACGGGCGGCTTCGCCGACAGCCTCGGCCGACGCCCCGTGCAGGCGATCGCCGTCGTCATCGGCATGACGTCGATGGCCGTGCTGCTGGTGGCGGACTCCCTGGCGCTGTTCGCCGTGGTCTTCGCGCTCCAGGGCGTCTTCCGCGCGCTCGACAGCGGCCCGCTCGACGCGTGGTACGTCGACGCGGCGCAGGCCGCCGACCCGGCCGCGCGCATCGACCGCGGGATGAGCCTCTACGGCACGGTCGTGTCCCTGGCCATCGCCCTCGGCTCCGTCGCCAGCGGTGGCCTCATCGCCTGGGACCCGGCCGACGGCATGTCCGCGCTGACCGCCCCGGTCGCGGTCTCCCTGGCCGTGCAGGCGGTCAGCCTCGTCGCCGTCCTGCTGCTCATGACCGAGCCCCCGCGTCACGGCGGGCCGGGCGTGATGGCGTCGGTGCGCGAGACCCCGCGCACGATCGTGGCCGGCGTCCGCCTGCTCCGCGCCTCGCAGGCGCTGATGGCACTCGTGGTCCTCGACGTCCTGTGGGGACTCGGCGTCGGGACCTACGAGTCGCTGCTGCCCGTGCGCCTCGCCGAGGTGACCTCCGGGCCGGAGGCCGCTGCGGCGATCACCGGTCCGGCCGCGACCGCGGCCTGGGTGCTCTCGGCCGCCGGCTCGGCAGTGATGCCCTGGCTGGGCAGACGGATCGGCATCGGCAACGCAGCGGTCGTCTCCCGGATCCTCCTCGGGCTGACGGTCGTCGCCATGGGGCTCCTCGGCGGCCTCGTCGGCGTGCTCGCGGTCTACCTCGCCTGCTACGGCGCCCACGGCATCGGTGGTGCCGCCCACAGCACGCTGCTGCACCGCAACGCCACCAGCGAGGTCCGCGCGACCGTCGTGTCGCTGAACTCCTGGGGTGCCCAGCCCGCCGGTGCCCTGGGGCTGATCTGCCTCACCGCGCTCGCCGACGGCGTCTCGGTCAGCGCCGCGATGTATGCCGGCGGCGCGATCCTCGCGATCGCCGCGCCGCTCTACTGGATCGCGGCGCGGCCGGCGCCGGTCGTCGAGGACGAGGGTCAGGGCTTGCGGGAGTCCTCCGCGACCGCGTGACGCACCCGGTCGTACGTCGGCCGGTCAGCCGCCGCGACGAGCAGCGGCGTGTGCGTCCACGCGGTGTAGGCGTTGCCCTCGAGGTCGCCGAGGAACCCGCCCGCCTCGGTGAGCACGAGCCCCGTGGGGGCGTGGTCCCAGGGCTTGGGGTGGCCGTAGAGCAGGTAGTCCGCGTCGCCCTCGACCAGGTGCGGGTAGTCGACGCCGCAGCACCACCAGGTGTTGCGCAGCTTGGGCAGGTCGCCGAGGCTGCCCTCGCGCCAGCGGCGGCGCGACGTCGCCCCCACCGGGTCGCCCGCCACGGGCGGACGCACCAGGCGCTCGCCGTTGCGATAGGCACCGCCGCCCAGCTCCGCGACGTACGACGTCTCGTGCTGGGGCTGCCAGATCCACGCCCGGGTGGTCTCTCCGCGCACGACCTCGGCACACATGACCGCGTGGTCGGGGGAGCCGTGGACGAAGTTGCGGGTGCCGTCGACGGGGTCGACGGTGAAGCCGTGCTCGGCCCCGACGAAGCGCGCGATCAGGTGCGGGTCGTGGGCGTAGGCCTCCTCGCCCAGCACGACGGCGTCGGGGTAGGCCTCCAGCAGCGCGGCGGTGAGCAGGGTCTCGGACTCGTGGTCGGCGGCGGTGACCAGGTCACCGGGCTGCTTCTCGGCGATCTCCGCGTCGTCCAGCGCGCGGAAGCGTGGGTTGATGACCTCCGCTGCCACGTCCTGCATCAGGCGCAGCACCTCGGTGGTCTCCATGCGACCAGGCTAGGTGCACCCTCCGGGGCGTGACGCACCGGCAAGGGGCCCGGGAACCCAGGGGGCTGCGTTACGGTGCAGCGAGTTGGATCTCGGGAGGGACCGATCGCGTTGAGCCAAGGCGCGTGAGCGAGGAGGGTCGTCGATGACGGCCGGAGGGACAGACCAGGTCGAGCAGGAGCTTCGTCGCGCCCTCGACGTCGCCGTCCTGCGCCTCGAGGAGCTCCTCGGCGACGCCCACGGGTTCGTCGAGACCGTCGCCCACGACCTGCGCGCCCCGCTCGCCGCGATGTCGGGCTTCGCCGAGCTGGTGGCCAAGGACGAGAACCTCCCGACGATCAGCCAGCAGCTGCTGCGCCGCATCGTGGTCTCGGCCCACACCGCCGCCGACCGGGTCGAGAGCGTGCTGCTCCAGGCCCGCGCCCGTGCCGGCGAGCTGCGCGGGGACGTCGACCTCGGGGTCAGCCTCGACTGGGTCCGCAGCCTGCTCGACCCCGCCGTCGTGACCGTGCAGGCAGGCGGCCCCCTCCCGGTCGTGCAGGCCAACCACATGGCCGTGCGCCAGGTGCTGCTCAACCTCGTCGACAACGCCGCGGTCCACACCGTCTCCGCCGACGGGGAGGCGGTGACGGTCACGGTGAGCGCGCGCCGCCTGCGCGACCCCGACGAGGGGCTCTGGGAGCTGACCGTCCTCGACGACGGGGCCGGCATCCCCGAGCACCGTCGCCGGGCCGTGACCGAGGAGCGCCCGGACGCGCCCGATGAGGTGCCCGGTCTGGTGCGGGCCCGGCGGCTGGTCGAGCAGCAGGGCGGCACCCTCCAGGTGGAGGAGTCCGAGGCCGGGGGCTGCCTGGTGCGCTTCACCCTTCCGGCGCGCGCCTGACATGCTCCGACCATGAGCACCCATCCCTTCGCTCTCCTCGACCTCGACGACCTCGTCTCCGACGACGACAAGGCCATGCGTGCCAGCGTCCGCTCGGTCCTGGAGCAGCAGGTCCGCCCCCACCTCGCGCAGTGGTACGACGAGGGGTCGCTCCCCGCGCGCGACCTCGCCCGGGCGTTCGGCGACCTCGGGCTGCTCGGCATGCACCTCGAGGGCTACGGCTGCGCGGGGACGACCGCGACGGCGTACGGCCTGGCCTGCCTGGAGCTCGAGGCCGCGGACTCCGGCATCCGCTCGCTGGTGTCGGTGCAGGGGTCGCTGGCGATGTTCGCGATCCACCGCTGGGGCAG
>CAZKZQ010000048.1:8028-19075 GCA_964557235.1 uncultured Nocardioidaceae bacterium
CGCTGGTGTCGGTGCAGGGGTCGCTGGCGATGTTCGCGATCCACCGCTGGGGCAGCGAGGAGCAGCGCCAGGAGTGGCTGCCGCGCATGGCGACCGGCGAGCTGATCGGCTGCTTCGGCCTGACCGAGCCCGACGCCGGCTCCGACCCCGGGGCGATGCGCACGCGGGCCCGTCGCGACGGTGACGACTGGGTGCTGGACGGCACCAAGATGTGGATCACCAACGCGCCCATCGCCGACGTCGCGGTCGTGTGGGCGCAGACCGGCGAGTCCTCACGCGACATCCGCGGGTTCGTCGTGCCGACCGACACCCCCGGGGTCAGCACCCCGGAGATCAAGCGCAAGCTCTCGCTGCGCGCCTCGGTGACCGGCGAGATCGTGCTCGAGGGCGTGCGGCTGCCCGCCGACGCGATGCTGCCCGAGGCGGCAGGGCTCAACGGACCGCTGTCGTGCCTGAGCGAGGCGCGCTTCGGCATCGTGTTCGGGCCGCTCGGGTCGGCGCGCGACTGCCTCGAGACGACGCTGTCCTACGTCGCCGAGCGGCAGGTGTTCGGTCGTCCGCTCGCGGGGTTCCAGCTGACGCAGGCCAAGCTCGCCGACATGGCCGTCGAGCTCGACAAGGCGATGCTGCTCGCCCTGCACCTCGGCCGGCTCAAGGACGCGGGCACGATCCGGCCGGAGCAGGTGAGCATCGGCAAGCTCAACAGCGTGCGCGAGGCGCTCGCGATCGCCCGCGAGTGCCGCACGCTGCTGGGCGCCAACGGGATCACGCTGGACTACCCGGTCCTGCGGCACGCCAACAACCTCGAGTCGGTGCTGACCTACGAGGGCACCTCGGAGGTCCACCAGCTGGTGGTCGGTCAGGCGCTGACCGGGATCTCCGCCTTCCGCTGACCGCCCCTGCGGGCGGCGACGCGCAGCAGGGCCGCGCTCAGCAGCGCCGCGCCGACCAGGCCGACCGGCAGGGACGGCGTGCGCCAGCCGCCGGCCGGCCCGGAGGCCGGGGGCACGGTGGCCGCGCTCGCGGCGGAGGTGCCCGGCAGGGCGACTCGGTAGACGTCGAGGCCGCGGACCAGGTCGATGGAGTAGACGAGGTTCGTGCGCGCGGAGGTCTGCTTGCCGTCGCGGTAGACCGGCACCCACATGGCGTCCCAGACCTCGGAGCCGCCCCACACGGAGTGGCCGTAGGGCTTGATGTCGCGCGGGTTCCGGACGTCGAGGATCTGCGTGCCGCCGCCGTAGAAGCCGGCCGCGACCAGGCCGCCGGGGCGGTAGTCGAACCAGTGCGAGGAGCAGAACGCGCCCTGCGGGAACGGGAAGTTGCCGAGGTCGGAGAGCTCGACCTTGTCGAGCGGCTTGATCGCGTCCTTGGTGCCGTCGAGGCGCTTGACCCACCAGGTCTGGAAGGAGCCGGCCTTGCTGCAGTCGGTCTGCTCGTAGTCCTCCTCGGTCACCAGCAGCACGTTGCCGTTGGCGAACGACGGGGCCGCGCCGGGCTTGAACGCCTTGGCGTTGGGGCGGAACGAGTTGTGCAGGATGAAGTCGTTCCAGCCGGCGTAGCGCGGGTCGGTGCCCTTGCCGGCGGCGCCGGTCGTGGTCACCAGGCGGGGGTGGGCGGGCCTGCGGACGTCCCAGATCGAGGCGCCGTCGAAGCCGGTGTGGGTGCCGTAGCCCGCGTTGTCGAAGTTCCACTTGTGCCCGGCGGTCGGCGAGCTGAACGCCTGGAGACCGGCCTTGGCGGGCTTGCCGTCCACCTCGCGCGGCTTGGCCAGGTTGCGCAGGTCGAACACGCTGAACGTCCCTGAGGAGGAGTCGCCCGCGCTGTAGGCGTAGGTGCAGTCACCCGGGTCGGCGCAGGCCAGCGTGTGGGTGCTGGTGAGCCCCGCGGCGCGGGAGCGGATGAACGGCGCGGACGGCTTGGTCACGTCCACCACGATCAGCTCGTTGCCGCCGGCGTTGACGTGCTGCGGGTCGGTGGGGGAGGCCTGCACGGCGTCGACCCCGATGAGGGCGAACCGCTTGGTGCCGGTCGCCGTGCGCCGCTCGCCGCAGTTCATCGCCTCGTTCTCGAACAGCAGGTTGGGCAGCACGCCCACGAGCTGCGGCGAGGCCGGCTTGCTGATGTTCCACACCTGGAGGCTGTCGACCCCGCTGGTCACGAAGATCGGGGCGGTCTTGAGGAAGCAGCCCGAGATGCCGAGCTGGCCCGGGTTGTTGGCGACCGAGGTGAGGTTGCCGCTCTGCAGGGGCGCGGCCGTGCCCGCGGCGGCGAGGGTCTGCTCGCGCAGCCGGAGCTGGTCGGTGTCGGCCTGGGCCGGGGCGGCCACGCCGGTCGCGAGGACGCCGGCGGCGACGGCCGCGGCGGGGGCGAGCGCGAGGAGGGCGCGCTTGCGGAGGCGAGTTGTGGGGCTCATACGTGACCCAACGACAGGTTTCGCCCGAGGTCACGCCCGGTCGGCGGCCTCCGGGAGCGTGAAGCGGAAGACCGACCCGCCGCCCTCGCGGTGCTCGACCCAGATCCGGCCGCCGTGCCGGGTCACGATCGCCCGGCACAGCGCGAGGCCGAGGCCGGTGCCGTTCATCGTGGTCGCGTCCTTCTCGGAGCGCTCGTACTGCCGGAAGATCCGCTCCTCGTCGCCCGGCTGCACCCCCACGCCCCGGTCGGCCACGGAGACCTCGACCCAGCCGTCCTCGTCGGCCCGCGCGCTCCGCACGGTGACCGACGGGGCCTCGCCGGGCGCGGTGTACTTCCACGCGTTGGCGACCAGGTTGGCCAGCAGCTGCCGCACCAGCGAGGGGTCGGCGAACAGGTGGTGGGGCGTGTCCACGTCGAGCTCGCCCTCGCGGTCGGCATAGACCGAGAGCACCTCGAGCAGGGTCTCGTCGAGGGAGACGGGTGCCGGCTGGAGGACGCCCTCGCGGGTGACGGTGTAGGCGAGCCAGTCGTCGACCACCTGCTTCATCCGCAGGCCGGCGCGCGAGGCGCGCTCGAGCGCGCCGCGCGTCTTCTCGGGGTCCGTCGTGGCCGTCATCGCGGCGAGGTCGACCCACCCGGTGAGGGCGGTCAGCGGCGACTTGAGGTCGTGGGCGACGGTGCCGGCGAAGTCCGAGAGCTCCTGGTGCCGCGCGCGCTCACCGGTGGTGTCGTGCAGCAGTGCGAGGAAGAGCCCCTGCGTCCCGGGCAGGCGCCGCGCGTCGACGCGGATGTGCCGGACGGCGTCGGGCTGACCGGGCGGGACGAGCAGGCTGTCGACGGTCAGGGAGTCGCCGCGCAGGAACACCCACGGGAAGCCCTTGCGGACACGGGCGAGCCCGGGGTCGGCGGGCCGCAGGCCGAAGGACTGCTCCCACGACGTCACCGGCTCGTCGATCGGGATCAGCTGGCCGAGCATCGTGCGGGCGGCGAGGTTGTGCACCCGGATCCGGCCGTCGGTGTCGACGACCATGACGCCGTCCTGCACGCCCTCGAGGACGACCGAGAGCATCGTCGCCTGGGTCTCGGCGGCCGAGCGCTCGGCCTCGAGCTCGGCGGTGCGCCGGTCGACGCGCTCCTCCAGCTCGGCCCGGCTCGTCTCCAGCTCGGAGAGCAGGGAGGACCGGTGACCGAAGGCCTCGGCCAGCGCGGCCACGCGGGGACGCCAGCGCTTGGGCACGTCGGGCTGCCTCGGTCCGCGGTGGCGCGACGCCTCCTCGACGAACCCGGCGATCGCCAGCGACGGGGCGACGTAGGTGCGCCAGAGGACGTACTGCAGGAGCACCAGCGCGATCAGCAGCGCGAAGGCGAGCAGGAGCTGGGAGGTGAAGTCGGCCAGGCCCCGGTCGGAGAGCACCTCGCGGGGGAGGACGTAGACGACGACCAGCCGCGGGTCGTCCACCGCGGTCAGGAACACCTCCGCGTCGTCGGTCGAGAGGTGGGCCGAGCCGTCGAGGTCGCGGAGCAGTCCCTCGGGCACGGTCAGGCCGGGGACGAGGTCGGCGAGCGGCTGCAGCGTGGAGGGGACGGAGGCGGCGCTGCGCCGGCCGACGACGGTGCCGTCGGAGTCGACGACCAGCACGTCGCCCTCGGCGTCGGGGAACTGGCCGAGGAAGTCCTCGAGGAAGTCCAGGCGCACGTTGGTGCCCACCGTGCCGACGCGCGCGTCGCCCCAGGTCACCGACGCGCTGGCGGTGAGGACCAGGTCGCCCCCGGTCGAGCGGTGCGGAGCGGTCCACGCGAGCTCGCCGAAGTCGCCTCCGCGGCCTCCGGGGACGGTGTCCTGGGCGCCGGCCAGGAACGACTCGACGGACCCCTCGTCGCCGACGACGGTGCGGGCCGGCACCCAGGGCGCGATCGCGTAGACGTCGTCGCGCGCGCCGAGGAAGAAGCTGGAGTCGAGGAACGTCGCGGTCGGCTGCCCCGCCCCGAGCCGGTCGGCCAGCGAGCGGGCGACGTCGAGCGGCGAGGGGTCGCCGGGAGCGACCGGGTCGGAGGCCGACGGGAGTGCGAGGACCTGCGCCGGGCGGACGGCCGCCGGCAGGCGGGAGGCCCGGCCGATCGCGGCGACGAGGTCGGGGTCGGCGTCCCGGTCGGGGCGGACGGGGAGGTCGGCGACCCACTGCCGCAGCTGCTGGACCTCCTCGCGGGCGTCCTTCATGCGCGCGTCGAGACGCAGGGCGCTCTCGCGCACGCGCTGCGCGGCCAGGTCGGTCTGCTCCTGCCGCTGCTGCACCCAGCCCGACCACGCGACGACGCCCACGAGCACGATGAACGCCGTGGTGGAGGCGACCACCACCCAGAGGTAGAACAGCACGAGGTCCCGCGCCCCGGGGACCGCCGACCTGCGCGCGGGCATGGGTCGAGATTAGGTGGATTGTCGGGATGTCCGGGCCGGTTCAGCGGCCCCTGGTGCGGGGGCTCAGTCGGTCGGGCCCTCGGTCCCGTCCTCGATGGTCACATCGGTGTCCTCCGAGCCCTCGTCCGTGGTCACCTCGGACTGGTCCCCGTCGGTCCCGTCGGTCCCGTCGGTCTCGTCGGTCTCGTCGGCGCACTGCTCGGCCGCGGCGCGCAGGGCGTGGTAGGCCGCCTTGGCCTCGTCCCAGGCGTCCTTGGTCGCACGACGCTCGGCCCGGAGCGCGCGGACGGCCTCCTTGTACGACGCGCGGAGCGTCCTCTCCGCGGCGCGCAGCTCGGCGCGGGCGGCCTTGGCGGCGGCGCGGTCCTCGGCGTGACGCAGCGCCTGACGGGCCTCTCGCGCGGCGGCGCGGGCCTCGGCGCGCTGCTCCCGGACCTCGCGGCGGTCGGGCCCGCGCAGGTCGGTGAAGGCGTGCTTGGCGGTGGCGGCGGCCTCGCGGGCCGCGGCGACCTGGTCGGCCAGCCCGGGGTCGGCGCAGTCGACGGTGACGACGGAGCCCGCGCTGTCGGTCGGAAGCTCGTCGGCGAAGACCGGGGCGAGCGAGGCGGGGGCGGTGGCCGCGCCGAGCGTGAGGGCGGCGACGGTGCGGACGATCAGGCGGGTGGAGCGAGCGTGCATGGTGAAGGACCCCTCCCAAGGTCTCGGGTGCCCGACCAGTGTGCAGGAGGGTCAGGACCAAAGTCCCGAAAACGACATGAGTCGCGGGGATCTTTACCCCAGCCGGCGCAGCGCCTGCACCTGGAGCACCGGCTCGCCGACCTCGGCCGTCGCGTCGAGGTCGACCTCGGCCTCCACCACCCAGTCCCGGTCGCCGGCCGGGTCGTCGAGCGTCTGGCGGACCCGCCACGTGCGCCCGTCGACCTCGACGTGGAGCAGGTCCGGACCGCGGGAGTCCGGGCCGGTGCCCACCCGGTCGTGCTCGGCGTAGTAGGCCCCGATCGCGGCGTCCCAGTCCTCGCGCGTCCACACCGGAGGCCTCGGCGGGTCCGTGCGCTCGGCGTCCGCCGCGTCCAGGGCGGCCAGGCCCGCCACGTCGTCGCGGGCGACCAGCTCGACCCGGCGGAACATCGCGTTGCGCACCATCACGCGCAGCACCCGCTCCTGCTGGGCGAGGCTGACCGGCGGCGCCGGCGCCGGGTCGTCCGGGTGCCGGGCGTGGGTGGGGTCGTTGAGCGCCTCCCACTCGTCGAGCAGCGAGGAGTCGGTGTGCCGCACGGTCGCGCCCAGCCACTCGATCAGGTCGTCGAGCTCGTCGCTGCGGTGCACCTCCGGCACCGTCCGCCGCAGCGTGCGGTAGGCGTCGCTGAGGTAGCGCAGCACCAGTCCCTCCGACCGGCCCAGGCCGTAGCGGGACACGAGGTCGGTGAAGGTCATGCCGTGGGTGTACATCTCCCGCACGACCGACTTGCAGACCAGGGCGTCCTCGGGCAGCCAGGGATGCGTCTGCCGATAGGTCTCGTACGCCGGCGCGAGCAGCTCGACCAGCGGCTGCGGCCAGGTGACCTCGTCGAGCAGCTCCATGCGCTCGTCGTACTCGATGCCCTCGGCCTTCATCTGCTGGACGGCCTCGCCGCGCGCGGCGAACTGCTGGGCCATGAGCACCTGGCGCGGGGGCTCGAGGACGGCCTCGACGACGGACAGCACGTCGATCGCGTGGTCGGGGGAGTCGGGGTCGAGCAGGTCGAGCGCGGCGAGGGCGAAGTGCGACAACGGCTGGTTGAGCGCGAAGTCGTCGGGCAGGTCGACGGTGAGGACGTAGCGCCGGCCGTGCTCGTCGGGCTCCTCGAGACGGGTGACGACGCCGGAGTGCACCAGCGAGCGGGTCAGCCGGAGCGCCCGGCGCGCGAGCCTCAGCTGGTTGCGCCGGTCCTCGTGGTTGTCCTCCACCAGCCGCCGCATCACCGGGAAGGCGTCCTCCTCGCGGGTCAGGACGTTCACCAGCATCGCGTTGGTGACGCGCATCCGTGAGGGCAGCGGCTCGGGGGTGCCGTGCACGAGCTTGTCGTAGGTCTGCTCGGTCCACACGACCGTGCCCTCGGGAGGCTTCTTGCGCTGCACCTTGCGGCGCTTCTTGGGGTCGTCCCCGGCCTTGGCCAGGGCGCGCTCGTTGTCGATGACGTGCTCCGGCGCCTGCACGACGACGTAGCCCACCGAGTCGAAGCCGGCCCGCCCCGCGCGGCCGGCGATCTGGTGGAACTCGCGGGTGCGCAGCACGCGCTGCCGGTTGCCGTCGAACTTCACCAGCCCGGTGAGCAGCACGGTGCGGATCGGCACGTTGATGCCCACGCCCAGGGTGTCGGTGCCGCACACGACGGTGAGCAGCCCGCGCTGCGCGAGCTGCTCGACGAGGCGGCGGTAGCGCGGCAGCATCCCCGCGTGGTGCACGCCGACGCCGGCGCGCAGCAGCCCCGACAGGGTGCGGCCGAAGCCCGCGCCGAACCGCACCTCGGCGATCGCCTCGGCGATCCGCGCCTTGCGCTCGCGGTCCAGGTGGAAGGTGCGGCGCAGCGCCTGTGCCTGCTCGACGGCGGCCGCCTGCGTGAAGTGCACGACGTACGCCGGGGTCTGGCCGGTGGTGATCAGCTCCTCGACCGTCTCGGTCAGCGGCGTCATCGCCCACGAGAAGACGAGGGGCACCGGGCGCTCGGCGTCGTCGACGACCACCGTCTCCCGGCCGTTGCGCCGGGTCAGGTCGCGGGCGAGGTCGTCCATCGGGCCGAGGGTCGCCGACATCAGCACGAACTGCGCCTGCGGCAGCTCGATCAGCGGGACCTGCCACGCCCAGCCGCGGTCGGGCTCGGCATAGAAGTGGAACTCGTCCATCACGACGAGCCCCACGTCGGCCTCGGTCCCCTGACGCAGCGCGAGGTTGGCCAGGATCTCCGCGGTGCAGCAGATCACCGGGGCGTCCGGGTTGACCGACGCGTCGCCGGTGAGCATGCCGACGTTCTCCGGGCCCAGCACCTCGCACAGGTCGAAGAACTTCTCGCTGACCAGCGCCTTGATCGGCGCGGTGTAGAAGCTGACCCGGTCGCTCGCGAGCGCGGCGACGTGGGCGCCGAGCGCGACCAGCGACTTGCCCGAGCCGGTCGGCGTCGCGAGCACGACGTTGCTGCCCGACAGCAGGGCGAGCAGCGCCTCGTCCTGGTGCTCGTAGAACGCGGTCCCGCGCTCCTCCGCCCAGGCGGCGAACGCGTCGTACACCCCGTCGGGGTCCCAGGCGTCCGCCGTCCCGAGCGGGACGGAGTCGAGGAGTCGGGTCACCGGCCCATCATGTCGGCCTGCCGGTGGGCTGCTCAGACAGGTGCCCAGCACAGGCCGAAGTGCTGGCCCGCCTTCCACTGCGCGGCGGTGGGCCACTCCCAGCCGTAGTCGTACTTCAGGGCCGTGCCGGACCGGGCGCGCACCTTGTCGGAGCAGGCCGAGTCGCCGTCCTCGCGGACCGCCTTGTCGCCGGGGTACTTCCGGCCGCCGGCCAGGTCGATGGCCGCGATCGCCCGCCACGAGTGCTTGAGCGAGCAGGTGACGCGCGTGAAGTCCTTGGCGCCCGGCTTGGCGGTGCCGCACAGGGCGTAGCGGGTCGCACCGGCGTCGGACCTCAGCGAGCCCCGGAGCTCGCTCGGCGGGGGCAGGGGCTGCAGGTGGTCACCGCGGTCGAAGCCGATCACGTCGCAGCGGAACCACGAGGCTCCGGCCTCGACCTGCTCGGGCGTCGGCACGAACCAGACCGCGGTGAGGCGGCTCAGGCGCAGCGCACCGGGGTCGGTGCCGAGCCAGGCGGCGGCCTTGGGCTGGCACGTGCGGCGCATCAGGTCCTGCGCCGCGTTGCTGTCGGGGGCGACCTGCTTGCCCTTCACCTTCAGCTCGCCCACCGCGACGGTGATGGTGGTCGGGCGGTGCGCGCAGTCGCTCGAGGTGTCGTCCGCGGAGGTCGCGGTGATCTGCGTCAGGGTCATCGCGTGGCAGTCGCCCGGGCGGGGGCGCTGCGACTCGATGCTGTCCAGGCTGGAGGGGGAGTCGGAGATCGGCTCGACGGCAGGCTTGCCGGAGCCCTCGTCGCTCCCGTTGCCGCAGGCGGCCAGGCCGGCGGCCAGCAGGATGGTGGCGGCGACCCTGCCGGTGGTCGAGATCGGTCGAGACCTCGGTCGTCGGGCGTGCATGTCACTCCTCGGTGCGGGCCCAGCAGACCGAGAGTCGGTTGCCGGCGGCCCAGTCGTCCTTGTCGAACCAGGTGTAGGCGTACTCGTAGTCCAACGAGTAGTTCGTCCACGCGCCTACCCAGTCGGAACAAAAGTCCCGAGACCGGACCTCGACCAAACGTGAGCCCGGCCACGGGTCACGCTTCTTGCCGATGGAGACGGCGCTCACAGCGCGCCAGGTGTGCTTCTCCGTGCACGCCACACGCGGCGCATCCGCCACCGTGGCCCCGTCGGCGCACACCATCCACTTGGCCTGCGGGATGCCGAGGAGGAGTCCCTTGGCCGTGCGCGGCAGCGGCGCGAGGGCGTCGGACGTGCTGCGCGCGACGACGTCGCAGCGGTACCACCGCGCGCCGGCCTTCCAGGCGTCCTCGCTGGGCCGCCACCACGCCCAGCTCACGACGGTCCGCAGCGCGAGCGAGTCCGTCGCGCCGGTGAACCTGCGGAACCGCGCGGTGCAGTCCTTCGACACCGTGGCCGCGACCGACGGGTCGTCGTACTCCGTGTCCTTGGTCGCCTCCGGGTCCAGCTCACCGACGTGGAACGTCTCGGCCGTGTGGGACTTCGTGCAGGCGACCGGCTCGGCGTCGTTGGTGTCGGAGTCGATCGCCTCGGCGTCGAGGTCGCGGCACAACCCGGTCTCGGGGGCCTTCACGTCCGCGGGCTCGCCGCCACCGGGGACCACGTCCTTGGCCTCGCACGCGCTCAGCAGCCCGGCGAGCAGCACGGCAGCGGCGAGGAGGCGGGTCACCCGGCCAGGCTAGGTCACCGGCGATCGAGCTCAGTCGAGATCAGCTGATCAGGGCCGCGATCGTCCCGCCCAGCTCGTACGCCGCGTCGCGGTGCTCGTCGGTGACGTCGCCGAGGACCTCGAGCACGTCGGCGGACTGGCGCCACTTGAGCGCCGACACGATCGACAGCACCGACCGCACGGCCCCCTCGGTGTCGTACCTCCCGTGCACGAGCAGCCCGAACGGCCGCCCCGACGTGGAGCCCTCGCTGTCACCGGCCGACCCGTCGTCCGACAGCGCCCCACCGATCTGCAGGAAGGTCGAGTCGAACATGTGCTTGAGCGCACCGCTCATGTAGCCGAAGTTCGCCGTCGTCAGCAGCACGTAGCCGTCGGCCCCGAGCAGGTCCTCGGCCGTCACCTCCAGCGCCGGCCGGTCGACCACCTCGACACCCTCGATCTCCGGGTCCGAAGCCCCCGCCAGCACAGCCTCCAGCAGCAGCTGCAGAGACCGACTGGGCGCATGGGCAACGACGAGCAGCCTGGGCACGAAGCCACATTAGGAGGACGCCCGCTGGGCGCCCGGCGCACGGGGCCTCCGGCCGCGCGTAAAAGAGGCGTGGCGTCCGCAGCGTGAGGCGACCAAGCAGGGTGCGACCGGACGACACGGCGACCAGCGCGGTCGGGGGTCCCGGGAGCGGGGTGTCCAGTGGGTGTCCTCCGCACCCCTGGCGGTTTCGAGGCTCGCTCCGCTCGCCCAGCGGGCGACCTCGGGCGCGCGCACCGTGTGGGACTGTCTGTGCATGTCGAACGCGGAGCAGACGGACGTCGTCGTGGTGGGGGCCGGGCTGGCGGGGCTGGTGGCTGCGGCGGAGGTCGCGGACGCGGGGCGCAGCGTCGTGCTGGTGGAGCAGGAGCCCGAGCAGTCGATCGGCGGGCAGGCGTTCTGGAGCCTCGGCGGGCTGTTCATGGTCGACACCCCCGAGCAGCGGCGGATGGGCATCAAGGACTCGTTCGAGCTGGCGCGGCAGGACTGGTACGGCAGCGCGCAGTTCGACCGCGAGGAGGACCACTGGCCCCGGCAGTGGGCGGAGGCCTACCTGCACTTCGCCCACAACGAGAAGCGGGCGTGGCTGCGCGAGATGGGCCACCGGATCTTCCCGGTCGTCGGGTGGGCCGAGCGCGGCGACGGTCGCGCGGAGGGCCACGGCAACTCGGTCCCGCGCT
>CAZKZQ010000049.1:0-8196 GCA_964557235.1 uncultured Nocardioidaceae bacterium
ACCTCGCCGATCGGCTTGGGGCCGTAGGGCTGGCGGGCGGTGTCGCCGACGTAGAGCAGCGACTCGTGCGGGAGCTGGTCGATCACCGACCGGGCGACGGTCAGCCCGCCGAAGCCGGAGTCGAAGATGCCGATCGGGGCGTCGCGCCGGCCCGCGGGGTCGGGCCGCACGACCGGAGGCGACGTCGGCTCGGTGATCACGAGGCGAAACGTTACGTCGTGGGGCACCGCGAGCGCACGGGAGCGGGCGCGTGATCTCGGTGACGGTTCTGCGGCCGGACCCGGCGTCGAGCGCCTACCGTGGGGACGTGCCCCACCTCCCCCGCACCCCCCGTCCCCTCGCCGCCGCCCTGGCCGCCGCCTGCGTCGGCGCCGCGGCCGTCGCGGTGACCCTGCCGACCGACGGCGGACCGGGCCCCGAGCGGGTCGCCCGGGTCGCGGCCGCCGCTGCGCCCACTGCGCCCGCGGTGGCCGACACCGACCCGCAGGTGCTGGTGGTCTCGCTCGACGGGTTCAACCCGACCGTGCTGCGGCGCCTGGGCCACCGTGGCCTCCCCCACCTGTGGCGGCTGTTCGACGAGGGCGCCGGCACGCTCGACGCGCGCACCCAGGTCGAGCTGACCGTCACCCTGCCCAACCACACCAGCATGGTCACCGGGCGCCGCATCGACCGCCGCCACGGCGGCCACGGCGTCACTTGGAACGACGACCGGCTGCGGCCGCGCACCGTGCAGCGCGCCGCGGGCCACCCGGTCGCCTCGGTCTTCACCCGGGTGCACGCCGAGGGCGGCTCGACGGCGCTCTACGCCGCCAAGACCAAGTTCTCGCTGTGGCCCCGGTCCTGGCCCGGTGCGATCGACCGGGTCGGCATCCACGAGGAGGACGACGCCGCGGTCGTCGCCGACGCCCGCACCGACCTGGTCGCCCACGACCGCGCGCTGACCTTCGTGCACCTCGGCGACGCCGACCGCACCGGCCACGCCTCCGGCTGGCTGTCACCGGCGTACCTCGACGCGGTCCGCGGGCTCGACCGGCTGGTGGGCCTGCTGCTCGCCGACGCCGACCAGCGCCCCGAGCTCGACGACCTCACGATCGTGCTGACCGCCGACCACGGGGGCGTGCCCGGCTCGACCAGCCACAGCGCCACCGGCCGGCCGGCCGACTACACGGTCCCGTTCGTGGTCCGGGGCCCCGGCATCCCCCACGCCGACCTTTACGCGATCAACCCCGGCTACCGCGACCCGGGCACCACGCGGCCCTCGCTCCGGGGCCGGCAGCCGGTGCGCAACGGCGACGTCGCCAACCTCGCGCTCAGCCTGCTCGGCGAGGACCCGGTGCCGGGCAGCCTCTTCGGCCGCGCCCGCCCGCTGCGGGTGCGCTGACGGCTCTGGCCGCCCCGGCAGCCCCGGCCGCCCCGGAGGTCCGACGGCTCAGTCGAACAGCCGCGGCTGGGGCGGGCCCAGCGACGGGTCGACGCCGTCGAAGAGGTTGCTGACCGACTCGCCGGCGTGGATGCGCGCGATCGCGGAGGCGAACAGGCCGGCCACGGTGCGGACCTCGAGCTCGGGCCACCCGCCCTCGACCCGGGGCGGCGGCACGGTGTCGGTGGTGACCACCTCGGTGATCATGGGGTGGTCGCGCAGCCGCTCGATCGCCTTGCCGACGAAGAGCCCGTGGGTGCAGGCGACCGCGGCGCCGGTGCAGCCGCGCTCGGCGAGCCGGTCGAGCAGCTCGACGATCGAGCCGCCCGTGGCGATCTCGTCGTCGAGCACGATGGCCCGCTTGCCCTCGACGTCGCCGACGATCTCGTCGATCACGACGCGGTCGTCGGCCAGCCGCTTCTTGCTCCCGGCCGCGACCGGGAGCCCAAGGAGCCGGGAGAACTGGGTGGCGGTCTTGGCGTTGCCGAAGTCGGGCGACACCACGACGCAGTCGGTGAGGTCCTGGCCCTGGAAGTGGTCGGCCAGCACGCCCAGCGCGGTGAGGTGGTCGACCGGCACGGAGAAGAACCCGTGCACCTGCGGGGCGTGCAGGCTCATGGTCAGGACCCGGTGGACCCCGGCCGCGACGAGCATGTCGGCCACGAGGCGCCCGCCGATGGAGATGCGCGAGGCGTCCTTCTTGTCCGAGCGCGCGTAGGCGTAGTAGGGGACGACCACGGTGATCTGCTGCGCCGAGGCACCGCGGGCGGCGTCGACCATGAGGAGCAGCTCCATCAGGTGCTCCTGCGTCGGCGGCGACAGCGGCTGCACGATGTAGACGTCGCGCTGGCGGCAGTTGGCGAGCAGCTGCGCCTGGAGGCAGTCGTTGCTGAAGCGGGTCAGCTCGACCGGGCTCAGCGCGACCCCCAGCGCGTCGCAGATCGCCGAGGCGAGCGGCCGGTGGGCGCTGCCGCTGAAGACCACGATCTCGCGCACGCTGCGACCCTACGGGTCCCTACCCCAGCTCGGCCAGGGTCGGCCACGGGTTGAAGCGGCAGCCGTCGGTGCCCTTGGACTGCTGCATCATCACCGGCGCGAGCGCGCCCGGCCGCGGGCAGCCGGCGTGGCCCTTGCCGAGCCAGTGACCGGTCTCGTGGTTGACCACCATGTGCCGGTAGTCGCGCAGCGAGCGACCACCGGCGTTCCACGGCGGCGTCGCGGTCTGCCACCGCGTCTGGTTGATGATCACGTAGCGCCCCACGCGGCAGCTGTAGGTCGCCGAGCACCCGCTGGAGAACGACGGCACCGTGCTCGCCTCGGCCAGCACCACGGTGAACGACCCGCCGCGGGCCACCGGCCGGAACCGCACTCCCCTGCCCCGCCAGCCGCGCGGGTCGTCGTAGGTCTGCTGCACCAGCCGCCGGAACAGCGACAGGCTCGCGGTCACGCGCCCGCGGGTGGTGACGCTGTAGGTGACGGTGCGGCGCACGTCGACGCGGTGCCGCACGACGACGGCCGCCGAGCGCGCGGTCGCCGGCCGGTGCCCCTCGGCGTACGCCGTGACCTCGACGCGCAGCCGGCGCCCGACGTCCTCGGGCGCGGGGGCGTAGCGCGGCGAGCGCGCCCCGCGGATGGGCTCACCCCCGCGCAGCCAGCGGAAGCGGAACCGGTCGGGCGCCGTCGACCAGCGCCCGGGCCGGGCGACGAGCACGCGACCGAAGCGGGGCTCCCCCACGACCCGGGGCTCGCGGCGGTTGCGCAGCTCGGCCCGCACGACCCGCGGTGTCGGCGCCGACGTCGCACGACCCGTGCCGCCGTCGGTCGTGGTCGCGGTGACCTCGACGCTGATCCGGGCGCCGAGGTCGGCCGTGCCGAGGTCGTAGGTCGGCGCGGTCGCGCCCCGCACCGCCCGGCCGTCGCGCAGCCAGCGGTAGGCCAGCGTCACGTCGGCCGGCTCCCAGGTGCCGCCGGTGGCGGTCAGCGTGCGGCCCCAGACGGCCGCGCCGGTGGTCGTCGGCGGGCTCGTGGCGACGACGTCGGCCGCCCGCGCCGCGGGCACGCCCGCGACCAGGGTGGCGACCAGCAGGACGACGGTCCACACGGGCAGGAGTCGGGTGCGCACCGGGTCAGGGTAACGACGCCGGCGGCGCCGGTCCGGGGATCGGCCGGGCCGGGGTCAGCCCTGCGCGAGGGCGCGCGCCCGGGCCTTGATCTCCTCGATGACGGCGGTCTTGGCGTCGGCGTAGGCGTTCATGTCGGACCACCCGCGCGTGGTCAGCTCGCGCTTGGTGTCCTCGTAGAGGGCCCGGTCGGCCGGGTCGACCCGCAGGTGGTCGCGCAGGAGCAGGTAGTCGTGGGCCGCCGGGTCGTCGGGCTCGAGGACGTGGACGTGCGCGTCACGCTCGACGGTGCGGACCAGCCGGTGCCCCGGCTCGCGGACCCGCACGACATAGCCGGCCTCGACCAGCGGGTCGAGGTAGTCCTCCTCGGCGGTGATGTCGGGCACCGTGACCAGCACGTCGAGGATCGGCTTGGCCGCCAGGCCCGGGACCGCGGTCGACCCGATGTGCTCCACCGCCACCGCGACGTCGCCCAGCGCGCCGCGCACGCGGGCCTCGTGGACGGCGTACTGGTCGGCCCACGCGGGGTCGTGGTCGACCAGGTAGAGCTCGCGCTGCTCGACCCCGCCGACGAGCTCGACCTCGGTGACGTCGGCGCGCCGGGGCGCAGGGAGGCGGGGAGGTCGCACCGGGTCAGCCTAGGCCCAGAGCTGGCCCTCGAGCCGGTCCTCGGCCTCGTCGACGGTGCCCTCGTAGGCGCCGGTGGAGAGGTACTTCCACCCGCCGTCGCAGACGATGAAGACGATGTCGGCGCGCTCGCCGGCCTTGACCGCCTTGGCGGCCTGGCCCAGCGCCGCGTGCAGGATCGCGCCGGTGGAGATGCCGGCGAAGATGCCCTCGAGCTCGAGCAGCTCGCGCACCCGGCGTACGGCGTCGCGCGGACCGACCGAGAAGCGGCCGTCGATCAGGTCGGCGTCGTAGAGCTCGGGCACGAAGCCCTCGTCGAGGTTGCGCAGGCCGTAGACGAGCTCGCCGTAGCGCGGCTCGGCGGCGACGATGCGCACGTCGGGCTTGGCCTCGCGGAAGAAGCGGCTGACGCCCATGAGCGTGCCGGTCGTGCCGAGCCCGCCGACGAAGTGCGTCACCGACGGCAGGTCGGCCAGGATCTCCGGGCCGGTGCCCTCCTGGTGCGCGAGGGCGTTGGCGGGGTTGCCGTACTGGTAGAGCATCACCCAGTCGGGGTGCTCCTCGGCGAGCCGCTTGGCGACCCGCACGGCCTCGTTGGAGCCGCCCGCGGCCGGCGAGGACACGATCTCCGCGCCCCACATGCCGAGCAGCTGGCGACGCTCGACCGAGGTGTTCTCCGGCATCACGCAGACGATGCGGTAGCCCTTGAGCCGCGCGGCCATGGCCAGCGAGATGCCGGTGTTGCCGGAGGTCGGCTCGAGGATCGTGCAGCCGGGGCGGAGCGTGCCGTCCTTCTCCGCCGCCTCGACCATCTTGAGCGCGGCGCGGTCCTTGATCGAGCCGGTCGGGTTGCGGTCCTCGAGCTTGGCCCACAGGCGCACGTCAGGGGACGGCGACAGCCGCGGCATGCCCACCAGGGGCGTGCCGCCGACGGAGTCGAGCAGGCTGTCGAAGCGCATGTGATGTCCGGTGATCGAGCCGAGTCGAGATCAGCCGCCCGCGACCGCAGGCAGGATGACGACCTGGTCGCCGTCGCTCAGCGTGGTCTCCAGGCTGCCGGTGAAGCGCACGTCCTCGTCGTTGACGTAGACGTTGACGAAGCGGCGCAGCTCGCCGTTGTCGACCAGGCGCTCCTTGATGCCGGCGTGGTTCGACTCCAGGTCGTCGATCACCGCGCCCAGGGTGTCGCCCTGCGCGGTGACGGACTTCTCGCCGTCGGTGTAGGTGCGCAGGATGGTCGGGACTCGGACCTCGATGGCCATGTCGTGCTTCTCCTCTGTGTCGCAGCGTGACAGGGGCGTGCAGCTTCCAGTGTGCCCGGACGGGACGGTCAGGCGGTTCCCGTCTCGGGGAGACCCTCGACGACCTCGACCTCCTCCTCGGAGACCTCGCCGTCGACGATCCTGTAGGACCTGAACTCCACAGCGCCGTCGTTGTTCCCGTGCTCGCGTGTGGAGACGAGCACATAGTGCGCACCGGGCTCGTTGGCCAGCCCGATGTCGGTGCGGCTGGGGTAGGCCTCGGTCGCCGTGTGGGAGTGGTAGATCACCACCGGCTCCTCGTCGTTGGCCCACATCTCCTTGTAGAGCGCGAGCAGCTCGGTGGAGTCGAACTCGTAGAACGTCGGACTCCCGGCCGCGTTGACCATCGCGACGTGCCGCTCGGGCCGGTCGCTGCCCTCGGGGCCGGCGACGATGCCGCAGGCCTCGTCGGGGTGGTCGCGCTTGGCGTGGGCGACGATGGCGTCGTACGTCGCGCGGTCGATCGTGAGCACCAAACAAGACTAAACGCGTCAGGAAAGAGCGCGGACCAGGGTCTCCTGGAGGAAGCCGAGCCAGTCGTAGATCGCGAACAGGTGCGCCCGCGGGTCGTCCTCGGGGAGGCCCTCCAGGCGGCGCTGGTCGTCCTCGTCGTCGATCTCCAGGCGCACGGCGAGGGCGAGCCTCAGGTCGGTGAACCCCCGGAGCCAGTCCATGGCCTGCCTGCCGTCGAGCTCCAGCTCGATCACCTCGGTGCCGGAGCCGCTCCCGATGTCGTCGGGCAGGCCGGCGTCCTCGAGGGTGTCGATCATGGTGCCCGCGGTGTGCGCCTTGCCGTCGCGGAGGTCGCCCTCGGTGTAGCGGCGGAACTCCGCGGCCGCGTCGTCGTCGTCGGGGTAGGCGTTGGGCAGCAGCCGGGCGAGCACCGGGTCGTCGGGCGGGTCGCTGGGCCCGGTCATGTCGAGCAGCGCCTCGAGGGGGTCGGCCTCCTTGTCGACGACCGCGCGCTCGTTGCGCAGCAGCTCGACCAGCTGGCCGGCGAGGCTGCGGAGCAGGTCGGCCTCGAACGCGGTGAACGTGGCCACCGCTCCCCCGCCCCGGATCCCGCCGAACCCTCGGTGCAGGCGATCAGCCATCCGCGCGCTCCATCGTGGCCCACAGGCCGTACTCGTGCATGGCCTTCACGTCGCGCTCCATCTCCTCGCGGCCGCCGGTCGCGACGATCGAGCGGCCGTCCTTGTGCACCTGGAGCATCAGCTTCTCGGCCTTCTTGCGGCTGAAGCCGAAGTACTGCTGGAAGACGAAGGTGACGTAGGACATCAGGTTCACCGGGTCGTTCCACACCACGGTCTGCCAGGGCCGGTCGATCGCGGTGAGCTCCTCGACATCGGGCTCCTCGATCTCGATGGGTGCTGGGGTCGACACGGCCCCCACCCTAGGCTGCACGGGTGCCTGACTCCACCAGCGCCTCGGGGCGCGCCCTGACCAGCACAGCCCTGCTGACCGACCACTACGAGCTGACGATGCTCCGCGGCGCCCTCCACTCCGGCACCGCGCAGCGCCGGTCGGTCTTCGAGCTCTTCGGCCGACGGCTCCCCGAGGGGAGGCGCTACGGCGTCGTCGCCGGTGTCGGCCGCGCCCTGGACCTGCTGGAGCGCTTCGTCTTCGACGAGCCGACGCTGGCGTTCCTCACCGACCGCGGCATCGTCGACGACAGCACGCTGGAGTACCTCGCCGACTACCGCTTCAGCGGTGACATCTGGGGCTACGCCGAGGGCGAGGTCTACTTCCCGTTCTCGCCGCTCATGGTCGTCGAGTCGACCTTCGCCGAGGCGGTCCTCCTCGAGACCCTGCTGCTGTCGGTGCTCAACCACGACTGCGCGGTCGCCTCCGCCGCCTCCCGGATGACCTGGGTCGCCGGCGGCCGGCCGTGCGTGGAGATGGGCACCCGGCGCACCCACGAGGAGGCGGCGCTCGCCGCCGCGCGGGCGGCGTACGTCTGCGGCTTCGCCGCCACGTCCAACCTGGAGGCCGGGCGGCGCTTCGACCTCCCGACGATGGGCACGAGCGCGCACTCCTTCACGCTGCTGCACGACAGCGAGCGCGACGCGTTCACCGCGCAGGTGGAGACGCTGGGCGAGGGCACGACGCTGCTGGTCGACACCTACGACATCGACGAGGCGGTCGAGGCCGCCGTCGAGATCACCGGCGGCAGGCTCGGCGCCGTGCGCCTGGACTCCGGCGACCTCGGCACCCTCGCCCACGAGGTGCGCCGCCAGCTGGACAAGCTGGGCGCGCGCGACACCCGCATCGTGGTGACCAGCGACCTCGACGAGTACGCCATCGCGGCCCTGGCCGCCGCGCCGGTCGACGGCTACGGCGTCGGCACGTCGCTGGTCACGGGCAGCGGGCACCCCACGAGCAGCCTCGTCTACAAGCTCGTCTCCCGCGAGGACGACGACGGGCAGATGGTCGCGGTCGCCAAGCGCAGCCAGGACAAGGTCTCGGTCGGGGGCCGCAAGTACGCCCTGCGGCGGCTGGACGAGCACGGCGTCGCCGAGGCGGAGGTGATCGGCATCGGCGCCCCGCCCCGCGGCGACCACAACGACCGCGCGCTCCTGCAGCCCCTGGTGCGCGGCGGCACCATCGTCGGTCGCGAGTCGCTCGACCTGGCCCGCGAGCGGCACCAGCGGTCCCGCGAGGAGCTGCCCCTGGTCGCCCGGTCGCTGACCAAGGGCGACCCGGTCATCCCGACGATCACGCAGTAGCC
>CAZKZQ010000049.1:8296-11397 GCA_964557235.1 uncultured Nocardioidaceae bacterium
ACCGCGTCCAGCGTGGTGGCCCGGACGCAGTAGTCGGTGGCGATCCCGCACACGTCGACGTCGGTGATCCCGTGCCCGCGCAGCCAGTCGGCCAGGCCGGTGCCGTCGTGGTCCTTGCCCTCGAAGCCGGAGTACGCCGCGGCGTACTCGCCCTTGCGGAAGATCGCGTCGAAGGGCTGCGGGTCGAGGTTGGGGTGGAAGGCGACGCCGTCGGTGCCGACCACGCAGTGGCGCGGCCAGGAGTGGGCGAAGTCGGGGTCGGGGCTGAAGTGGTCGCCGGGGTCGACGTGGTGGTCGAGGGTGGCGACCGCGACGGCGTAGTCGGGGGCCTTGGGGTCCTGCTTGGTCCAGTGGTGCAGCAGGGTCGAGATCTTGTGCGCGACCTCCGCACCGCCGGTCACGGGAAGGCTCCCGCCCTCGCAGAAGTCGTTCTGGACGTCGACGACGATCAGCGCTCGCTTCATGGTCGGAGACTAGCGGCGGGCCAACTCCCCAAGAAGTGTTTGACAGTCGAGGAGCGGTCGTCGCATACTCCCCAAGAACTGTTTGGAGGTCTCCGTGCCCGACTCCCCCGCGCACCTGCGAGCGCTCGCCCACCCCCTGCGCCTGCGCATGCTGTCGCTGCTCACCGGCGCCGACCTGAGCGCCGCCGAGATCGCCCGCGAGCTCGGCGTCTCGCACGCCAACGCGTCCTACCACCTGCGCTTCCTGCTCGACGCCGGCGAGCTCGAGGTGGTCGGCGAGGAGCGCATCCGGGGCGGGATCGCCAAGCGCTACCGCCACCCCTGGCGCCGTGAGGACCGGCCCGAGCGGCCCGAGGGCGACCCGCAGGAGCGCGCCGAGGCCGCCGAGCTCTTCGTGCAGGCCGCCGCCGAGGAGCTGCGCCGCCGCTACGCCCAGCGGCTGCCCGACAGCCACGGGCTCGTCACCGACGCCGAGCTCTGGGTCGCCCCCGAGGTGTACGCCGAGGCGCGCGAGCTGCTCGCGCAGGCCTCCGCCCTGCTCCACGACAACGCCCGGCCGCCCCGCAGCGAGGGCGCCGAGCCGGTCTCGCTGTCGGTGTTCGCCTTCGAGCTGGAGCGGTCGTGAGGGTCGCGGACTCCTTCGGGCTGCTGCGGCAGCGCGACTTCGCCTGGTTCTTCGCCTCCCGGACCGTCAACCTGCTCGGCCTGTCGATGGCCAACGTCGCGCTGGCCTTCGCGGTGCTCGACCTCGACGGGTCCGCGAGCGACCTCGGCATCGTGCTCGCCGCCCACACGGTGCCGATGGTGCTGTTCCTGCTCGTCGGCGGCGTCGTCGCGGACCGGTGGCCGCGCACCCTCGTGATGCAGGGCAGCAACGTCGTGTCGGCCGCGTCGCAGGGACTGCTCGCCGCGCTGGTGGTCCTGGACCGGGCCGACCTCGGCACCATGGTCGCCCTCAGCGCGGTGCACGGTCTCGCCTCGGCCGTGTCCTTCCCCGCGATGGCAGGCGTGCTCCCCCAGCTGGTCGACCGGCGCGACCTGCAGCAGGCCAACGTGCTGCTCTCGATGTCGCGCGGCGCCCTCACCGTGGTCGGGCCCACCCTGGCCGCGCTGCTCGTGGTCACCGTCGGGCCCGGCTGGGCGCTCGGTGTCGACGCGCTCTGCTGGGCGCTGTCCGCGGTCGCGCTGCTCGGCGTACGTGTCCCGGCGGCGGAGCCGTCCGGGCCGAGCACCGTCCTCGCCGACCTGCGCGAGGGCTGGGACCTGTTTCGCGGCACGACGTGGCTGTGGGCGGTCGTCGCCGGCTTCGCGGTGCTCAACGCCCTCCACTCCGGGGCCTGGTCGACCCTCGGCCCCGCGCAGGCCAAGGCGACCTTCGGCGAGCAGGGCTGGGGACTCGTCCTCTCCGCTGAGTCCATCGGGCTGCTGCTGATGACGGCGGTCATGCTGCGGGTGCGGCTGGACCGTCCGCTGCTGTGGGGCATGGTCGGGATGGCCGTCGCCGGCGTCCCGCTGGTCCTGCTCGGCGCGGCCCCGCACCTGTGGCTGCTGGTCGGCGTGACCGTGGTCGCCGGGATGGGCTTCGAGGTCTTCAACCTGGGCTGGAACCTGGCGATGCAGGAGCACGTCGAGGAGCGCCAGCTCTCCCGCGCCTACTCCTACGACGCGCTCGGGTCCTACATCGCCATGCCGGTCGGGCAGCTCGCCCTCGGACCGCTCGGCGAAGCCCTCGGCTACGGCCCCGTGCTCACCGGCGCGGGGGTGCTCTGGCTGGTGGTGTGTGCCGCGGTGCTCGCCTCGCGGTCGGTGCGCACGCTCCCCCGCGTCCCCGTGACGCCGGCCCCGGTCAGCGTCCGGTGAAGGTCGGCCGGCGCTTCTGCACGAAGGCCCGCATGCCCTCGGCCGCGTCCTCGGTGCCGAAGAGCACCACCTGACCGCGGCCCTCACGGTCGAGCGCGTCCTCGAGGCCACCGAGGGTGGCGGCGTTGATCGCCTTCTTGGTGGCTGCCAGCGCGATCGGCGGACCAGCCGCGAGGCGCTTGGCGAGCTTGGCCACGAGCGCGTCGAACTCGTCGTCTGGCACGACGTGGCTCACCAGCCCGGCGTCGTAGGCGTCCTGGGCGCCCAGCGGCTCGGCGAGCAGCGCCATGCGCATCGCCTTGGCGCGACCGACCGACGCCGCGACGCTCAGCGACGACCCGCCGTCGGGCATGAGGCCGATCTGGGAGAACGCGAGGATGAACGACGCCGACTCCTTGCAGACCGCCAGGTCGGCGACGAAGCACACCGAGGCGCCCACCCCGGCCGCGACCCCGTTGACCGCCGCGATCACCGGCTTGTCGAGGTTCACCACGGCACGGATGATCGCGGCCGCACCCTCCATCGTGCGCTCGTCGAAGCCCTCGACCGGGTTGTCCCCCGTCAGGTCGGCGCCGGCGCTGAACGCGAAGCCGCTGCCCGCGATGACGACCACCCGCACCTCGTCGTCGGACACCGCGGCGTGGAGGTTCTCGACCAGCCCGCGGGCCATCTCCTCGCTGAGGGCGTTGAACGCCTCCTCGCGGCGGAAGGTGATCCGCAGGACGCCGTCGGCCTTGGTGATCTCGAGCTGCTCGGTCATGTCGGGGACCCTAGCGG
>CAZKZQ010000049.1:11497-15940 GCA_964557235.1 uncultured Nocardioidaceae bacterium
ACGCCGTCGGCCTTGGTGATCTCGAGCTGCTCGGTCATGTCGGGGACCCTAGCGGCCCCGGGACTCAGGCCAGCCCGAGCTCCGTCATCACCTCGGGGATGACCTCGCCCATCCTGGCCACGACCGCGTTGAGCCCCGACAGCGGACGGATCAGCACCGTGAGCTCGGTGATCAGGCCGTCCTCGCCGACCGCGAGCATGTCGACCCCCTGGAGCGCGCGGTCACCGACCCGGGCGGCGAACTCGAGCACGTGGCCCGAGCCGTCGTCGGTCGCGAAGGACCGCTCGTAGCGGAAGTCCTCGAAGACCCGCACCACCGACCGCAGGAGGACCATCGTGGCGACCTTGCCGGCGTACGGCTCGTGCACGGCGGGGCTGCGGAAGACGACGTCGTCGGCCAGCAGCGCCTCCATCGCGTCCGGGTCGCGCGCCAGGACTGCCGCCTGGAAGGCAGCTGCTGCGTCAGTCATCGGATCCCCACTTCTCCTGCACCGTCCTCACGACCTTGAGCGTGCGGGTGGTCGCGACGCCGAGGTGCTTCTCGACGACGGCGTTGTCCAGCTTGCCGCCGTGCATGTCGTGGTCGGCCCACCAGTGGACCGCACGGTGGCCCACCCGTGCACCCTCGTCCGTCGCCGACCACGAGTCGAGCTCGTGCACGACGTCCGTGGGCGGCGGCCTCTTCAGCAGCGTGACGTAGGAGCGCTTCACCGCGGGTGTCCCCTCTGACTCCGTCACGACCTTGTCCAGGTCGGCGAGCGTGAGCACCACGGTCGGCACCTCGAAGCCGAAGCGCGCCTCCAGCGCCTCCTCGATCGCCTTCTCCACCGAGTCGGTCGTACGACGACGCGACCGGACGCGCACGTTGCCGGTAGCGAGGTGCGTGTCGACGTCGTCGAACCCCGCCTCCTCGAGGCAGGTCACGAGGTCCTTCATCGGCACCTTGCGGGTCGCCCCGAGGTTGATCGCGCGCAGGAACGCGACGTACGTCGGCATCGGCGGCCCCCCTTATCCCACTGCCACGAACTCGCGTCAAGAGAACCTGAACAGCGCTCGGTAAAAATTGTCCGCAGCGCCCGTGACCTCGGCCTTCACCTCTCGTTGGACAGGTCGGAGAGAACACGGCACGGCGGCACGGAGAGCCGCTGCGCCACACAAGGGAGAGCCAACCATGACGCACGGCCAACGTGTAGCCCGCCGTACCCCGGGCACGACCCTGCTCGCGGTCGCCCGGCCCCTGTCGCGCCTGACCGTCCTGTGCCTGGTCCTCGCCGGACTCGTCGTCCTCACGGGCTGGACGCCCTTCCGCTCCGACCGCGCCGGCCTCGTCTCAGCGCCCCAGGTGAACCTCGCCCGCCTCCCCGCCTCGACCACGCACGCCCGGATCCCGTCCGCGCCCCGGTTCCGCACCGACCGGCCGGCCCGAGCCGCCGAGGTCGTGCACCCGATCCGCCCTGTCGCCGTCTTCGCCCAGCCGGGCCGCCGGGCGTTCGCCAAGCTCCGCCCCACGACGATCGCCCAGACCTGGCTCCCCGTCGTCGCCCGCCGTCCCGGCTGGGTCCGGGTCCTGCTCCCCTCGCGTCCGAACGCCTCGGCCGGGTGGGTCCCGGAGCGCGACGTCGACACCCGCCGCACGCCCTACGCCGTCCGCGTGCACCTGGCCAGCCGCACGCTCGAGCTGTTCCACCGGGGCCGCGAGGTCGGGCAGTGGTCGGTCGCCGTCGGCGCCGCCGCCACCCCGACCCCGACGGGCCTGACCTTCGTGCACGCGCTGCTGCAGGACCCGGCCCAGTCCTTCTCGCCCTACATCGTCCCGCTCGGCGCGCACAGCGACACGCTCGACACCTACGGCGGCGGCCCGGGCACCGTCGCGTTCCACGGCTGGCCGGACACCTCGGTCTTCGGGCAAGCCGTCAGTCACGGCTGCATCCGCGTCCCCGCGGACGCACTGGAACGACTCACGGATGTACCACTCGGCACCCTCGTCTCGATCGATCAAGAATGAATCGGAGAAACACTGATATGAGAATCACCATGAAGGCCGGCATCGCCGGTGTCGCGCTGGCCACGGCCGCCACGATGACGTTCGGTGTCCAGAGCGCCAGCGGCACCCACCAGCAGCGCTCGTCGGCGTACGGAGTCTCGCTGGCCGGGTCGGCCGGGCAGCCGGCTGCCGCTTTCCCCGCGGGTCCCCGCAAGGGCGGCGGCGAGGTGCCGGCCGAGCTTGGGCAGCTGGCCGCGGGCGGCATCCTGACGGTCACCGCGGACAACGACCGGGCCACGGCGAAGGTCACCGACCTGACGCTGGGCGGCGGGCTGGCCGAGCTGCCGGCCGAGCTGCGTGACGGGTTGCAGCAGGTCTCCACCGTGTGCGAGCAGCTGCCGGCCGAGCCGGCCCCGGACGCCGACGAGCAGCTGCTCGGGCAGCTCCCGATCGGCCTCCAGGAGCTCGTCAACACCCCCGGCAACCTTCGCGACCTGTGCGGCGTGATCGGCGACGGCAGCTTTGCGGAGCTGGCCGGCATCGACACGCTCCAGGCCGAGTGCACGGGCGACAGCGGCACCGTGGCGGTCTCGAACGCCCGCATCTTCGGGAGCACGACCCCCCTCAACGACACCGGCAGTGCGCCGAAGAACTTCTCGGTGCTGCCGGCGGAGCTCGCGCCGCTCATCCAGGTCACCCTCAACCGGCAGACCACCAAGGGCGAGAACTTCACCGTCGACGGTCTCGTGCTCGAGCTCGGCGGTCAGGAGATCGCCGTGCTGGCGTCCGCCACCTGCGGCGGCCCGATCGCGCACGGGTCGACGCCCAGGCAGGCGCCGCGTCCCGCCCCCGTGCAGGGCAGCGTCCCGGTCACCGGCTGACGCAATGACTCCCCGGCCGCCGACTCACTCCTCGAGTCGGCGGCCGGCCCACGTCCAGGCGTACGCCGGGTCCTCGCAGCCCAGCCCGCCCTCACCGAGGTCGAGCGGGCGGAACGTGTCGACCATGACGGCCAGCTCGTCGAAGTACTCCTTGCCCAGCGACGCCTCGATCGCCGCGGGCAGCGGACCGTGCGCGTGGCCGCCGGGGTGCACCGAGATCGAGCCCTTGCCGATCCCGCTGCCCTTGCGGGCCTCGTAGTCCCCCTCGACGTAGAACATGATCTCGTCGCTGTCGACGTTGGAGTGGTAGTAGGGCACCGGCACCGCGGCGGGGTGGTAGTCGACCTTGCGCGGGCAGAAGTTGCAGATCACGAAGTTCCAGCCCTCGAAGACCTGGTGCACCGGCGGCGGCTGGTGCACCTTGCCCGTGATCGGCATGAAGTCCTCGACGTTGAACGTGTAGGGGTAGAGACAGCCGTCCCACCCGACGACGTCGAACGGGTGGGTGTCGTAGACCATGCGCGTGCCCACGATGCCGCTCGGCCCGTTGCCGCGGTGCTTGACCAGCACCTCCACGTCGGTGCCCTCGACGAGGAACGGCTCGTCGGGCCCGTCCAGGTCGCGCTCGCAGTACGGCGCGTGCTCGAGCAGCTGCCCGAAGCGTGAGAGGTAGCGCTTGGGCGGGTGGATGTGGCTGTTGGCCTCGATGGCGTACCACCGCGTGGTCGTCTCGGGCACCCAGCGGTGCGTGGTCGCGCGCGGGACGACCACGTAGTCGCCGCTGCGGTAGGGCAGCACGCCGAACACCGTCTCGACGACGCCCGACCCCTGCTCGATGAAGACGCACTCGTCGCCGACCGCGTTGCGGTAGTACGGCGAGGTGGCCGCTCCCACGGCGTAGGCGATCCGGACGTCGCCGTTGCCCAGGAGCAGGCGCCGCCCGGTGACCGCGTCGACGTCGGCCGACATGTCCTCGTCGAACAGCAGGTGGGGCTTGAGGTGCCGCGGCTTGAGCGGGTGGTTGGGCGTCGTCGACTGGTCGGGCAGGTCCCAGACCTCGCTGGCGACGATCGAGGACGGGACACCGCGGTGGTAGAGCAGCGAGGAGTCCGAGGAGAACCCCTCCTCCCCCATCAGCTCCTCGTAGAGCAACGCCCCCTCGTCGTCACGGAGGACCGTGTGCCGCTTCTGCGGGACCGTGCCGACCTGCCTGTAGAACGCCATGTCGCCCACCCTCGTCTATGGTCGAAAAGGTGTCCAGCGACCTCACCGTGCCCTCCGTCGTGGACCCTGCGTGGGCCGCCCTCGCCGACGACGCAGCGGTCTTCCCGCCCGGCAACGCCGACCTCGCCGACGCCGTCGCCGGCTATCTGCGGCGACGGTCCGAGGAGCCGTGGGCGGACTTCGTCGGTCCGCTCGTCGTGGGTGACCGCGCGCTGCCCGGGCTGCCGTCCCTGGTGCCCGAGGACGTCGAACCCGTGCCCGTCACCGTCGTCGTGTCCGGCGGTGCCGGTGGGATCGGACCGCTGCCGCGGCTGACCTCCTCGCCCCGGGTCCGGCTCGCCGGGATCGAGGCGGC
>CAZKZQ010000049.1:16040-18967 GCA_964557235.1 uncultured Nocardioidaceae bacterium
GCGAGCGGCCCCACCGGCGGCTGGCTCGCCGCCCTCGACGAGGTCGCGATGGAGGGCCTGCACGCCAAGCACCGCACGGGTGGCGTCGAGGCGCACCTGTTCCCCTCCGAGGCCGGGCTCGCCTCGGCGATCGAGGCGTGCCTGGACCGCGAGGTGGCCTTCAAGTGCACAGCCGGTCTGCACCGCGCCGTGCGCCATCGAGCCGAGGCGACCGGCTTCGAGCACCACGGCTTCCTCAACGTGCTGCTGGCGACCCGCGCGTCCCTCGACGGGGGCGGTCCCGCCGCAGTCGCCGAGGTCCTGGCCGAGTCCGATCCCGACGTGGTGGCCGCCCGGGTCCGCGAGCTCGGCGCCGACGCGGTGGCGCGCACGAGGTCGTGGTTCCGGTCCTTCGGGTGCTGCGGCGTCGAGGACCCGTGGGCGGACCTCGTCGCGCTCGGAGTGGTCTGAGCAGGACGTCCTCCTCCGCGACGCGACATCTGTTCGTAACGCTTCGGTGAACGACACGGGGGGCGTGTGTGTCTAAGGTGACGTGCATGACTCGACTCCGCACAGCCGTCTCACTCGTCGCCGCTGCCACCCTGACCCTCGCCGTGAGCTCGTGCGCCACGGAGACCTCGACCACCAAGAGCGGGGTCAAGGTCGTCAAGGCCGGCAAGCTGACCGTCTGCACGTCGCTGCCCTACGAGCCGTTCGAGGTCGAGAAGAACGGCGAGATCGTCGGCTTCGACATCGACCTCGCCAACGAGATCGCCAAGGCGAACGACCTCAAGCTGTCGATCCAGGTCACGGGCTTCGAGGGCATCCAGTCCGGCCAGGCCCTCAACTCGGGCAAGTGCGACATCGCCGCAGCCGGCATGACGATCAACGACGAGCGCAAGGAGGCCATCGACTTCACGGACCCGTACTTCGACGCCACGCAGGCGCTGCTGACCAAGGACCCCAGCCTCGACTCGCTCGAGGCGCTCGACGGCAAGACCCTGGCCGTGATGAGCGGCACCACCGGCGAGGACTACGCCAAGGAGAACGCTCCCAAGGGCGCAACGCTGAAGTCCTTCGAGAACCTCGGCCTGCAGACCTCGGCCCTGACCGCCGGCACCGTCGACGCGGTCATGCAGGACAACGGCCCGTTGCTCGACTACGCCAAGAAGAACCCAGGCACCCAGGTCACCACCGAGTTCGACACCGGCGAGCAGTACGGCATGGCGGTCAAGAAGGGCGGCAACCCCGACCTGCTCGACTCGGCCAACAAGGTGCTCGCCGACCTGAAGGACAGCGGCAAGTACGACGAGATCTACAAGAAGTGGTTCGGCAAGGCCCCCGAAGCCAGCGAGTGACCGACGTGCCCACTCCAGCAGGAAGCCGAGGCCAGTCATGGCGATGAGCCCGCGCAGGCGCGCAGAGATCAGCAGACGGATCCAGTACGCCGTCCTGGTCCTCGTGGTGGTCCTCCTGGCGCTCGTCGCCGACTGGGAGGCTCTGGGCGACCAGTTCTTCAACACCGACAAGCTGCCGGTGCTGTTCCCAGAGCTGTTCACGATCGCGCTGAAGAACACGCTCATCTACACCGCGTGCGCCTTCGCGTTCGGCCTGGTGCTCGGTCTGGTGCTGGCGCTGATGCGCCTCTCGCCGGTCGGCCCCTATCGCTGGATCGCGACGGTCTTCGTCGAGTTCTTCCGTGGCGTGCCGGCGCTGATCGTGTTCTTCATCTTCGGCTACGGCCTCCCGATCGCGTTCGGTCGCACCATGCCGGGCGGGACCATCGGGACCGTGACGGTCGCGCTGGGCCTGGTGGGCGCGGCCTACATGGCCGAGACGATCCGCGCCGGCATCCAGGCCGTGCCCAAGGGGCAGATGGAGGCGGCCCGTTCCCTGGGGATGTCGCACAGCCGGGCCATGATCTCGATCGTCATCCCGCAGGCGTTCCGGATCATCCTGCCGCCCCTGACCAACGAGCTGATCCTGCTGACCAAGGACTCCTCGCTGGTCTACGTCCTGGGCCTGTCGCTCTCGGACTCCGAGCTGACCGACTTCGGCCGTCGCTACCTGGTGCAGGAGGTCAACATGACCCCGCTGTTCGCCGCGGCCCTGGTCTACCTGCTCATCACCGTCCCGCTCTCCATCGTCGTCCGACGCATGGAAGCCCGTGCCGAGAGGGCCCGATGATGGTCGACTTGACCCAAGGTGAGGCGCGTGGCGACCACGCGATCGACGTGCAGGAGCTGCACAAGTACTTCGGGGACAACGAGGTGCTCAAGGGCATCGACTTCACCGTCGACGCCGGTCAGGTGGTCTGCGTCATCGGTCCGTCGGGTTCCGGCAAGTCCACCCTGCTGCGGTGCATCAACCGGCTCGAGGAGCCGACGTCGGGCACGATCTTCGTCGCCGGCGACGAGATCACCCATCCCGACGTGAACCTCGACAACGTCCGCAGCCGGATCGGCATGGTGTTCCAGCAGTTCAACCTCTTCCCGCACCTCACCGTGCTGCGCAACCTCACGATCGCGCAGGAGAAGGTCAAGGGACGCAAGCGCGACGAGGCCGTCCAGATCGCCAAGGCGAACCTCGAGAAGGTCGGGCTCGGCCACCGCGAGGACGCCTACCCCGCCCACCTCTCCGGCGGACAGCAGCAGCGCATCGCGATCGCGCGCGCCCTCTCGATGAACCCCGAGATGATGCTCTTCGACGAGCCGACCAGCGCGCTCGACCCCGAGCTCGTCGGCGACGTCCTCCAGGTCATGAAGGACCTGGCCCAGGAGGGCATGACGATGATGGTCGTCACCCACGAGATGGGCTTCGCCCGCGAGGTCGGCGACAAGCTGGTCTTCATGGACGGCGGCGTCATCCTCGAGGAGGGCGACCCCCGCGAGGTGCTGGGCAACCCCCAGCACGAGCGCACCCAGGGATTCCTCTCCAAGGTGCTCTGA
>CAZKZQ010000050.1:0-18693 GCA_964557235.1 uncultured Nocardioidaceae bacterium
TCGCCCAAGATGCTGATCATGGGCCTGCGCGACCACGCGTTCGCCAAGGCGCCGTACCTCCTGGCCGACGAGGAGGGCCGCACCGGCCTCGAGCCCCAGGTGCTGGCCGAGGCCGAGCGCCCGCTGGTCGGCGAGACCGAGGGCGAGGCCTGGCACCCCACCGGCGGTGCGGTCATCGACACCGACGTGCTGTGGTCCTGCGTGACCTGTGGCGCGTGCGTCAACCAGTGCCCGGTCGACATCGAGCACGTCGACCACATCGTCGACATGCGCCGCTACCAGGTGCTGATCGAGAACAGCTTCCCGAGCGAGCTCAACGGCCTGTTCAAGGGCATGGAGTCCAAGGGCAACCCCTGGAACATGTCGCCCAACATGCGCATGGACTGGGCGCAGGGCATGGACGTCAAGGTCGTCGGCGAGGACGTCGAGGACCTCGACGAGGTCGACTGGCTGTTCTGGATCGGCTGCGCCGGCGCCTACGAGGACCGCGCCAAGAAGACCGTGCGCGCGGTCGCCGAGCTGCTCGACATGGCCGACGTCTCCTTCGCCGTCCTGGGCAAGGGCGAGACCTGCACCGGCGACTCCGCGCGCCGCGCGGGCAACGAGTTCCTGTTCCAGCAGCTCGCCACGCAGAACGTCGAGGTGCTGACCGAGGCCAAGGCCAAGAAGGTCGTCTCGACCTGCCCGCACTGCTTCAACACCCTCAAGAACGAGTACTCCGAGCTCGGCATCGAGCTCGAGGTGGTCCACCACACCCAGCTGCTCAACCGTCTGGTGCGCGAGGGCCGGCTGACGCCGGTCGCGGACGACGCGAACGCGCCCAAGCAGAAGGTCACCTACCACGACCCCTGCTACCTCGGTCGCCACAACCAGGTCTACACGCCCCCGCGCGAGCTGCTCGAGGTCATCCCGTCGACCGACTTCACCGAGATGGAGCGCTCGGGCGAGCGGTCCTTCTGCTGCGGCGCCGGCGGCGCTCGCATGTGGATGGAGGAGCGGATCGGCGAGCGGATCAACGAGAACCGCACCAAGGAGGCCGTGGGCACCGGCGCCGACCAGATCGCGGTCGGCTGCCCGTTCTGCCGCGTGATGCTCTCCGACGGGCTGACCAGCATGCAGTCCCGCCAGGAGGCGCGCGAGGAGGTCGAGGTCCTCGACGTCGCACAGATGCTGCTCGCCGCGGTGAAGCGCGGCGAGACCCCGCCGGAGGCCAAGGCCGAGAAGGGCGAGGGCGACGACGAGCGCTACCCGCTCACGGCGGCGCACGACGGCACCGAGGACCCGGAGGAGGCGCCCGACCGCACGGGCGACGCCCCCGAGGTGACGGACCCCACGGGCCCGCTCGGCGAACCCGAGGTTGACGTGCAGGACTCCGGAGAGACTGCACCTGCGGCGAGTGCCGCGAGCGCTTCCCTGCCCGCGTGGGCCGGGTTGGACGTCGAGACGATCCTGGAAGGGGACGACGTGGACATCAGCGAGTTCAAGGCCAAGCTGAAGGCCGAGCTCAAGGACGAACTGCTGGCCGAGATCAAGGCGGAGCTCGAGGGGGCCCTCAACTCCGACTCCGGCACGTCGGAGCCCGTGGAGACGACCACCTCCCCCTCGATCGCGGACGCCCCCAAGGCGGAGGAGAAGCCCGCCGCGGAGGCCGAGCCGGAGCCCGAGCCCGAGCCCGAGCCGGAGGCCGAGGCGAAGGCCGAGCCCGAGGCCAAGCCGACGACCGAGGACGAGAAGGTCGAGGAGAAGAAGCCCGCGAGCTCCTCGGAGCCCCCGCCGGACATCGACTTCTCCGGGTCGCTCTGACCCGATCCGGACCCCGGCCACGGGGCCGGGCCCCGCACGACCTGAGCGGTGCCGCCGAGTTTTTACCTTCGGCGGCGCCGTTCGTCGTTTTGGTCTGGTCAGCCTGGGGCATCTTCCTGGTCACCTGAACAGAAAAGTCTCGTTCAGGACCAAGAGCCCAGGACTCTCGCCTACCGTGAATCGCAGTTGGGTATCACAGCGAGCGAGAGCGAACTCATCAGGACATGAAGCACCGGGCCAGGGGTGGCCCGCCGACATTGTGGGGTGTGCCATGTGGCGTTCGGGACAGACTCGGAGGCGTCAGCAGACCGCGGTCAGCCAGATGATCGAGGCCGCCCAGCGCACCGGCAGCTACACCGCCCCCTGGCGCTCCACCCCCGGTGTGTGGGAGTTCTTCTCCGACGAGGCCGACCTGCTCCGTCACCTCCAGACCACGTGGCGCAACGCGCTCGCCGGCGCTGTCTACGTCGCCATCGAGGCCGGCGAGGGTGACCTCCAGGCCGACGTCACCAAGGCCTACGCCACCGTCTGCTCGCGCCACCCGGGCCTGCGCAAGGTCCTCGAGGCCCACGCCGAGCACCCCGCCATCGCCGCTGCGATGCGCAAGGAGAAGGCCCTGCTCACCTCGGTCGCCCTCGGCCTCGCCGACGACATGTCGTCCGAGAGCATCGCCGCCTGACCCTCGCCCGACCGCGCGGGCGCGACACGCGCCCGGTTGAGTACGCGCGCTCTGTCGGCTCGCGCCCCGCGTCGCGTTGACTTGCCCCCATGCTTCGTGTGGTGCGCCGGGTCGTCCTCGCCCTCCTCGTCCTGTCCCTCGTGCTGGCCGGCGCGATCACCTGGATCTTCTCCGGCGAGATCGGCTCGGCCGCGCTGGCGGTGAAGCCCGCCCAGCCGTCGTACGACGTCGAGGTGGTCCGGCTGGACGGTGACCGCGTGGTGCTCGACGACGCCGACCACCACTACTCCGGGCTGCACCGCGGCTTCCGCTACGGGATCCGCTGGGAGGGCGGCTCGGCCGTCGTCGGCGGGCCCGCCGAGGAGACCGGCGACCACGAGGTGTCGCTCGTGCTGCTCGAGGGGGACCGCCCCGAGGCGGGCACCGAGGTCGACGCCTTCCGCGACACCTGGGACGAGCCCGGCGACGTCCCCGACCTGGCGCTGCGCAAGATCACCTACGACGCCGACGGGCACACCTTCCCGGCGTACGTCGCGGAGCCGCCCGCCGACGCGGGCGCGGACCCCGACCCGAGCCGCTGGGCCGTGCTCGTGCACGGCAAGGGCGGACGGCCGATCGAGATGGCGCGCATGGCGCAGGGGCTGGCCGCCGCCGGCCGGACCGTGATGCTCATCGGCTACCGCAACGACCAGGGTGCCTGGGAGGACCCGAGCGGGGAGTACGGCTACGGCCGCACCGAGTGGAAGGACCTGCGCAACGCGCTGATCTGGGCGCGCGACCACGGTGCACGCGACGTCGTGCTCGGCGGCGTCTCGATGGGCGGCGGCATCGTCGCGTCCTACCTCCAGCGGATCCCGGACCACAAGGGCATCACCGCAGCGGTCCTGGACTCCCCGATGCTCGACCTCGACGCGACCGTCAGCTGGGGCGCCCGCGACGAGACACTGCCCGGCGGGATCCCGCTGCCCGGCGCGCTGACCTGGGCCGCCAAGCAGGTGGCCGGGTTGCGCTACGACCTCGACTGGGACTCCACCGACTACCTCGACGACACCTCGTGGGCCGACGTGCCGGTGCTCGTCCTCCACGGCGACGCCGACGCGACCGTGCCGCTGGAGACCAGCCGCGAGCTCGCCGAGGACGCCGGCGGGCAGGTCACGCTCGAGGAGTTCGCCGGCGCCGGCCACGTCGAGTCGTGGAACAGCGACCCGGAGCGCTACGACCGGCTGGTCGAGGAGCTCGGGGCGCGGTGACCGAGATCAGTCGATCGGCGTGCGGTGGAAGCTCAGCGCCGAGCGCGAGGGCGTCGGGCCGCGCTGCCCCTGGTAGCGCGAGCCGTACTTCGCCGAGCCGTAGGGGTGCTCGGCCGGCGACGACAGCCTGAAGAAGCAGAGCTGGCCGATCTTCATGCCCGGCCACAGCTTGATCGGCAGGTTGGCGACGTTGGCCAGCTCCAGCGTCACGTGGCCGGAGAACCCGGGGTCGATGAAGCCCGCGGTCGAGTGGGTCAGCAGCCCCAGGCGGCCCAGTGACGACTTGCCCTCCAGGCGCGCGGCGACGTCGTCGGGCAGCGTGACGACCTCGAAGGTCGACCCGAGCACGAACTCGCCGGGGTGCAGGATGAACGGCTCGTCGCCCTCGGGCGCCACCTCGCGGGTGAGGTCCGGCTGGTCCTCGGCGGGGTCGATGTGGGGGTAGCGGTGGTTCTCGAAGACCCGGAAGAACTTGTCCAGCCGCACGTCGATGCTCGACGGCTGGACCATCGCCTCGTCGTACGGCGCCAGGGCGACGCGCCCCGCGTCCAGCTCGGCCTTGATGTCGCGGTCGGAGAGCAGCACGAGGTGGACCCTATACGGGCGCGGGCGGGCGGCTTGGGAGACTGCGACCGTGACGTGGACGCCAGACTGGTCGAGCACCGCCGCCCCGACGTACGTCGCCCTCGGGGACTCCTTCACCGAGGGCGTGGGCGACCCCGACCCGGACCGCCCCAACGCCGTGCGCGGCTGGGCCGACCGGGTCGCCGAGGCCCTCGCCGTCCACCACCCCGGACTGCGCTACGCCAACCTCGCGATCCGCGGCCGCAAGATGGGCGCCGTGCTCGCCGACCAGGTCGAGCCGGCCGTCGCGCTCGCGCCGGACCTGATCAGCATCTATGCCGGCGGCAACGACATCCTGCGCCCCAAGGTCGACGTCGACGCCCTCGTCGCGGCGTACGCCGACGGGCTGCGCCGGCTGCGTTCGTCCGGTGCACACCTGGTCGTGTTCACCGGCTTCGACCTCGGCTTCGCGCCGGTGTTCGGACGCCTGCGCGGCCGTGTGGCGACGTACAACGAGCTGGTGCGGGAGGCGGCCGAGGAGGTCGACGCCACCCTGGTCGACTTCTGGCGGATGCGGGAGTACCGCGACGCGCGGATGTGGGACGTCGACCGGATCCACATGTCGACGCTGGGCCACCGGCACATGGCGGCCGCGGTGCTGGAGCGCCTCGGGGTGGCGCACGACGTCGCCCTCGACCCGCTCGGCCCGGCGGCGCAGCTCGACCCCGCTGCCCGACGGGCGGCCGACCTCGCCTGGGCCCGCGCCCATGCCGCTCCGTGGGTGCAGCGGCGCCTGACCGGTCGCTCCTCCGGCGACGGCCTGGAGCCCAGGTTCGGCACCCCTGTGCGGGTCGCGGACGGCCTCTCGGCGTCCGGTATCGTCTGACCCGGCGCTCGCCCGGCGGGCCGCCTGCGGATGTAGTTCAATGGCAGAACATGAGCTTCCCAAGCTCAGAATGCGGGTTCGATTCCCGTCATCCGCTCCGATCGCCACACTGGCTCCCGTGAGTCGTGCGAGCTGGGTCAGGCAGTGGTTCTCCGGAGGCAGCAGCGCGATCTCCCCGACCGCGCACTACACCGGCTACGTCTGGGCCCGGCACGGCCTCGGTGACGAGGACCTCGCCACCCCGGCCGGGCGGGTGCTCTTCGCCGCGGGCCAGGGACTGATGGCACCCCTCGACCTGCTCGGCGGGCCGACCCTGGAGCACTTCCTCCTGGCGCGGCACCGCATCATCGACCACCTCCTCGACGAGGCGATCACCTCCGGCGAGGTCGGCCAGGTGGTGGAGCTCGCCGCCGGCTTCTCGCCGCGCGGCCTCGAGCTCACCCGCCGCCACCCCGGGCTGACCTATGTCGAGGTGGACCTGCCCGACATGGCCGCACGCAAGCAGGAGGTGCTCCGCGGCAAGGGGGCCGACCCCGGGCGCCACCGCGCCGTGACGACGGACGTGCTGGACGACCGCGCGTTCGCGGCGGTGTTCTCGGGGCCCGCCTCCCTGCTCGACCCGGCGCGCGGCACGGCGGTGGTCACCGAGGGCCTGCTCAACTACTTCCCCCGCGAGCCCGTGCTGGGCCTGTGGCGCCGCACGGCGCGCGAGCTGCGGCGCTTCCCGACGGGGCGCTACTACTCCGACCTCCACCTGGCCTCGCGGACGGGGCGGGTCGACCGGGTCTTCGCCGCGGGGCTGGGCGCCTTCGTCCGGGGCGGCGTGCACCTGCACTTCGCCGACACCGCGGACGCCGTGGGTGCGCTGCGCGCCTCGGGGTTCACCGAGGCACGCCTGCGGGCGCCGCACGAGTTCGTCGGGGCGCTGCCCGACATGGAGGGCGCGGGCGCGGACCGCGTGCGCGTGGTCGAGGCCGTGGTCCGGCCCGGCTGAGGTCGCGCCGACTCAGTCGTCCTTGCGGAGGGTGGCCATGGTGCGCTCGACCTCCCAGTGCGCGGACATCGAGCGGATCAGGCCGTCGTCGTCGAGGCGGTAGACCGCGACCAGCTCGGTGTCGGCGCGGGTGCCGTCCTCCATCAGCGTGCTGAAGGTGCCGACGTTGGCGCAGCTGTTGCCGTTGGCGAAGGAGTCCTTGATGGTGAAGGTGAACTCCGTGATCGGCGCGATCGCCATGTCCCAGAACGCGGAGATCCCGTCGTGACCGTGGTGTCCCTTGCCCTCCGGGTCGAAGAACGAGGGGCCCACCGGGTCCTCGATGACCGCGTCCGGGGAGAACAGCGTCAGCCAGGTGTCCTTGTCCTTGGCGATGACGCAGGAGTACGAGCGCTGCGAGGCTCGGCGGGCGGGGTGGTCGCCGTCGGGGGCGTTCCACACGATCTGGGGCGGCAGGTCGGGCATCCGCCGATTCTAGAACGTGTTCTCGTTTTGCGGGAGTCCCCAGAAGTCAGTGCGGCATCCAGGCGTCGTCGTCGACGCGCTTGGTGACCGAGTCCGGCAGTGAGTGGTCGGCGAGGTCCTGGATGGTGACCTCCTCGCAGACCTCGCGGAGGCTGCTGCGGGCCGCGATCCACACGAGCTGGAGGGCGTCGGCGGTGCCGTTGTAGTGCACGGCCTCGGGGCGCTCGCCGTGCACGCTGACCAGCGGACCGTCGACGGCCCGGATCACGTCGGCGACGCTGACCTCGGCAGCGGGGCGGGCCAGGCGCCAGCCACCGGACTGCCCGCGCTGGCTGCTCACCACGCCGGCCCGGCGCAGGTCGGCCAGGATCGCCTGGAGGAACCCGGCCGGGATCTCCTGCAGACGGCCGAGCTCGTCCGCGCTCACCGGCTCACGGGGGTTCTCGCCCTGGGCGCGCAGGCCCAGCTCGATCAGGGCACGGAGCGCATAGTCGGACTTCGCGGAGACTCGCACGGGGACAGTCTGTCATTCGCCACCTTCCGCCACGTCACGGCGCGGCGTACGGCGGCGCGGCGAGGCGCCGACCGGACCCGCGGGCGCTCCACCCCTAAGGAGGCAATTGCCCTCGATCCCGGTCTGGAACGGTTCACCCCCGGTCCCCCGGGTAAGACCTGGATGAACCACCTGGACATCACCAGCGCATGGGAAAGGCGACGAGATGAGCGACTCCGACAAGCTGAAGAACTCCTTCGAGGAGACCAAGGGCAGCGCCAAGGAGAAGGTCGGCAAGGCGACCGGCAACGAGGACCTCGAGGCCGAGGGCAAGGTCGACCAGACCAAGTCGTCCCTCAAGCAGGCCGGCGAGAAGGTCAAGGACGCCTTCAAGTAAGCGGTCAAATTTCCTTCAACAGTGCCCCCGCGCCGTGTGCGCGGGGGCACTGTGCTGTGTGAGCCCGCCCACCTGTCACGGCGGCTCGGGGCAGTCGCGGACCAGTTGGGTGCTCGAACCTGTTGCCCGAACGGAAACGCCCTCGCATAATGGACGTTACTGGCGGGTAACACTCGTCGGTAACCGGCACGACCCGGCACCACTGCCCGCGCGTGCACGAGACGAACGAAGGGGTTCGAGTGAGCCACTACAAGAGCAACATGCGGGACATCGAGTTCAACCTGTTCGAGGTGCTCGGTCGCCAGGACGTCCTGGGCACCGGCCCGTTCGAGGACATCGACCTCGACACCGCCAAGTCGATCCTCGCCGAGGTCGACCGGATGAGCCGCAACGAGCTGGCCGAGTCCTTCGAGGACGCCGACCGCAACCCGCCGAAGTTCGACCCGGCGACCGGCAAGGCCGACCTGCCGGAGTCCTTCAAGAAGACCTACAAGGCCTGGATGGACGCCGAGTACTGGCGTCTGGGCACCCTGCCGAGCCTCGGCGGCACCCCCGCCCCCTCGTCGATCAACTGGGCGATGGGCGAGATGGTGCTCGGCGCCAACCCCGCGCTCTGGATGTACGGCGCCGGCCCGATGTTCGCGGGCGTCGTGGAGCGCAACGGCAACGAGCGTGACCACAAGATCGCCCAGCTGATGGTCGACAAGGGCTGGATCGCCACCATGGTCCTCACCGAGCCCGACGCGGGCTCCGACGTCGGCGCCGGCCGCACCAAGGCCACCCCCAACGACGACGGCACCTGGAACATCGAGGGCGTCAAGCGCTTCATCACCTCCGCCACGAGCGACCTCAGCGACAACGTGATCCACCTCGTGCTGGCCCGCCCGGTCGGCGTCGAGGGTGCCGGCGGCCCCGGCACCAAGGGCCTCTCGCTGTTCATCGTCCCGGAGTTCCACTTCGACGTGGAGACCGGCGAGCTCGGCGAGCGCAACGGCGCCTACGTCACCAACGTCGAGAAGAAGATGGGCATCAAGGTGTCCAACACCTGCGAGGTCACCTTCGGCGACCCGGGCGTCGGCGGCGGCGAGCCGGCCGTCGGCTGGCTGCTCGGCGAGGTCCACGACGGCATCGCGCAGATGTTCCAGGTCATCGAGAACGCCCGCATGATGGTCGGCACCAAGGCCATCGCGACGCTGTCCACCGGCTACCTCAACGCGCTGGACTTCGCCAAGGGCCGCGTGCAGGGCCCCGACCTGGCCCAGGCGGCCGACAAGACCGCCCCGCGCGTCACCATCACCCACCACCCCGACGTGCGGCGCTCGCTGATGACGCAGAAGTCGTACGCCGAGGCGCTGCGCGCCCTGGTGCTCTACACCGCGACCTGGCAGGACCAGGTGATGATCGCCGAGCACAACGGCGAGCGGGACGAGCTGGCGGAGCGGGTCAACGACCTGCTGCTCCCGATCGTGAAGGGCTACGGCTCGGAGCGCTCGTGGGTGCTGCTGGGCACCGAGTCGCTGCAGACCTTCGGCGGCTCCGGCTTCCTGCAGGAGTACCCGATCGAGCAGTACGTCCGCGACGCCAAGATCGACACCCTCTACGAGGGCACGACGGCGATCCAGGGCCAGGACTTCTTCTTCCGCAAGATCGTGAAGGACCAGGCCCAGGCGCTCGGCCACCTCGCCGGCGAGATCGAGCAGTTCGTCAAGAGCGAGGCCGGCAACGGGCGCCTCAAGGTCGAGCGCGGCCTGCTGGCCACGGCGCTCGAGGACGGCAACGCGATCGTGTCGGCGATGATCGGCGACCTGATGTCTGCCGACACCAACGCCGAGGGCGGCGACATCCGCAACATCTACAAGGTGGGGCTCAACACCACCCGCCTGCTCATGGTCCTCGGCGACATCGTCTGCTCGTGGCTGCTGCTGCGCCAGGCCGAGGTCGCGCTGGGCAAGCTCGGTGGCGAGGTCTCCGACAAGGACCGTGACTTCTACGAGGGCAAGGTCGCCGCTGCGCAGTTCTTCGCGCGCAACGTGCTGCCGAAGATCACCGCGGAGCGCGCCATCGCCGAGGCGATGGACGTGTCCCTGATGGACGTGCCCGAGAGCGCCTTCTGACCCACGGCTCCACCGCCTCGTCCGGTTGCGCACGCGCGATAGCGCGTCCGCAACCGGACGAGGCGCTTTTTCGCTCCCTGACTAAGGTGCCGACCATGACCGAGACCACCGCCCACGACCGCGTGCGCGAGCACATCTCGACCTGGGAGTCGGCCTGCGCCGACGTGGTCGCGCTGCTCCGCTCGCTCGAGCCCGCCGACTGGGACAGGCCGACCGAGCTCCCCGGCTGGGACGTGCGCGCGGTGGCGGCGCACCTGGCCCACCTCGAGGCCGAGCTGGCCGGCCGGCCGCAGGCCCAGGTCGAGGTGCCGGAGGCGCCGCACGTCAAGGGCTTCATGGGGCAGTACACCGAGTCCGGCGTGATCGCCCGCCGCGACCTGGAGACCGACGGCATCGTCGAGGAGCTCGAGGAGGTCGTCGGCGAGCGCAGCCGGTCGCTGGCCGAGGCCCCGCCGGAGGACCCCTCAGCCCTCGGCCCCTCCTTCGCCGCCCTGGCGGGGTGGAGCTGGGAGACCCTGCTGCACAACCGGCCCTTCGACGTCTGGATGCACGAGCAGGACATCCGCCGGGCCGTCGGCCGCCCCGGCGGGCTCGACACCCCGGGCGCGGCCCACGCGGGCCGGGTGATCGCCCGGTCCATGGCGATGGTGGTCGGCAAGCGCGCCGGCGCCCAGCCGGGCCAGTCCGTGTGCTTCGACCTGTCCGGCGTCGAGCACCCCGACCTGCCGTCGCGGTTCGCCGTCCTCGTGGGCGAGGACGGCCGCGCCCGCCCGGCCGACCCGGCCTCGCTGCCCGACGGCCCGACCGCCACGATCCGGCTCTCGTTCGTCGACTTCGTCCGGCTCGGCGGCGGCCGCGCCTCGGCCGACCAGGTCGACGCGACCGTCGAGGGCGACGAGACCCTCGGCCGCAAGGTCCTCGAGGGGATGTCCGTCACCCCCTGATCGGCTCGGCGGCCGGAGGTTGTGTCGGAGGTCCGTGGGATCGTGCCCGGACACGACACCAAGGGGGAATCACATGACGACGTTCACCAAGCTGGCCGTGGCCGGACTGGCAGCAGCGCTGGGGCTGAGCACCATCACCGCGCCCGCCCAGGCCCAGATCAGCGAGCTCGAGGTCTACTCCGACGGGTTCGGCACGGTCGCCGACCGCTTCATCATCCGCGTCGACCAGCCGTCGGTGGCCATCACCACCTCGGTCTCGTCCTACGGCGAGGTCACCGAGGACGAGTGCTCGCTCGACGTCTCGGACTGCCTCGAGACCTACACCGTGCGCCTGCAGGTCTGGAACCCCAACGGCAGCCGGATCGTCTCCGAGACCCTCGACAGCGACTACGGCTCCGAGGACTTCGACTACCCGGTCGGCCTGCCCGGCCGCTACCGCACGACGGCAACCGTCACGCAGTACGTCGACGGCGCGCCGATCGACCAGCAGTCCACGACCGGCTACTACCAGGTCTTCAAGCAGAAGCGGTCGCACCTGGCGATCACCCGCGCACGCGTCAACCGCGGCAACTACAAGTGGAAGCTGGTCGGCGACCTGTCGGTGATCGGCGCTCCGCCCCGGGTCGACCGTGGCAAGAAGGTGTGGCTCCTCGCCCGCATCGACGGCTACTGGTACGACATCGACTCGGCCTACACCACGCGCAGGGGCAAGGTCGGCTGGTTCTTCAAGCCGAACGGCTACACGTGGTCGATGTGCTTCGAGGGCACCTATGACAAGCGAGTGCGCGGGACGTGCGGGCGCAACTGGCGCACGCCGCGCCCCTCAGGGCGCAGCCTGCGGACCTTCGAGAGCGTGGCCGACGCGCGAGCCCAGGTCCGCTGACAACGTCGCGCAGCGTGGGCCGGCTCCGGGTGCCGCCGGCTCACGCTCGCGCCGAGCCGACTAGACGGACTCGTCGAAGCTGATGTCGGGGTCGACCTTGTCGAGCTCGTCACCGGGCCGGCGGGGGACGCGCCAGGTCATGACCGTGCCCGACGGCTCGTTGGCCGTCCAGGTCGCGGTGCCGCCGAGGTTGCGGGCGCGGTTCATCAGGTTGCTGATGCCGCTGCTGCGCGGCAGCGGGTCGGGCAGGCCGACGCCGTCGTCGGTGACGCGCACGGTCAGGTCGCGGTCGCCGCCGGAGAGCGACACCGTGACGTGGGAGGCCCGGGCGTGCCGGGCGATGTTGGACAGCGCCTCCTGGATCACCGAGGCGACCTGTGCGACGAGGTCGGGGGGCAGGCCCGAGACCAGGCCGTCCGCGCTCACCACCGGCATGAAGCCGAGGATCCGCGAGGCGCGGGTGGCGATGTCGTGGAGCACCTGCTCGATGTCGTCGTGGTCGGCGATGCTGGTCAGCTCGAAGATCGAGTTGCGCAGCTCGCGGATCGCCATGTCGAGCTCGCGGGCCACCGAGTTGAGGCTCTCGCCGAGGTGGGAGTCGTCGCCGTACTCCGTCTCGATCTTGCGCGCGGTGCGGCCCAGGGCCGCGACCTGGAGGCCTGCGGCGAAGATGCGCTGGATGACGCGGTCGTGGAGGTCGCGGGCGATGCGGTCGCGCTCCTCGAGCAGGGCCAGGCGGGTGCGCTGGCGGTTGATCTGGACCGAGCGCACGCGCACCCGCTCCTCGAGCTCCTGGTTGACCTGGTGGAGCTCGTCGACGAGCTTCTCGCGCTCGACGTCGATGCGCTGGGCGGTGCGGCCGGCGCGGTAGGTCACCGCGACGATGCCGAAGGCCACGACCGTCATGAGCAGGGCCGAGCCGACGGGGGACTCGAACAGCCCCTCGGTCTGGCCCTTGACCCGCAGCCAGCCGACGAACGGGATCACCACGACCGCGATGGGGGTGATCAGCCTCAGCAGTCCTGCCCCGGGGTCTGTGCCGAACGACACCCACTGGAGCGCACCGTGGGGGACGGTGAGCAGGATCGCGAAGGACAGGAGCACGGTCATCACCGCGGTGAGCACGGCCATGGCGGTGGCGGGCTCGGCACGATAGATCGAGCTCGCGTCGTAGAGGTGGGCGTAGAGCACCACGGTGCCGACGAAGCTCGGGGCCGCCGCGAGGGCGGAGCCGGTCCGCGTGCGGCCACGGGGCACGAGCACGACCGCACCGGCGAGCATCAGGAAGCAGATCGCGCTCAGGGCGGACATGCGCCCGGGGTGGACGCTCACGCCGATGAAGTCGTCGAAGACCAGCTGGTCGATGCCCAGGGAGGCGTCGAGGACCCACTCGGCGAGCACCGCGAGGCTCAGCAGCGCGGCCAGGGCCGCGAGGGTGTCGCGGGCGCGCCCCTGGAGGGCGATCACCGACGACGCGACGAGGAGCGCGACGCACGCGGTGACGAACTTGGTCGAGGTCCCGGCGCCCACGGGCGAGACGAGGGCCTCGATCTCGGCCGCCCAGCCGACGACCACCATGATGGCCAAGGCGCCCACCACCGAGGCCAGGAGCACGGAGCGCCGGCGGCCCCGGCGCTCCCACTCGTCGAGGACGGCGGCGCGCATGGTCCGCAGAGAGCTACGTCTCGCAGCCACGCGCGGCCTCCTTGTCGGGCCCAACGTCAGGGCCTGTCAGCACGGAACAGGTTCATCGTGCCGAACGTGGGGGCCGCATTTGCGGAAACGCCCCGTTCGACGTGGCGTGAGGTCCGATACGTGCGAGGGCATTGTGACATATGAGGACTTCGGGACGAAGGGCCCTCAGGGTCGGCGGGGGAACTTCTCGAACTCCGGGCGCCGGCGCTGCTTGAAGGCCTCGCGGCCCTCCTTGGCCTCCTCGTCTCCGTAGAAGAGCAGGTTGGCGTCGTGCGCGAGCTGCTGGATGCCGGCGTAGCCGTCCTCGTGGGCGTGCATGCTCAGCTTGTAGAGGCGGATCGCCCGCGGCGAGAGCGCGAGCATCTCGCGGCACCACGCGACCGTGGTCTCCTCCAGCTCGGCGAGCGGGACCACGGTGTTGACCAGGCCCATGTCGAGCGCCTGCGCGGCGTCGTACTGCCGGCAGAGGAACCAGATCTCCTTGGCCTTCTTGGGTCCGACCAGGTCGGCCAGCACGCTGGCGCCGTAGCCGCCGTCGAAGGAACCCACCTTGGGACCGACCTGGCCGAAGCGGGCGTTGTCGGCGGCGATGGTGAGGTCGCAGACCAGGTGCAGCACGTGGCCGCCGCCGATCGCCCAGCCCGCCACCATCGCGACGACCGGCTTCGGGCAGCGGCGGATCGCGACGTGCAGGTCGGTGACGTGGAAGCGGCCGGTCGCGCCCTCGTGGGTCTTGTAGCCGCTGTCGCCGCGCACGCGCTGGTCGCCGCCGGAGCAGAACGCCTTGTCACCCTCGCCGGTGAGGATGATCGCGCCGACGGACTCGTCCTCGCGGGCGACCTCGAGCGCCTGGCCGATCTGGATGATCGTCTGGGGGCGGAAGGCGTTGTGGACCTCGGGGCGCGTGATCGTGATCTTCGCGATCCCGTCCTCGGTGGTCTCGTAGCGGATGTCGGTCCACTGCTCCGGGTCACCACTCGCCGCCCACGAGGCGCCCACACGGATCTGGCTGGTCTGGTCGGTCATGCCGCCAATCCTGTCTCAGCCCCCCAGGGCGTTCATCACCAGCCCGATGAGCACCTCGGCGAAGCCGCTCGGGTCGGGGGCGTCGCCGACGACCGCGGCGATCACGAAGCCCTCGAAGGCCGCGATGATGATCTCCGCGCAGACGCGGGCCACCTCGGGACGGCTCTCGGGCATGTCGGGGTCGCGGTCGATGGCGTAGCGCAGCCACGCGGTCATCTCCGCCTGGGCCTGCATCCGCTGCTCCACGCACACCACGCGGGCGGGGAGGTCCTCGGGCAGGTCCTCCATCAGGAGCGCGATGCCGCCCACCACGAGCGGAGCCGGGTCGACCATCAGCCGGGCCTGCCCCAGGATCGTGGCCTGCAGGTGCGCGCGCAGCGAGTCGCCCTCGGGGATCGGCATCCAGTCCTGCCGGCGCGAGCGCCACTCCTCGTAGCCGCTGACGATCGCGTCGGCGAGCAGCTGGTCGAGGTCGGGGGCGAGCGCCTCCACGTCCTCCGGCCGCACCCCGGCACGGTCGGCGATGCCGGCGACGTCGGTGCCGTGGTAGCCGTGGACGGCGAGCTCGTCGATCGCGCAGCGGTGGATGACGGCCCGCAGCGCGAGCGTCCCGGTCACGTCGACACCTTGGCCCCGGTGACGTAGGACGTCAGACCGGCGCTGACCGTCCGCACGAGCGCGGGGAGGTTCCACTCCATGCCGCTCTGCTGGGCGACGAAGAACCCGTCGACCAGGGCGAGGTGCAGGCCGGTCAGGCGGCTCGGCAGGCGCGGGTCGTCCTCGACGGCACCGGGCGGGAGGATGCGGGTCCACCAGTCCGCCATCGCGGCGCGCGCGTTGGCGCGGACCTCGCGGTAGCGGACCCGGGCGGCGCGGGCGTCGTGCCCCGCGGTGAGGGACAGCAGGATGCCGAGCGCCCAGAACTCCGGGCAGGCGGCAGCCGCGTCGACACCGGTGAGCAGGCGCCGCGAGATCTGGTCGGTGAGGCCGGGGACGGGGTCGGTGCGCGACCACATCGGGGACTCGCTGATCCAGCGGTCGAGGGCGGTCTCCAGGGTCAGCAGGAGCAGCTCGTCGATCGTGGGGGCGTGCTGCTGGAGCTCCTTGAGCCCGATGCCGCTGCGCGCGGACACGGCCTCCCACGTCACGGCCGTGTAGCCGCCTGAGAGAGCGAGGTCGACCACCGCCCGCACGACGGCCGTGCGACCGGGAGGTACGTCGATGCGTGCCTGCACCATGCTGCCACCCCCGAAAGTGCCAGACCCGAGAGTGCGCTCCTCAGGGAGCGCAGGCAAGGACCATCTCATGTTCATCATGAAGGTGACGACGTCACAACAGTTTCGTGACGCAACTACTCCACCATCGCTCCGTGAGGTGGACCACTGGTCGGCTCAGCCGGCGTCGAGCGTGGCCAGGTCCTCCTCGTCGAGGACCAGGTCGGTGGCCCGGAACGAGTCGCGCACGGACTCGGGCCGGCTCGCGCCGGGGATGGGTACGACGGCCGGGGAGATCGCGAGCTCCCAGGCGAGGGCGACCTGCTGGGGGCTGACCCCGTGCTTCTCGGCCACCTCGCGGAACGGCGCCACGGGGTCGTCGGCTCCACTCATCCCGCCGAGCGGGCTCCAGGCGAGGAAGGCGAGCCCGAGCTCGGCACACAGGTCGATCTCGGGGCGCGAGGAGCGGAAGACCGGGGAGAACTGGTTCTGCACGGAGACCAGGGCGCCGCCGAGCACCTCGTGGGCCTGGCGGATCTGCGCGGGGTCGGCGTTGGAGAGCCCGACCGCCTGCACCAGCCCCTCGTCGTGGAGCTCCTTGAGCGCACCGACGGTCTCGGCGTAGTCGACCCGGGGGTCGGGGCGGTGGTGCTGGTAGAGCCCGATGCTGTCGACGCCGAGTCGCTCCAGCGACGCGCGGCAGGCGCGGTGGAGGTAGTCGCGGGAGCCGTCGAGCTCCCAGTCGGTGCCGCGGCGGGTGTGGCCGCCCTTGGTCGCGACCAGCACCTCGTCGGGGCCCACGCCGACCTTGCGCAGCACGTCGGCGACGAGCACCTCGTTGTGGCCGAACTCCGCCTCGTCGCGGGAGTAGGCGTCGGCGGTGTCGATCAGGGTGACGCCGGCCTCGAGGGCGGCGCGGATGGTGGCCTCGGCACGCTCGGGGTCGTTCTCCTGGCGGACGGACATGGGCATCGCGCCCAGACCGAGGGCGCTGACGGTGCGGGAGCCGATCTGTCGGGTCTTCATGGGCCCAGCCTGCCCGGGCGATACTGCTCGCATGCCGCCGCACTCCCGCGCAGTCCTCGCCGCCCTGCTGGCTGCGCTGGTCGGCGCCCTCCTGGTCCCCTCGCCGGCGAGCGCCGGCGGCACGGCGTTCGCGACCAAGGCGCAGCGCCAGCTCAACCGACTCGGCTGCGACGCGGGTCCGGCCGACGGATCGATCGGCCCGCACACGCGCTCGGGGATCATCCGGTTCCAGGCCGCCAACGGCCTCGGGCAGGACGGCCACCTCACCGACGCGACCCGCAAGCGGTTGTACGCCGAGACGCAGGTCCGCTGCGACCGACGGCCCGTGCCGCGGCACTCGCAGACCGGCCGGCGCATCGTGATCAGCCAGCGGCAGAACTACGTCTGGCTCGTGCGCGCGGGCGGCGGCCTCGCTGCTCAGGGGCCGATGGTCGACAACCCCTCGGTCCTGGGGACCGGGTCGCACCGCGTCTCGTCGTACTGCGGGCGCTCGGCGAAGATCCGGACCAACTCTGACGCCGGCGGCTCGCTGTGGCTGCCCTACTTCACCCGCTTCGCGCCCTGCGGCGTCGGCTTCCACCGGGTCCCGCTCTACAAGTCCAACGGCGCCCAGATCCATCCGGACTGGTACCTCGGCACCGACTGGAAGGAGTCCCACGGCTGCATCCGGCTGAGCCGGCGCCTCGCGGCGGCGGTGTGGGACTTCGGGTCCGTCGGGACCCGCGTGGTCGTCGTCCGGTGATCTCCCTGGTGACCGCCCGGTGACGGGACAGCACCGCGACGAGCCCCCGGAGGCTCGTCGCTACGTCTGGCTGTGGGTGGTCGCGCTGGTGCTGCTGACCGGGCTCACCCTCGCGGTGCAGCACGACCCCGAGCCGTCCGCCGACGAGCTCGCCGAGCTCGGCATCACGCCCACTCCCTCGGCGACCCCGACGTCACGGCCGTCGCTGCAGCAGCCGGGCGAGGGCGCCGCCGACCTGGCCTCGCGCGTGCCCGACGTACGCCTGCCGGTCGAGTGCTGGACGGGCGACGAAGCGCCCACCCGGCGCGACTGTCCGCCGTTCACGGGTGAGGGTGCGCTGGCCTACGTCTTCCCCGGCCTCGCGGAGGCCACCGGCTGCCTCAGCCTCCCGGTCGAGGGGCCCAAGCTCGCCTCCGTGCGGTGCCCGGTCGAGGTCGACGGGACCGAGGCCGAGGTCACCTACTCCGAGTTCGTCGACCGGCAGTCGCTGGTCGACTACTACGCCGAGAAGTACGACGCCCCGAGCGGCCGGTCGGGCGACCTCGTCCTCTACGGCCCGGCCCCGGTCAACGAGCGCGGGGACGTGCAGGGCACCGCGACGTACGCCGACGGCGGCCGCTGGTCGGTGTCGTTCCGCGGCGAGGACGCCGACCTCACCGCCCGCACCCTGGACACGGTCGAGGTCCGCCGGTGGGACGTGCTGACCCGTCTCGTGGACCCCCGGTACCTCGATCGCAGCGACTTGAACGATCCATAACGAGAGATGTGCCACTCGGCCCACGATCGGGGCCAGACGGCGTTATTGCCGCAGGTGAGCCGGGGATAGAGTGCCGAGCACCGAAGGGGCCACGTGCCCCTTTTTGCCTTACCGACCGTGCGACAGAAAGGCCCTCCCGATGGCCGATGTGGACCAAGCACTCGATGCAGCCGGACTCAAGAACGACGCCGTTCGCGAGTACGTCCGCTACTGGGCAGGCGTCACCGGCGCCGAGCGGGTCGAGGTGGTCAGCGCCGCTGACGACGCACGCCTGATCCAGGAGGCCCTGGACGCCGGAGAGCTGCTCCCGGCCGGTGAGGGACGCTACTACTCGCGGTCCTACTACAAGGACACCGCGCGCTCCGAGGAGCGCACGATCGTCGCGACGAGCAACCCCGAGGACAAGGGCGTCTACAACAACTGGCGCCCCGCCTCGGAGATGAAGCCGCTGCTCGAGGGCCTGATGACCGGCGCCTCGCAGGGCAAGACGATGTACGTCATCCCCTACCTCATGGCTCCCCCCGGCTCGCCGCTGGAGGAGTTCGCCGCCGGCGTCGAGCTCACCGACAACCGCTGCGTCGTGCTCCACATGATCCGCATGGCGCGCGTGGGCGTGGACCTGATCAACAACCTGGCCAACCCCGACTCGTTCGTCCGCGCCGTCCACGTGACCGGCGACCTGGAGAACCTCGGCCAGGGCACCCCCGACGACAAGCGCTACTTCGTGACCGTCGCCGACGAGCGCACGATCCTGCACTTCG
>CAZKZQ010000051.1:0-18603 GCA_964557235.1 uncultured Nocardioidaceae bacterium
CCGGCGTCGTGACCCTCCCCGAGGGCACCGAGATGGTCATGCCGGGCGACAACACCGAGATGTCGGTCGAGCTGATCCAGCCGATCGCCATGGAGGACGGCCTGAAGTTCGCCATCCGTGAGGGTGGCCGGACCGTGGGCGCGGGTCGCGTCACCAAGATCACCAAGTGATCTGACCCCCCCTGGTCGAGCACAGTCGAGACCAACGCAGGGCCCCGACCGCGAGGTCGGGGCCCTTCGCTTTGCCCCGGAGGACATCAGTGAACGACCGCGAGACGTCGTACGACGCCGGCGTGCGCCGCGCGCACCCCGGCGCCGGGCTGACCGAGGACGGCCGACGGCTGCAGGTGGTGACCAGCTACACCCGCCGCGGGAGCCGGCTCACCAGCGGCCAGCAGGCGGCCTGGGAGCGCCGCGCGCACGAGTGGCTGGTGCCGGCCACGGTCGAGCACGAGACGCACCTGGACCAGCAGCGGTGGTGGGGGCGCGAGGCCCCCGGCGGTCTCGTGATGGAGATCGGCTCCGGCAACGGCGAGGTCGTGGTCGATCTCGCCGCCTCGCGCCCGGAGGCCAACGTGCTCGCGGTCGAGGTGTGGAGGCCCGGCGTCGCCGCGACCTTCCTGCGCCTGGAGGAGGCCGGCCTGACCAACGTCCGGCTCCTCATGCTCGACGCGGTCTGGGTGCTCGAGCACCTGGTCGGGCCCGACGAGCTCGCCGAGCTGTGGACGTTCTTCCCCGACCCGTGGCACAAGAAGCGCCACCACAAGCGGCGCCTGGTCACGCCGCGGCTGGCGGGGCTCGTCGCGGAGCGGCTGCGCCCCGGGGGGACGTGGCGACTGGCCACGGACTGGCCCGACTACGCCGAGCAGGTCGACGAGGTGCTGGCCGGCGAGCCGCGTCTGGAGGGCGGGCGCTGCGAGCGCTGGGCCGAGCGTCCGGTGTCGAGGTTCGAGCGCCGCGGGCTCGCCGAGGGGCGGCCGGTCCAGGACTGGTTGGTCACCCGTTCCTGACCAGGGTGTGGGCACGAGCCTCGGGACGGCGCTGGCCGGCGGCGAGGACCGTCTGGCTGACGAGCTGGTTGACCAGGATGCGCGAGTCGGCGTCGATGTGACGGCCGAGGACGTCGCACAGCAGGCGCAGCAGCTTGGCACGGTTCACGCCCTCGCCGAGGCGGTCCGCGCGGGTGCGGTAGGTGACGAAGAAGTCGCAGAGCAGCTCGGGCGAGGACGAGACGAGGGCCTCGTCGAGGCAGCGGTAGAGCTGAGCGGCGAACTCGGTCGCCGCGACGCGGGCGGTCGCCGGGAGTGCGGCGACGGCCTCGTCGACGACCTCGTCGAGGGTCGCGTCGGAGTGCTGGAGGGTCCAGGAGCGCCAGGAGGTTGACATGTCACAACCTTCGCATTCCGGACATCCGGGTGAGCGTCGTTCCGTTCGCGACGGGCCCTCCGTGCGCCAGATCGCGCCGCTCGTCCCTCCCGCCCGGGACCTTCGCCATGCCCAGCAGAAGGCGGTGCGGCCCGTGCGGAATATACCCAGGGGGGTATAGGTTGGAACTGTGGACGGTGACGATCCCAGGAGGAACCCGATGTACTTCGCCCAGTACTACCTCGACTGCCTCTCGCAGGCGTCCTACCTGATCGGCGACGAGGCCTCCGGCGAGGCGGTCGTGGTCGACCCGCGCCGCGACGTGGAGGACTACCTCGCCGACGCTCGCGCCCACGGCCTGAGGATCGTCGGGGTGCTCAACACCCACTTCCACGCCGACTTCGTCTCCGGGCACCTCGAGCTGGCTCGCGCCACCGGCGCCTGGATCGGCTACGGCCGTCGCGCGCAGGCCGACTTCGAGGTGCGCCACCTCGACCACGGCGACCTGGTCCGCCTCGGCGACTCCGGTCCCGTGCTCGAGATCCTCGAGACCCCGGGGCACACGCCGGAGTCGATCAGCGTGCTGGTCCACGAGAGCGAGGCCGCGCGGACCGCCGGCACCGCGCCGTACGGCGTCCTGACCGGCGACGCGCTGTTCATCGGCGACGTGGGCCGGCCGGACCTCCTCGCGTCGATCGGCGTCTCCGCCGACGAGCTCGGTCGCATGCTCTACGACTCCATCCAGCGGGTGCTCATGGGGCTGCCGGACGAGACCCGGGTCTTCCCCGCCCACGGCGCCGGGTCGGCCTGCGGCAAGAACCTCTCGACCGAGAAGCAGTCCACGATCGGTGAGCAGCGGCGCTCCAACTACGCCTGCCAGCCGATGACCGAGGACGAGTTCCTCGCCGTGGTCACCGCGGGCCAGCCTCCGGCCCCGGAGTACTTCGTCTACAACGCGATCCTCAACCGGCGCGAGCGCGAGTCGCGCCAGGTCGGTGCGCACGTGCGCGCCCTCTCCGGTCCCGAGGTCGTCGAGGAGGTCGTCGCCGGCACGACGGTGGTGGACGCCCGCGACGCGGCGGAGTTCGCCGCGGGCCACCTGCGCTTCGCGATCAACGTCCCGCTCGACGGGCGCATGGCCGAGACCGTGGGCATGGTGGTCGGCCCCGAGGAGCGCGTGGTCCTCGTCGCCCCGGAGGGCGAGGAGGACGAGGCCGCGGTGCGCTTCGCACGCATCGGCTACGACAACGTCGTCGGCTTCGTGCCGAGGCCCGAGGCCTTCCTCCTCGACCACCCCGAGCTGGTGGCGCGGGCGTCGCGCCTCACGCCGGCGGCGCTCGACGAGGTGCTGGCCCGCGGCGACGTGCAGCTGGTCGACCTCCGCAACGCCACGGAGCTCGAGGAGGGCGCCATCGAGGGTGCGGTCAACATCCCCCTGGCCGAGCTGGGCCGCAGGGCCGGCGAGCTCGACCCCACGTCCCCGACGGTGCTGTTCTGCGCCGGCGGATGGCGTTCCTCGGTCGGGGCCAGCCTGCTGCGCCACCGAGGCTTCGGCGACGTGTCCGACGTGCTCGGGGGGTTCGCGGGCTGGTCCGCGATGGCGCGGGGCTAGCCGACGAGCGCCTCCACGGCGCTGCGGAAGACCTCGGTGTGCCGGTCGACGTCGGCCTCGGAGTGGTGCGGCGAGAACAGCGCCATGTTGTGGAACGGCGTCAGCAGGACCCCGCGGTTGAGCGCCCACAGGTGCATGAAGCCCTCGAGCTCGTCGTCGATCGCCGCGGCCGCGTCGGCACCGTTGCGCGGGGGCGGGCAGAACCAGTACTCCGCGCGGCAGCCGAGCTGCTGCACGTGCCAGGGCAGGTCGTGGTCGGCGATGACGCCGGCGACACCGTCCTTCCACCGCTGCGCCAGGGGCACGGCGACCGCGAAGTCCTCGGCTCGCAGGGCGCTGGAGAGCGTCGCCCGGGTCGCCGCCATCGCCAGTGCGCTGCCGGTGAGGGTGCCGCCGACCCCGGCGACGTCGATGTCGTGCCCGCGCATGGGCCCCTCCAGGCGCTCGGCCACCTCCGCGGACAGGCCGTAGGCCGCGACCGGGATCCCGCCGCCGATCGGCTTGCCGACCACGAGCAGGTCCGGGTCGAGGCCCCAGGCCGCGGTCGCGCCGCCGGGGCCCGCGCACAGCGTGTGGGTCTCGTCGATGACCCAGAGCACCCCGTGCTCGCGGGTCAGCTCGCGGACCCGGGCGAGGTAGCCCTCGTCGGGCAGGATCATGCCGATGTTGGTCAGCGCCGGCTCCATCAGCAGCGCCGCGACGTCACCGTGGGCGAGCGCCGCCTCCAGCGCGTCGAGGTCGTTGAACGGCACCACCCGGGTGGTCTCGGCGACGTCGACCTGCGGGCCGAGCGCGCCCGGTCGCGGCACCACGCGGTCACCGTCGAGCACGGCCAGGGTCTCGTCGACCGTGCCGTGGTAGCACCAGTCCATCACCGCGACCTTGGGCCGGCCGGTGAGGTAGCGGGCGAAGCGCAGCACGAAGCGGTTCGCGTCCGTCGCGGTCATCGCGAACTGCCAGCGGGCGAGACCGAAGCGCCGACGCAGCTCCTCGCCGACCCAGGCGGCGTCGCTGCTCGGCATCATCGTGGTGAACCCGAGGGTCGCCCGCTGCTGCACGGCCTCGGCCACCGACGGCAGCGCGTGGCCGGTCATCGCCCCGGTGTCGCCCAGGCACAGGTCGACGTACTCCAGGCCGTCGGCGTCGGTGAACCGCGCGCCCTGGGCGCTGTCGACGAAGAGCGGGAACGATCCCGCCCACCGGGTCATCCACGGCATCGGCACGCCCGCGAGCAGGCTGTCGTCGGCTCGGGCGGCGAGCTCGGCGGAGCGGGGGTGGGTCTCGCGGAAGCGCTGCTCCTCGGAGTCACGCAGGGTCTGGAGCCGGTCGCGGTCGATCATGCGGAAAGCGTAGGGAACCCGCCAACTGCTGTGAAGGATCCGCAGGTGAACACCGGGTCGAGGCGCGGAGTCAGTGGCCCTGGCGGCGCAGCAGGGCGTCCTTGCGGCGGACGTCGGCGCGCATCCGTGCGACGTCGCGCTCCCGGCGCTCGGCCAGCACCGCGGCGAGGAAGTCCTCGGGGTGGGTGCCCTCCGGCGGCGCCGGGGCGGCGTACGGCGCGAGCGAGGCGGCCAGGCGCTCGGCGGTGGCCCAGCGGTGCTGGGGGACCAGCGTGGGGGCACGCACGAGGAACTGCCGCACGGCGACGGCGAGGCCGACGGGAGGGTCGGCGAGGTCGGCGCCGGACGCCCACGCCTGGAGGTACGGCGGGCAGGGGCGCGGCTCGGTCAGCCGCAGCTTGAACCGCTCGCGGACGACGTAGGTCCCTGCGACGAGGTCGCCCACCCGTTGGCCGCGGGGGCTCGCCAGGGCCGAGAAGAGCGCGGGCACCCCGGAGAGCACCCACACCTCGACGACGCCGACCAGCGCCCGCACGAAGGCGTGACGGAACGACACCGGGCCGGCGTCGCTGCGCACGACGCGCAGCCCGAGCGCCCACTTGCCCAGCGTCCGGCCGCGCGTGAGCGTCTCCGAGGCGGTCGGGAGGCCGACGACGACCGCGACCCCGCTGACCAGGCCGGCGGCCGCCAGGAGGGCGCCGTCGAGGGCCGGCGACAGGGTCGTGACCAGCAGGATCCCGAGGAAGAGCAGGACGCCGGCGAGGACCAGGTCGATCACGCCCGAGACCGCCCGGACGCCCACGCTCGCCACCGGCAGGTCGAGGGCCACCGCCTCGCCGGTGAGCACGAGGTCCTCGCGCCGGGGCCCGCCCCGCACCGGCGTCGCGGGAGGCGGAGGGGGCAGGGCCGTCATGGCCACACCGTACGACGGCCCGCGGCGTACCGTGACCGCATGGATCTCGACGCCCTCGCCGCCGTGCACCGCGAGGAGTGGTCCAGGCTCGACGAGCTGAGCCGCCGCCGCAGGCTGACCGGCCCCGAGTCCGACGAGCTGGTCGACCTCTACGCCGACGTCGCCACGCACCTGTCGCTGGTGCGCTCGCAGGCGCCCGACGCCGAGGTGATCGCCTACCTCTCCTCGGTGCTCGCGCGGGCGCGCAGCCGTCAGACGGGCACGCGGTCCACGTCGTGGCGGAACCTCGGCGACTTCTTCTGGCGCACGTTCCCCGCCGCGCTCTACCGCACCCGGCGCTGGTGGATCGCGACCGCGCTGCTCAACGTGGCGGCGGCCTTCCTCATGGGGTGGTGGCTGCTGGCGCACCCCGAGGTCGAGAGCGGGCTGATCGGCTCGGACCAGGCACAGCAGATCGCCTCGCAGGACTTCGAGGGCTACTACTCCACCTATGCCGCCTCGCACTTCGCGGCCCAGGTGTGGACCAACAACGCCTGGGTCGCGGCGCTGTGCATCGGTCTGGGCGTCTTCGGCCTGCCCGTCGTGTGGGTGCTGTTCCAGAACGTCGCGAACCTCGCGCTGATGGGCTCGCTCATGGTGCGCAACGACCGCGGAGCGCTGTTCTTCGGGCTGATCCTCCCGCACGGCCTGCTCGAGCTCACGGCGGTCTTCGTGGCTGCGGGCGTGGGGCTGCGCATCTTCTGGTCGTGGGTCCGGCCGGGCAACCTCACGCGCGGCCAGTCGCTCGCGCACGAGGGCCGGTCGGCGGCCGGGGTCGCGCTCGGCCTCGCGGTGGTGCTGCTGGTCTCCGGCCTGATCGAGGCGTTCGTGACACCGAGCCCGCTGCCGACGTGGGGCCGGATCGCGGTGGGCGTCGTCGCCGAGCTGGCGTTCCTGGCCTACGTCTTCGGCCCCGGGCGCGCGGCCGTGCGCGAGGGCGAGACCGGTGACGTCGACGCCGAGCTGCTCGAGGCGGGCGTCGCCACCGCGGGCTGAGCCCGCCCCTCAGAGCCGGCCGGCCGCCTTGAGCCGCAGGTAGTGGTCGGCCACGGCGACCGGTAGGTCCTCCGGCGAGGTCTCGACCACCTCCACCCCGGTGGCGACCAGGGCTGCCGTCGCCCGGCGACGTCGTTCGCGCCCACCCGCGCGGCCCGCGGCGGCGTAGGCGTCGGAGACCACGAGCGGGGCGCCCGCGGCACCGACGGGATCCGTTGTCGCTGCGACAAGAACCTCGTGGCGCCTGGCCAGCACGGCGAGGTGGGGGAGCAGCCCGTGCTCCCCGGCGGCCGCGTCGAGCGAGGTCAGGATGACCAGCAGGCTGCGCTGCGCGGTGACGGCCTGGACCGCGCCGGCGAGCATCCGCCAGTCGGCCTCGACGAACACCGGCTCGAGGTCGCCGAGCCCGGCCTGCAGGTCGGGCAGCACACCGTGGCGGTGGCCCGAGGAGAGCTGCAGGCGCAGCGCCACGTCGCCGGCCAGCACGTCGACCACGTCACCGGCCCGTCCGGCGAGGGTGGCGAGCAGCTGCACGGCCTCCATCGCCGCGTCGAGCCGCGGGACGTCGGCGACCCGGGCGGCCGACGTGCGCGAGGTGTCGAGGAGGAGCACGACGCGGCGGTCGCGCTCGGGCTGCCAGGTGCGGACGACCGTCGTACGGCTCCGCGCCGTGGCGCGCCAGTCGATGCTGCGCCAGTCGTCGCCGCGGACGTACTCCCGCAACGAGTCGAACTCCGTGCCCTGCCCGCGCACGCGCACGGCGGTGCGCCCGTCCATCTCGCGCAGGATCGCCAGCCGGCTCGGCAGGTGCTTGCGCGACTCGAACGGCGGCGCGACGCGGAGCTCGCCCGGGACGACCACCGAGGCCTGTCGTCCGGCGGTGCCGAGCGGCCCGCGCGACCGCACGGTCACCCGGTCGGCCCGCAGGCGGCCGCGGCGCGTGGGCCGCAGCGGCGTGGTGAGCCGCGTCTGCTCACCCGGCGGCAGCCGCAGGCGGTGCCGGTTGGCGGTGGCGCCCGCGGTCGGCTGCCAGGCGTCGCGCAGCCGCCCCCGCAGCGTGCGTCCGCCCGGGTTGCGCACGGTCAGCGTGGTCTCGCCGCTCGCCCCCTCCCGGGTCGGGGGCACGCCGTCCCGCACGATCTCCAGGCGTCGCGGCGAGGGTGCCAGCGCGACGTCGGCAGCGACGACGAGCACGACGACGAGCAGCCACGCCCAGGCGGTGCCGGCCCCCGGTCGCAGGACGACGGCGACCAGCCCGCACAGGGCGAGCAGGGGAGCGCGGCCGGTCAGGTACACGCGGTCGCCTAGCGGGGGACCGGGACGGCCTGGAGGGCGGCACCGAGCACCCGGGCGCTGTCGACGCCCTCGAGCTCGGCCGACGGGGTGAGCACCATGCGGTGGGCCAGCGTCGCCGAGGCGAGCGACTTCACGTCGTCGGGCGTGACGAAGTCGCGGCCGTTGAGCCACGCCCACGCGCGGCTGGTGCGGAGCAGGGCCGTGGCCCCGCGTGGGCTGACCCCCAGCGCGACCGACGGGCTCTGGCGCGTGGCGCGGGCGACGTCGACGACGTAGCCGCAGACCTCGGGCGAGACCGTCACCGTCGCGACCGACGCGATCGCCTCGAGGACCTGCTCGGCGGACGCCACGCGCGCGATGCCGGCGGTGGCGAGCACGTGGGGGTCGAAGCCGTGCGCGTGCCGGCGCAGCACCTCGATCTCGTCATCGCGGCCCGGCACCGGCAGGGTGACCTTGAGCAGGAAGCGGTCGAGCTGGGCCTCCGGCAGCGGATAGGTCCCCTGGAACTCGACGGGGTTCTGCGTGGCGGCGACGAGGAAGGGCGTCGGCAGGGGGTGGCTGGTCCCGTCGACGGAGACCTGGCGCTCCTCCATCGCCTCGAGCAGGGCCGACTGGGTCTTGGGCGGGGTGCGGTTGATCTCGTCGGCGAGCAGCAGGTTGGTGAACAGCGGCCCGGGGCGGAACACCAGCCCGCCCTCGCGGCCGTCGAGCAGCATCGACCCGGTGATGTCGCCCGGCATGAGGTCGGGGCTGAACTGCACCCGCTTGGTCTCCACGCCCAGCGCCGCCGACAGGGCGCGCACGAGCAGCGTCTTGGCCACGCCCGGCACTCCCTCCAGGAGCACGTGGCCCTCGCAGATCAGCGCCACCAGGAGACCGGCGATCGCGGCATCCTGGCCGACGACGGCCTTGCCGACCTCGCCGCGGACGTCCTGCAGGGCCTGGCGCGCGGCGTCGGAGCGCTCGCGGTCGGGGCGGGGCTGGTCGGGTGCGGTCATGGACGGTCCTTTCGTGGGGCCGTGGGGTCGGTGAGGGCGGCCAGGTCGGACGCCAGGCGGAGGAGGGCGCGGTCGTCGGGGACGGGACCGTCGTCGAGGAGCCCGCGCAGCGTCTCCCGGTCGGGTGCGCCGGGGCGGGACGCGAGGTGGTCCAGGAGCGTGTCGAGCGAGGCGTTCGCCGGCAGGTGGTGGCGGTCGCGGAGGGTCGAGCGGGCGTCGGCCCGCAGGGCGGCGGCCGCGTGCGGGCGGGCGCGGGCCGCTCGATAGAGCCGGCCGCGGCTCGCCTCGGTCTCGTCCGCGCGCACGACGACGGGCAGGGGCTCGACGACGAGCGGTCCGAACCGCCGCCCCTGCCAGAGCAGGAACAGCACGAAGGTCAGCAGGAGCAGCAGCAGCGACGGGACCAGCCAGCCGGGGAGCACGTCGGCCAGGGCGGAGTCGTCGGCCCGCTCGTCGCCCGCGGCCAGGTCGTCGGCGTTCGCGACGTACCAGACGACCTTGGGGTGCTGGCCGAGCAGGCGCAGCGCGATCGCCGCGTGGTCGGACTCCTCCACCGAGTCGTTGGTGATGACCGACGGGGCGCCCAGCAGCACGGTGCGCCCGGTGGTCACCACGAGGCCGGGCAGCTCGGCCCCGGGGCCCGCGCGGAAGCAGGCGGTCCCGTCCTCGGTGTCGTACGACGTGCCGCCCGCGTCGAGGCTCAGGCCCTCCAGCAGCGGCAGGTCGCACTCGGCCTCGAGGGAGCCGCCGATCGGCGAGGCGCTGTGCGCGGCGACGCCGAGCTCCTCGAGGACCGGGTCCGGGGGCGCGACGAGCACGGTGGTGCCCGCGGCGGAGGCCGCCTCGCGCAGCCCGGCGTACGTCGACGAGCCGAGCTCGGAGGTCGAGGTCACCACGAGCGTGGTGTCGGGGTCGATGGTGGCCCGGCCGAGGTCCGCGTCCGAGCCGACGACGTCGACGGCCACGCCACGGTCCTCGAGCACCCGCGCGACCGCCCGCGCGCCCTCCTCGCGGGGGTTCTGGGGGTGCAGGGGCACGGTCGACCCGGCCCGGTCGAGGTTGGCCAGCGTGAGCAGCACGGTCCCCACGAGCAGTCCGAGCCCGAGCAGGATCCACCCGCGGGCGCCGGACCGCGCGGTCGTCGGGGAGGTGGTCGTGGCGGTGCTCACCGGGGCACCACGAGCCCTCCGGCGCCGGCTGGGGCCCCGGGACGGGTCCGGCGGACCCGGTCCTCGAGCTCCAGCACCTCGCGGGCCTGGGTCGCCGTGGCGGGATGACGGCCGTAGACCACGCGGTCGAACAGGTCGGCGGCCGCTCGCAGCCCGGCGCCCTCGTCGGCGAACCTCGCGGCGACGTCGGCGAACACCTCGTGGGTGGTGCGCCCGGGGGAGTCGTCCAGCAGCCCGCGCTCGACGCAGCGGCGGGCCAGGGCGCGGGCGGCGTCGGCGACGGCGTCGTCCGGGCGGTCCTCGGTCAGCGCCTGCTCGGCCCGTCGGCGCAGCTCGTCGGCGCTGTCGGGCAGGTCGAGGACGCCGACCTGCTCGACCGCGTCCGTGCGGTCGCGTCGCACGCGGGACAGGGCCGCGAGCAGCACGACGGCCACGAGCACCGCCACCAGCACGGCGACGACGAGTCCGACCCCCGACCCGGTGGCCGCTCCCACGAACCCGTCGAGCTTGTCGCCGAGCCAGGCCAGGAAGCGGTCGAGCAGCGACGGGTGGGGGTACTCCGGCCGGTCCAGCTCGCGCGACAGCCAGTCGCGGGCCTGGTCCGGAGACGGGTCGAGCCCGCTCACGCCATCTGCCCGGGGGCCGACCCGGGAACCGTCCCCGTCGACCCGGAGATCAGCTCCACGTCGAAGGCCTCCTTGCGGATCCTCTGGTCGACGTACTGCAGGACGGTGACGGCGGCGGTGAACGGCGTCGCCAGGGAGTAGGACACGAGCAGCCCGAGATAGGTGCCCAGGACGTAGACCAGCCCTGTCGCGGAGTCGGGCACGACGAGGAAGCCGAACATCCCGGCCACGGAGAACGGCATGGACAGCAGGCTCGAGGCGAACCCGGCGACGAGCTGGGCCAGCAGCGAGATGCCCAGGATCCGCCAGAACTGCCCGCGGCTGAGCCCACCGGCCCGGCGCAGCGACGCCATGACGCCGGAGCGCTCGAGGACCAGGGCCGCCGGGGCGAGCACGAAGTAGCGCACCCAGACGAACACGTCGAGCACGAACGCACCGACCAGGAGGACGGCACCGACCGCGAAGCCGAGAGCGGGGTGGACCACGACGCCGAGGAGGAGGCCCAGGCCGAACGCCAGCAGGACCGGCACGACGAGCACCAGCCACCCGAGCGCGGTGAGCCCGATCAGCCGCAGGACGCGTCCCCTGACGGCCGCCCAGGCCTCGCCGGTGCCGACCCGGTTGCCCAGCACGGCCTGCGCGACGACGTGCACGACCATGCCCGTGACGAGCAGGACCGCGAAGGCGGCGAGCAGCTGCCCGGCGTAGCCCATCAGCATGGACAGCGGGAACTCCTGGGCGGGCGGGTCCTCGCCCGGGGGCGGCACGCGGAAGCTGTCGGAGCTGAACGGCCCCTCGCCCAGCCGCCCGGCCGCCGCCAGCGCGAGCGAGACCAGGGTCGGGAGCAGCAGGAACCAGGTCATCACGACCGCGGCCATCCCGATCATCGACCGCGGGTTCTGGCGGATCGCGGTGAAGGCCCCGTCGAACATGTCGCCCAGCCTGAGCGGGCGCAGCGCCACGATCCCCGGCTTGTGCACGGGTGCCGCGGCCGGCCCCCACTGCTGCTGGCCGGTGGGCACGAACAGGGGCCGGCCTCCGGGCCCCGGCCCCGCTCCCGGAGGAGGGGGCGGAGGGGGCGCCGAGCCGGGCGAGGTCCACGAGCTCTCGTCGGTCACGGGGCCATTCCACCAGCCCTGGGAAGCCCTGCGACGACGAATGCCGCCTCGATTTGCCCTCCCCCGGTGGGTCTGACAAGATGTTCCGGTTGCTCCGGCGGGGTCGCCGGGGCGCGGGTTGAACTTGACTGCTGAATCGGTGTTCCGGATCGAGGGCAGTTTCATGTGCGCCCGCGCCGCACCGCGAGGCCCTTCTCATCCCGACGTCGAGTCGGGAGCCACCAAACAGCATCCGACCAGACGGTTCGTCGCGCGTGCGAAACAAGCGCGACACGCCCGACCGCGGGTGCACCGGGTGGGGAGCGATCAACGACGACAGAGTGAGGACGCTGATGGCGGGACAGAAGATCCGCATCAGGCTTAAGGCCTACGACCACGAGGTGATCGACACCTCTGCGCGCAAGATCGTGGACACGGTCACGCGCACGGGTGCGAAGGTCGCCGGCCCGGTGCCGCTGCCGACGGAGAAGAACGTCTTCTGCGTCATCCGCTCGCCGCACAAGTACAAGGACTCGCGCGAGCACTTCGAGATGCGCACCCACAAGCGGCTCATCGACATCATCGACCCCACCCCGAAGACGGTGGACTCGCTGATGCGTCTCGACCTGCCCGCGGGTGTCGACATCGAGATCAAGCTCTGAGGGGTTCGGTCAGATGACACACACCATGGAACACAACATCAAGGGACTCCTCGGCACCAAGGTCGGCATGACCCAGGTGTGGGACGAGAACAACCGGGTCATCCCGGTCACCGTCGTCTCCGCGTCCACCAACGTGGTCACCCAGGTCCGCAGCCCCGAGAAGGACGGCTACAACGCCGTGCAGCTCGGGTTCGGCGAGATCGAGGGCCGCAAGGTCAACAAGCCGTCCGCCGGGCGCTTCGAGGCCGCGGGCGTCACGCCGCGCCGCCACGTCGCCGAGATCCGCACCATCGACGCCGCGTCCTACACGGTCGGCCAGGAGCTCGCTCCTGCCGACGTGTTCGCCGCCGGTGACGTCGTGGACATCTCGGGCACGACCAAGGGCAAGGGCTTCGCGGGCGTCATGAAGCGTCACGGCTTCCACGGCGTCGGCGCGTCGCACGGTGCGCACCGCAACCACCGCAAGCCGGGCTCGATCGGTGGCTGCGCCACCCCGGGTCGCGTCTTCAAGGGCATGCGCATGGCGGGCCGCATGGGCGGCGTCACGGCCACGACGCAGAACCTCACCGTCCACGCCGTCGACGCCGAGCGCGGCCTGCTGCTCATCAAGGGTGCCGTCCCCGGCCCCAAGGGCAGCCTGCTCGTCATCCGCACCGCAGCCAAGAAGGGTGGTGTCCAGTGAGCGCCAAGCTCGTGAAGGTCGACTTCCCGTCCGAGATCTTCGACGTCGAGGTCAACATCCCGCTGATCCACCAGGTCGTGGTGGCCCAGCAGGCCGCCGCGCGTCAGGGCACCCACTCCACCAAGACCCGCGGCGAGGTTCGCGGCGGTGGCCGCAAGCCCTACAAGCAGAAGGGCACCGGTCGCGCCCGCCAGGGCTCGACCCGTGCGCCGCAGTTCGCCGGCGGTGGCACCGTCCACGGCCCGCAGCCGCGGTCCTACGACCAGCGCACCCCCAAGAAGATGAAGGCCGCCGCGCTCCGCGGGGCCCTGTCCGACCGGGCTCGCGCCGGCCGAGTGCACGTCGTCGAGGCTCTCGTCGACGGTGACGTCCCCAGCACGAAGGGCGCCCTGGCGCTGCTGCGCGACGTGACGTCGGCCCGTCGGGCCCTCGTCGTCGTCGAGCGCGGTGACGACCTGACGCGTCGCTCGCTCCGCAACGAGCAGAGCGTGCACCTGCTGCCGGTCGACCAGCTCAACACCTACGACGTGCTGGTCGCCGACGACGTGGTCTTCACCAAGGCCGCCTACGACGCCTTCGTCGCGGGCCCGTCCAAGGGCAAGAGCGTGAAGGCAGTTGCCGCAGAGAGCGAGGTCGAGCAGTGAGCACCTTTCACAAGGACCACCGCGACGTGATCATCCGTCCGGTCGTGAGCGAGAAGAGCTACGGCCTGATGGACCTCAACAAGTACACCTTCCTGGTGCACCCCGACGCGAACAAGACCGAGATCAAGATCGCGGTCGAGAAGATCTTCAACGTCAAGGTCACCTCGGTCAACACGCTCAACCGGGTCGGCAAGACGCGCCGCACCAAGTCCGGTCTGGGCAAGCGCAAGGACACCAAGCGCGCGATCGTCAGCCTCGCCGAGGGCCACCGCATCGACATCTTCGGAGGTCCGGTCTCCTGACCGGGCTCCTGACTAGGAACTGATATGGCTATCCGCAAGTACAAGCCGACCACCCCGGGCCGTCGTGGCTCCTCGGTGGCCGACTTCGTCGAGATCACCCGGACCACGCCGGAGAAGTCGCTGACGCGTCCGCTGCCCAAGAAGGGCGGCCGCAACAACCAGGGCCGGATCACCACCCGGCACCACGGTGGCGGTCACAAGCGTGCCTACCGCGTCATCGACTTCCGTCGCTACGACAAGGACGGCGTGCCGGCCAAGGTCGCGCACATCGAGTACGACCCCAACCGCACCGCGCGCATCGCGCTGCTGCACTACGCCGACGGCGAGAAGCGCTACATCATCGCGCCGAAGGACCTGACGCAGGGCACCCGCGTGGAGTCCGGCCCGACCGCCGACATCAAGCCCGGCAACAACCTGCCGCTGCGCAACATCCCGGTCGGTTCGACCATCCACTGCGTGGAGCTGCGTCCGGGCGGCGGCGCGAAGATCGCCCGCTCGGCCGGCAACTCCGCCCAGCTGGTCGCCCGTGAGGGCAGCCGCGCCACGCTGCGCATGCCCTCGGGCGAGATGCGCTTCGTCGACGTGCGCTGCCGCGCCACGATCGGCGAGGTCGGCAACGCCGAGCAGTCCAACATCAACTGGGGCAAGGCCGGCCGCATGCGCTGGAAGGGCAAGCGCCCGACCGTCCGTGGTGTCGTCATGAACCCGGTCGACCACCCGCACGGTGGTGGCGAGGGCAAGACGTCGGGTGGCCGTCACCCGGTGTCCCCGTGGGGCAAGCCCGAGGGCCGCACGCGCAAGCGCAAGGCCTCCGACGCCCAGATCATCCGCCGCCGCAAGTCCGGCAAGCGTCGCTGACCCGAGCTGACAGGGATTAAGGACAGAGCATGCCTCGCAGCCTGAAGAAGGGCCCCTTCGTCGACGACCACCTCCTCAAGAAGGTGGAAGCGCAGAACGAGAAGGGCACCCACAACGTGATCAAGACCTGGTCGCGCCGCTCGATGATCCTGCCCGAGATGATCGGGCACACGATCGCGGTGCACGACGGGCGCAAGCACGTCCCCGTGTTCGTGAGTGACTCCATGGTGGGCCACAAGCTGGGCGAGTTCGCCCCGACCCGGACCTACCGCGGCCACGTCAAGGACGACCGGAAGAGCCGCCGCCGCTGACGCGGGGGCACAACGGAGACAAAGAGATGAGCACTATGCGCACCAACGAGCCGAGCGCGCGGCGCGAGAGCCTGCTGGGCGACCAGCCGGGCGCCTTCGCCCGCGCCCGCTACGTGCGGATCACGCCGCAGAAGGCACGCCGTGTCGTCGACATGGTCCGTGGCATGGACGTCGAGTCCGCCGCGACCGTCCTCGCGTTCGCACCCCAGGCTGCCGCCGAGACCGTCGGCAAGCTCCTGGCGAGCGCCGTGGCGAACGCCGAGACCACTGAGGGTCTCGACGCCGCCGACCTGGTCGTCGCGCAGGCGATGGTCGACGAGGGCCCGACGATGAAGCGCTGGCGTGCCCGCGCGCAGGGTCGCGCCTCGCGGATCAACAAGCGCACGAGCCACATCACGATCGTGGTCGCCCCGGCTGACAGCCTGGCGACCGTCAACCGGAGCAAGAAGGGACGGAAGGCCTGATGGGTCAGAAGATCAACCCCAACGGGTTCCGCCTCGGTATCTCCACCGACCACCGCAGCCGCTGGTTCCCGCCCCGCGGGCAGTACAAGAGCTACGTCGGTGAGGACGTGGCGATCCGCAAGCTGCTGAGCAAGGGCATGGAGCGCGCCGGCATCTCCCGCGTGGAGATCGAGCGGACCCGCGACCGCGTGCGGGTGGACATCCACACCGCTCGCCCGGGCATCGTGATCGGCCGCCGCGGCGCGGAGGCCGACCGGATCCGTGGCGAGCTGGAGAAGCTCACCGGCAAGCAGGTGCAGCTCAACATCCTCGAGGTGAAGAACCCCGAGATCGACGCGCAGCTCGTCGCGCAGGGCGTGGCCGAGCAGCTCGCCGGTCGTGTGGCCTTCCGCCGCGCGATGCGCAAGGCGATGCAGACCTCCATGCGCTCCGGCGCCAAGGGCGTCCGCATCCAGTGCTCGGGCCGTCTCGGTGGCGCCGAGATGTCGCGCTCGGAGTTCTACCGCGAGGGCCGCGTGCCCCTGCACACGCTCCGTGCGGACATCGACTACGGCTTCTACGAGGCCAAGACCACCTTCGGCCGCATCGGCGTGAAGGTCTGGATCTACAAGGGCGAGGTCGCGGGCACCCGCGCCGAGCGTGAGGCGCAGGCCGCCGCGCGCGCCGGTGCTCCCGGCCGTGGCGGTCGTGGCGGCGCTGGTGGCCGTGGCGGCGAGCGTCCGACCCGCGGCACCCGCGGTGGCGAGCGTCCGACCCGTGCGGGTCGCGAGGGCGCTCCGGCCGAGACCGCCGCGCCCGCCGAGGCGACCGCTGCGCCGGCCGAGGCCGCCGCGACGACCGCTGCGACGACCGGTGGGGAGGCCTGAGCCATGTTGATGCCCCGCAGGGTCAAGCACCGCAAGCAGCACCACCCCAACCGCCGTGGCGCGGCCAAGGGTGGCACGACGCTCGCGTTCGGTGAGTTCGGGATCCAGGCGATCGAGGGTCACTACGTGACCAACCGCCAGATCGAGTCCGCCCGTATCGCGATGACGCGTCACATCAAGCGTGGCGGCAAGGTGTGGATCAACATCTACCCCGACCGTCCGCTGACCAAGAAGCCCGCCGAGACCCGCATGGGTTCCGGCAAGGGCTCCCCCGAGTGGTGGATCGCCAACGTCAAGCCCGGCCGCGTCATGTTCGAGCTCTCCGGCGTGCCGGAGGACGTGGCCCGCGAGGCCATGCGCCGTGCGATGCACAAGCTCCCGATGAAGTGCCGTTTCGTCACGCGTGAGGGTGGTGACTTCTGATGGCCAAGAACTCCGTGAAGGCACACGAGCTCGACGACATGAGCAACGTGGACCTGGAGACCAAGCTCCGCGAGGCCAAGGAGGAGCTGTTCAACCTCCGATTCCAGTCGGCCACCGGCCAGCTGGAGAGCCACGGCCGACTCCGCTCGGTCAAGCGCGACATCGCCCGCATCTACACCGTGGTGCGTGAGCGCGAGCTGGGGATCCGACAGACGCCGGGCGGTGCGGCATGAGTGAGGACACGAACGTGAGCACGACTGACTCGACCGAGGCGCGTCCGCCCCGCAAGGTGCGCACCGGCCTCGTGGTGAGCGACAAGATGGACAAGACCGTGGTCGTCCTCGTGGAGGACCGCGTCAAGCACGCGCTGTACGGCAAGGTCATGCGCCGCACCAGCAAGCTCAAGGCCCACGACGAGGGCAACGAGTGCGGCACCGGTGACCGCGTGCAGATCATGGAGACCCGCCCGCTCTCGGCGACGAAGCGCTGGCGCGTCGTGCAGATTCTGGAGAAGGCCAAATGATCCAGCAGGAGTCGCGACTCAAGGTCGCCGACAACACGGGTGCCAAGGAGATCCTCTGCATCCGGGTGCTCGGGGGCTCGGGGCGTCGCTACGCCGGCATCGGCGACATCATCGTCGCCACGGTCAAGGACGCGATCCCCGGCGGCAACGTCAAGAAGGGCGACGTCGTCAAGGCCGTCGTCGTGCGCACCGTCAAGGAGCGCCGTCGTCCTGACGGTTCCTACATCCGATTCGACGAGAACGCCGCCGTGATCCTGAAGAACGACGGGGAGCCGCGAGGCACCCGCATCTTCGGTCCCGTCGGCCGCGAGCTGCGCGAGAAGAAGTTCATGAAGATCATCTCGCTCGCGCCGGAGGTGCTCTGACTCATGGCCCACTCACGCAAGAAGAGCCTGAACATCAAGAAGGGCGACACCGTCAAGGTGATCGCCGGCAAGGACAAGGGCGCCGAGGGCAAGGTCATCGCGGTCAACCGCGAGACCGAGCGCGTCGTCGTCGAGGGCGTCAACCTCGTCAAGCAGCACACCAAGGTGCTCCAGCAGGGCGGCCGCGCGGGCAACACCGGCGGCATCGTCACGCGGGAGGCCGCGATCCACGTGTCCAACGTGATGCTGGTCGACGGCAAGAAGACCACCCGGGTGAGCTTCAAGCGGGTCGACGTCGACAAGCGCCGTCCGGACGGCTCGACCTACACGGCGCAGCGCAGCGTCCGCGTCGGTCGCAAGTCCGGTGAGGAGATCTGAGATGACTGACACCGCCACCGAGCGCACCGCGCCCCGGCTCAAGGCGAAGTACCGCGAGGAGATCCTCCCGGCGCTGCACCAGGAGTTCGGCTACGCCAACGTCATGCAGGTGCCCGGCCTGACCAAGATCGTGGTCAACATGGGCGTCGGCGAGGCTGCCCGCGACTCCAAGCTGATCGAGGGCGCGGTCCGCGACCTGACCCAGATCACCGGCCAGAAGCCGCAGGTCACCAAGGCCCGCAAGTCCATCGCGCAGTTCAAGCTGCGTGAGGGCATGCCGATCGGCGCGCACGTCACGCTGCGCGGCGACCGCATGTGGGAGTTCCTCGACCGCCTGCTGTCGCTGGCGCTGCCCCGCATCCGCGACTTCCGCGGCCTGTCCGACCGGCAGTTCGACGGCAAGGGCAACTACACCTTCGGCCTGACCGAGCAGGTCATGTTCCACGAGATCGACCAGGACAAGGTCGACCGCTCGCGCGGCATGGACATCACCGTGGTGACCTCCGCGACCAACGACGACGAGGGCCGTGCGCTGCTCAAGGCGCTGGGCTTCCCGTTCAAGGAGAACAACTGATGGCGAAGACTGCTCTCAAGGTCAAGGCCGCCCGCAAGCCCAAGTTCGCGGTCCGCGGCTACACCCGCTGCCAGCGCTGCGGCCGGCCCAAGGCCGTCTAC
>CAZKZQ010000052.1:0-18429 GCA_964557235.1 uncultured Nocardioidaceae bacterium
ACCGCGCCCGTCAGTGGCTGGCGCGCGCGCCGTGCCCCTCGGTGTCGTCGTCGTCTGCGGGTACCGCGTGCATCTTGAACGAGTGGCCGTCGGCGTCCTCGACCTCGTCCTCGGCGGCGCCCATGCGGAAGCCGTGGCCACGGACCTCGTCGCCGACCTCGGGCCGCACGCCTCGGAACTTGGCAGCGTGTCCCTCGACCTCGTCCTCGTCAACGAGGTGGGCCTTGACCGAGTGGCCCTCCGTCGTCTCGTCCTCGGGTACGGCGAACCTTGCGTGGCCGGCGTGGCCCTCGGTGGCGTCGTCCTGCTCAGGCGCGGCGCCCATCTTGAACCCGTGGCCCTCGACCTCGGCGTCGCGTCCCGGGGTGCGGCCTCGCTCGTCGTTGGTGCCCATGGTGTCCTCCTGAGGGTCATCCCCGCGGTGCGGGTTCGTGACCACGATCCTCGCCCGCAGCGGCGTCCGCCACCGTCGGGAACCTGACACAACGAGCGTCCGGGCGCGGACGCTCAGCGGACGGGGAGACCGGCCTCCGCGAGCGACGCCTTGACGTCGCGGATCCGCAGGGTGCCGAAGTGGAACACCGAGGCTGCGAGCACCGCGTCGGCGCCGGCCTCGACCGCGGGAGGGAAGTGCTCGGCGGCACCCGCTCCCCCGCTGGCGATGACGGGGATGTCGACCGCCGCGCGCACGAGGCGGATCAGGTCGAGGTCGAAGCCGTCCCGGGTGCCGTCGGCGTCCATCGCGTTGAGCAGGATCTCGCCCGCCCCGAGCTCGGCCGCCTTGCGCGCCCAGGCGATCGCATCGAGCCCCGCGCCGCGGCGCCCGCCGTGGGTCGTCACCTCGAAGCCGCTCTCGGTCGGCTCGCCACCCTCGGGCACCCGTCGGGCGTCGACGGAGAGCACGAGCACCTGGTTGCCGAAGCGGTCCGCGATCTCCGCGACCAGCTCGGGCCGCCGGATCGCGGCGGTGTTGACCGCGACCTTGTCGGCCCCGGCCCTCAGCAGCGTGTCGACGTCCTCGACCGACCCGACGCCGCCGCCGACGGTCAGCGGGATGAAGACCTGCTCGGCCGTGCGCGAGACGATCTCCAGCGTCGTGGCGCGGCCCTCGTGCGAGGCCGAGATGTCGAGGAAGGTCAGCTCGTCGGCGCCCTCGGCGTCGTACGTCTTGGCCAGCTCGACCGGGTCGCCGGCGTCGCGCAGGCCCTGGAAGTTGACGCCCTTGACCACCCGGCCGCCGTCGACGTCCAGGCACGGGATGACGCGTACGGCGAGGCTCACGAGCCCGGGAGGGTCAGGGCGAGCGCCTCGGCCAGGGTGAAGCGACCCTCGTAGAGCGCGGTGCCGATGATCGCGCCCTCCACGCCCACGTCGAGCAGCGACTGGAGGGCGCGCAGGTCCTCGAGCTCGGTGATGCCGCCCGAGGCGACGACCGGCTTGTCGGTGGAGGCGCAGACGTCGCGGAGCAGGTCGAGGTTGGGGCCCTGGAGCATGCCGTCCTTGTTGACGTCGGTGACGACGTAGCGCGCGCAGCCCTCCTCGTCGAGGCGCGCGAGCACGTCGTAGAGGTCGCCGCCGTCGCGGGTCCAGCCGCGGGCGGCGAGCGTGCGGCCGCGGACGTCGAGGCCGACCGCGACCCGGTCGCCGTGGTCGGCGATCGCGCGGGCGCACCACTCGGGCTGCTCGAGCGCGGCGGTGCCGATGTTGACCCGGCGGCAGCCGGTCGCCATCGCCGCCGCCAGCGACTCGTCGTCGCGGATGCCGCCGCTCATCTCGACCTTGAGGTCGAGCCGGCCGACGATCTCGGCGAGCAGCTCGCGGTTGTGGCCGCGCCCGAACGCCGCGTCCAGGTCGACCAGGTGGATCCACTCCGCGCCGGCCTCCTGCCAGCGCAGCGCCGCCTCGACCGGGTCGCCGAAGGTCTTCTCCGACCCCGCGACGCCCTGCACCAGCTGGACGGCGCGACCCCCCTGCACGTCGACAGCAGGCAGCAGCTCGAGGTAGGAGGACATGCCTCGGAGCCTAGCGATCGGCCAGCTCCTGCACCGACGCGTCTCGCTGCCTCGGCATGGTCGGCGGAGGTACGACGAGGACGGGCTCGCGCCCCACGAGTCCCGTGGCGACCGCACCCTGCGCGACCACGCACACGAGCGCGAGCCCGCCCATCGCCGCGCCGGGTCCGAGCCACCCGGCGACCGGGGCGGCGAGCGCGGACCCCACCGCGATCGCCCCCACGTTGAGCTGGTCGTAGACCCCGAAGAGCCTCGCCAGCACCTGGTCCGCCACCGCGCGCTGCAGCAGCGTCACCGCGGCCACCTCCGCCACGAGCGTCGTCGCGCCGCAGCCCAGCACCAGGACCAGGGCCACCGGGCCCGGTCCCGCCACCCCGACGAGCAGCACGCACGACGCGAACAGCACGAGCGAGACGTGCAGCGTGCGCCGCACGCGTCCCGCGGTGGTCAGGCGCGCCACGACGGTCATCGCCGCGACCGCCCCCAGCGTCAGCGCGGTGTTGAGCCAGCCCAGCCACCTGGCCGGGGAGCCCGAGTCGTCCACGAGGAGCACGACCGCGACGACGAGGTAGCCGTAGAGCAGGTTGTCGACCACGGCGAGGGTCATCGGCCGACGCACCGACGGGTCGCGCGTGACCAGGCGCAGCCCGACGAGCACCTCGGCCCAGCCCCGCTCGGAGCGCACGGCCGGTCGCGGGGTGCGGGTGCGGGCGGCGAGGACTGCCGCGAGCACGAGCAGCCCGGTCGCGGTCGCCGTCTGCGTGGTGGCGTCGAGACCGAGCAGCAGCAGGACGCCGTACACCCCGGGTCCGGCGATCCAGGTGACGTTCTCGACGCAGGTGACCAGCGCGTTGGCCGCCGGCAGCTCCTCGTCGGCGACGCACTGCGGGGTCGCCGCGGCCAGCGCGGGATAGGCCGGGGTCGCGGCGACGGCGACGAGGGCGCTGAGCGTGACGAGCAGCCAGACCGGCGCCTCGACGGCGAGGCCCGCGACCAGACCCGCGCACAGCAGCGCCCGGGCGGCGACCGAGACCGCGAGCACCCGACCGCGCGGGAAGCGGTCCGCGACGACGCCCGCGAACCCCGACAGCACGGCGTACGGCGCAAAGCCGAGCGCCACGGTCGCGGAGACCCACGCGCCCGAGCCGGTCCGGTGCAGCACCTCCACGCCGACGGCGAGCGTGGCCATGAGCTGGGCGAGGGTCGCGAGGCCGTGGGAGGCGGCCAGCCGGGCGAAGTCCGGGCGTCGCAGGGCCGCGCCGAAGCCCGGCCCCCGACTCATCGATCTACCTGCCGCAGGGGCGCGAAGCCGTTGAAGCCCACCGAGGAGTACGACGTCGTGTAGGCGCCGGTGGAGTGCAGGAGCACGCGGTCGCCGGCCCGCAGGTCGAGCGGCAGGCTGGGCTTGTTGCGGACCCACAGCACGTCGGCGGAGTCGCACGTCGGTCCGGCCACGGCGACCGGCCCGACCGGCCCGGGGACGGGCTCGCCGTCGCGCAGGACGCTCATCCGGTAGCGCAGCGCCTCCTCGAGCGTCTCGGCGAGGCCGCTGAAGAGGCCGACGTCGAGGAACACCCACCGGGCGCCGGCGCGCTCGGTCACCAGGACGACCTCGCACTCCAGGGTGCCGGCGTCGGCGACGAGGAAGCGGCCGGGCTCGGCGATCAGCTGCGGGCGCCTGGGGCCGAGGTGCTTGCGGACCGCCCGCATGATCGCGTGGCCGAAGTCGCGGACCGGCGGGGCCGGCTCCAGGGCGGAGGCGGGGAAGCCGCCGCCGAGGTCGACGGTGGTGAGGTCGTGCCCGAGGATCTGCAGCGCGCGGCGCAGGCGACCGGTCGCGGCGAGCGGCTCGTCCCATGCGTGCACGTCGCGCTGCTGGCTGCCGACGTGGAAGCACACGCCGACCGGGTGGCCGTGGGCCGTGGCGCGCTGCAGCAGGCCGTAGGCGACGTGCTCGGGGCAGCCGAACTTGGTGCCCAGCGCCCAGTCGGCGCCCTGGCCGGTCGTCGCGAGCCGCACCAGCAGCTCGGCACCGGGGGCGTGGGCGATCAGCTTGTCGAGCTCCTCGAAGGAGTCGAAGGTGAACCGGCGCACGCCTGCGGCGTAGGCCCAGACGATGTCGGAGACCTTCTTGACCGTGTTGCCGTAGGAGATGTGCGACGGGTCCGGGTCGACGGCGAGGACCTGCTCGATCTCACCGGGGCTCGCGACGTCCCAGCGGGCGCCGGCGCGGGCCAGGGTGCGGAGCACCTGCGGGGACGGGTTGGCCTTGACCGCGTAGTGCAGGTCGACGCTCGGCAGGACCTGCGCGAGCGCGTCGTACGACGACCGGACGACGTCGAGGTCGACGCTCAGCTGCGGGGTGGTCGCCGCGGGCGCCGGGGCCGGGACCGCGACCGGCTCGGGCCGGGTGGACCGGATCCGGGCGCGCGGGACCGGGCGGAGGTAGGAGCGGGAGAGCGGTGAACGCTGGGCTGCGAGGGTCACGCGGTCAGAGGAGCCGGGGACGGCGACCCTGATACATCGATCCTCAGACGCGTTTGAACAGCAGCACCCGCAGCACCGGGTAGGCGAGCACGGCGACCACGAGGAAGGCCAGGCGCGCCGGCCAGTCGGGTCGGACCGCGAAGCCCACCACGAGCAGCACGACCAGGAGCCCGAGCACGATCGCGTGCTGGCGGTGCCGCCGGCGGGCCAGGACGCTGTCCGGGCGGGAGCGCCTGGTGCCGAGACCGAACCTGCGGCCCACGTCACCCATCGCCCTGCGGCGCGCGGCCCTGCGCTCCCGACGCTCGGCCTCGGCGGCCCGCGCGGCCTGCTTGATCGCTGCCTCGCGCTCGCGCTCCTCGCGCCGCCGCGCCCGCTCCTTGCTCATCGCAGCGAGCTCACCCAGTTGTGGAGCAGGGCGGCGCCGGCGTCGCCGGACTTCTCCGGGTGGAACTGCGTGGCGCAAAGCGGGCCGTTCTCGACCGCGGCGACGAAGCGGTCGCCGGCGTACGACGCCCAGGTGACGGTCGGCGGGGTCGTGCGGCCGTTGGTCTCCAGCTCCCAGCGGCGGACGCCGTAGGAGTGCACGAAGTAGAACCGCTCCTTCTCCACGCCCGCGAACAGCTGCGAGCCGGCGGGGACCTCGACGGTGTTCCAGCCCATGTGCGGGACGACGGGCGCCTGGAGCCGCTCGACCACCCCGGGCCACTCGTCGAGGCCCTGCGCGTCGACGCCGTGCTCGACCCCGTGGGTGAACATCACCTGCAGGCCCACGCAGATGCCGAGGACGGGACGTCCGCCGGCGAGGCGGCGCCCGATCACCTCGTGGCCCTTGACCGCCCGGATCCCCTGCACGCACGCGGCGAACGCGCCGACGCCGGGGACGACCAGGCCGTCGCACTCCTGCGCGCGAGCGCGGTCGGCGGTGAGCTCGACCTGCGCACCCGCGCGCTCGAGTGCGCGCACGGCAGAGCGGACGTTGCCGAACCCGTAGTCGAGGACGACGACGTCGGGTTCGCTCACAAAGTGCCCTTCGTGGACGGCACGCCCTGCTCGCGCGGGTCGAACGCGATCGCGTCGCGCAGAGCCCGGGCGACCGCCTTGTACTGCGCCTCGACGACGTGGTGCGGGTCGCGGCCGCCCATCACCCGCACGTGGAGGGCGATCTGCGCGTGGAACGCGAGCGTCTCGAACACGTGTCGGGTGAGCGAGCCGAGGTAGCCGACCCCGGAGCCGCCGATGGTGACGAACTCCTGCCCGGCCGGCTCACCGGAGTGCACGCAGTAGGGGCGGCCGGACACGTCGACGACGGCCTGCACGAGCGCCTCGTCGAGCGGCACCATCGCGTCGCCGAAGCGGCGGATGCCGCGCTTGTCGCCGAGGGCCTCGCGCAGCGCGTCACCGAGCACGATCGCGGTGTCCTCGACCGTGTGGTGGGCGTCGATGTGCACGTCGCCGTCGGTCTGCACGACCAGGTCGACCAGCGAGTGGCGGGAGAAGCTGGAGAGCATGTGGTCGTAGAAGCCGACGCCGGTGCTCACCTCGTGGCGACCGGTGCCGTCGAGGTTCACCTCGACGAGGACCTTGGACTCCTTGGTCGCACGCTCGATGCGGGCTGTGCGATCACTCATGACAGAACCTCCAGCAGGGCGGCCTTGAACGCCGCCATCTCGTCGGGGGTGCCGATGGACACGCGCAGCCACCCCTCGGGACCAGTCTCCCGGATCAGCACGCCCCGTGCGACCAGACCGTCCCAGACTGCGCGACGGTCCTCGAACATGCCGAACAGTGCGAAGTTGGCGTCGCTGTCGGCGACGGTGAGCCCCTGCTCGCGCAGCCAGGCCACCGTGGCGTCGCGGTCGGCGCGCAGCGTGTCGACGTTTCCGAGCAGCTCGTCGGTGTGCCGCAGCGCCGCGAGCGCGACCGCCTGCGTCACCGCCGACAGGTGGTAGGGCAGTCGCACCACGCGCAGCGCGTCGCAGACCTCGGCGCTCGCGGCGAGGTAGCCCAGCCGCGCACCCGCGAGCGCGAACGCCTTGCTCATCGTGCGGGTGACGACGAGGTTCGGGTTGCCCGGCAGCTGCTCGAGCGCGCTCGGCGTGCCCGCCCGGCGGAACTCGGCGTAGGCCTCGTCGACGACGAGCACTCCCCCGACCTCGGCCGTGGCCGTGCAGAGCGCGGCGACGTGCTCGGGCGGGAGCGCGGTCCCCGTCGGGTTGTTGGGGCTCGGCAGCAGCACCACGCTCGGCCGCTCCTGCGCGATCAGCTCCTGGGCGGCCGCGACGTCGATCGCGAAGGCCTCGGCCCGGTGACCGACCACCCAGCGGGTGTTGGTGTCGCGGGCGTACTCCGGATACATCGAGTACGTCGGCGCGAACGACAGCGCGGTGCGCCCCGGTCCGCCGAAGGCCTGCAGCAGGTGCAGCATCACCTCGTTGGAGCCGTTGGCCGCCCACACCTGGTCGGGGGTGATCCCGGCCGCGTCACGGCTGAGGTAGGCCGCGAGCCCCTCGCGCAGGGCGAGGAACTCACGGTCGGGATAGCGGTTGAGCCGCCTCGTGGCCTCCGCGACCGCCTGCGCCACGTCGGCGACGACGGCCTCGGAGGGCGCGTAGGGGTTCTCGTTGACGTTGAGCTGGACGGGCAGGTCCAGCTGAGGAGCGCCGTAGGGCTCGATGCCCTGGAGCTCCTCACGGAGAGGAAGCCGCATCAGCGGTCCTCGAGGCGCACCCGGACGGCGGCGCCGTGACCGGGCAGGTCCTCGGCGTCGGCGAGCACCATCACGTGCTGCGCGACGTCGCGCAGCGCCTGCTCGTCGTACTCGATCACGTGCATCGCCTTGAGGAAGGAGCGCACGCTCAGGCCCGAGGAGTGGCAGGCGCAGCCCGCGGTCGGGAGGACGTGGTTGGAGCCGGCGCAGTAGTCGCCCAGCGACACCGGGGCGAACGGTCCGACGAACACCGCGCCGCCGTTGCGCACGCGCGCCGCCCAGGCCGCCGCGTCGGCGGTCTGGATCGACAGGTGCTCCGCGGCGTAGGCGTCGACGACGGCCAGGCCCTGCTCGAGGTCGTCGACCAGGACGATCGCGCTCTGCTGCCCCGACAGGGCGGTGCGGATGCGCTCCACGTGCTTGGTCGCCGAGACCTGCTTGTCCAGCTCGGCCTCGACCTCGGCGGCCAGGGCCTCGCTCGGGGTCACCAGCACCGACGCGGCGAGCGGGTCGTGCTCGGCCTGGCTGACCAGGTCGGCCGCGACGAACGCCGCGTCGGCGTCCTCGTCGGCGAGCACCGCGATCTCGGTGGGACCGGCCTCGGAGTCGATGCCCACGACGCCCTTGACCAGCCGCTTGGCGGTGACGGTGTAGATGTTGCCCGGGCCGGTGACCAGGTCGACCGGCCTGCACGGCCCCGCGCCGTAGGCGAACATCGCGACCGCCTGGGCGCCGCCGACGGCGTACACCTCCTCGACGCCGAGCAGCGCGCACGCCGCCAGGATCGTCGGGTGCGGCAGGCCGCCGAACTCCTTCTGCGGGGACGAGGTGAGCGCGATCGACTCGACGCCGGCGACCTGGGCGGGGACGACGTTCATCACGACGCTGCTGACCAGCGGGGCGACCCCGCCGGGGACGTAGAGACCCACGCGCTGCACCGGCACGAGGCGCTGGGTGACGCGGCCCCCGGGGACGACGTCGACGACCACGTCGCGCTCGAGCTCGGCCTCGCAGGTCGCGCGCAGCCGGCGGATCGACTCCTCGAGCGCAGCACGGATGGCGGGGTCGAGCTCGGCCAGGGCCTGCTGGATCGCCTCGACCGGGACGGTCAGGTCGGTCTGCTCGACGCCGTCGAAGCGGGCGGTGAACTCCGCGACCGCCTCGGCACCGCGATGCCGCACCGCCTCGACGATCGGACGCACCACCTCGATGGTGCCGTCCACGTCGGTGGCGCCACGAGGCACCACCCGGCGGTAGTCGGACTGGCCGCCGGGACCGGCTGCGGACGCAGCGGTGCCCCGGAGGTCGATTCGGCGGATCATGCGCCCCAGTTTAGTGGCGACCGCGGAGGGTGCAGTTTCACCAGGTCCCCGGTGAAACCGTCGCCGGCGGCTACCGTGACCACCATGGAGCGGTTGGTGCCGATCTTCCCCCTGGGCCTGGTGGCCTTCCCTGGGATGACGCTGCCGCTGCACGTGTTCGAGGACCGCTACCGCGCGCTGGTCCGGGACCTGCTGGCCGTCGAGGACCCCGAGGACCGGGTCTTCGGGGTGGTCGCGATCCGGGAGGGCTACGAGGTGGGCGCGTTCGAGGCCCGCTCGATGTTCCGCACGGGCACGCTCATGCACCTGCGGCTGGTCGAGGCGTACGACGACGGGCGGTTCGACATCTCCTGCGTCGGCCGCGGCCGGATGCGGGTGCTCGACACCGACGCCGACCTGCCCTACCTGCGGGCCGAGGTGGCACTGATGACCACGCCCGACGAGGAGCCCGGCGAGGTCGCGCTCGAGGCCGCTCGCGCGCTGGCGGTGTTCGAGGAGTACCGCTCCTTCATCAGCGAGCTGCGCGGCGACGACGTGATGGCCGGGACGATGCCGGCCGACCCCGAGCTGCTCTCCTACGCCCTGGCCGCGACCTGCTCGCTGCCCCTGACCGACCGGCAGCACCTGCTCGAGGCCCCGAGCACCTCGGAGCGGCTGGGCCTGCTGCGCCGTCAGCTGCGCGCCGAGCTGCGCGCGATGCGTGCACTGCCCTCCCTGCCGGCCACCGAGGTCGCCCGCTCCGGCTGGAGCCCCAACTGAGGCGTCGCACCAGGCTCGCCGCCACTGCTCTCGGGACCGTGCTCGTCGCCGGTGCCACCTGGACGCTGGTGGAAAGGCCGGACCCGGAGCCGACCCCCGTCAGGCTGCTCGACGCCGACGACGTCCGTGAGGCGGACGAGGGCTGGGACTACGACGCGCTGTCCACCGGCGGCGACGACCCGACCGAGTTCGTGCAGCTGCTGTCCCCGAGGTCGGCGCTGACGCGCGAGTCGACGCGGCCCGGGCTCGACCTCACGTTCTTCGGCGACCGCCGCGAGCACGTCGTCGCGCTGCCCGCGGTGCAGGTGGCGGGGGCGCCCACGCCCCAGCTGCCCGCCTTCGCCGGGGACGACCGGCTGGTCTGGCTGCCCCGTGAGCCCGTGCCCGGGCGGCTGCAGGTCGCCGTCCTCTCGGTGCAACGGGCAGGTCCGGAGCGCGGCGGACGCGTCGACGGCCCGGTCCAGGCCGACGTCGACCTCTCGAGCCTCGGCGACGACCTGGCCGTCTCCCGGGTGTGGCTCGCCAAGGGGCGGTTGTGGTTCCTGGCCGGCGACCGGGTCGCCTCGGTCGGACCGGTGCCGGGCGAGGAGCCGCGCACCGAGGTGGAGGACCGCGTCCGGGCCGCCGACCTCGCCGACGCGACGCTGGCCTGGGTGACCCGCGAGGGGAAGGTCCGCGCGCGCAGCCTCGACAGCGGGGACGAGACGGGCACCACGCTCGCCGACCTCGCCGGCGCGGACTGCCGCGACCCGGACGTCACCCGGCTGGAGACCTCCCGGTCCCTGGTGGCCGCCTCCGTGTCGTGCGCCGGAGGACCCGACCGGCTGGTCGTCGACGACCTCCGGTCGGGCTCGGTCAGCCGCCTCCGCGCGCCGGCCGACGTGGCCTTCGACGTGTCGTCCGAGCTGCTCGCGGTCGTCCTGCCGACGCCGGAGACCGACGCCGGCGCGTCGACGTACGTCCTCGAGCCGGGGTCCGGCCGCTGGGTGCGCCTCGCCCCGGCCGGCCTGGAGGCTCCGTCGCCCACCGCGCTGGGCGACCTGGTCGCGAGCAGCTGGGGGGCCGGGGACGAGCAGGACCACCTGGTCGCGCGCGTGCACCCCCAGGAGGGCGCACGCCCGGCGTCACCCCTGACGCGTACGACGCGCGAGGCGCTCGGGCTCCTCGTCGGCCGCGGCGCCGGCCTCGACGACGTGGTGACCGTGGACCCCGGACCGGGCTGGTGGCCCGGTCGCGCGCTCGCGGTCGACGTGATGCTCGACCCGGCGGAGATCGGCCCCCTGCGGCTCCGTGCGGTCGCCGCACCGCTGGGCACCGAGCCGCCGGCGTCGTGCGGTGGGCGCTGGCGGTGCGCCCGACCGGTCGACGGCGTGGTCCTGCTGTGGCGGGAGGCCGCGACGAGGGGGCGGGTGCTGCTCGTCCACCGTGACGACGACGGCACCGACGTGCTCGAGGTCCGCGGGCTGCCCGTCACCGGGGACCCCCGGACGGGTCCCCTGCCGGGGCTCGACCTCGACGACCTGGTCGACGTCGTGCAGGACCCGCGGTTCGGGCTCGAGCCCGACCGGGCGCTCGAGGCCGAGGCGGCCGACTACTACGGCCTCGACGACTGAGACCAGCGGAACGGCAGACGGCCGGGCACCCGTGGGCACCCGGCCGTCGGCCGTCCGTCGTCGACCGGCTCAGTCGGTCGTCAGGCGCAGGGTCGCGTGGAGCGAGTCGCCGTCGCGGTCCATCGTCAGGCCGAGGGCCGACAGCGGCTCGGCGTTGGCGCGGTCCTCGGCGCTGCTGCTCTCCATCGCCTTGTCCAGCCAGCCGTTGGCGTCGAAGTCGGCGAACGCGCCGACCAGCGCGTCACCGTCGTCCGGCAGCGCCTGCTCGTAGACCTTGGAGCCGGCCAGGTCGCCGCCCTTGGCGAGCCGGTCGACGTAGTCCTGGTCGAAGCCGATGGCCACCGCACCGTCGCCCTCGGACACGACGACCTGCGGGCCGTCCTCCTTGGAGGCGTAGTCGGCGAGCTTCTGCGCGATCGGCGCGATCTCCTCGGCGTCGCCGGTGATCCGCACGCCGAGCTCGAGCGGGTCGCCGCCGTCCGAGCCGAGGAAGAACGACTCGAACAGCTTCGGGAAGTCCACGCTGGAGTCGACCGACACCGCCACGGAGTCACCGACCAGGGTCTGCAGGTCCTCGGGCAGGGACAGCCCGGTCTCGGCCGACCCCTCCTCCATCGCACGGTCGAAGCCGTCCGGCTCCGCGGAGCGCATCGACTTGACCAGCTGCTCGGCCCACGAGTCGCCGGTGGCCAGCCCGAAGGCCAGGCCGGTGTCGTCGGGCAGGTCGCCGAGGCTGACCCCGCCGCTGTCGGCGACCTCGGTGTCGATGCCCTTGGACGACATCTCCACCTCGAGCGACTCGTCGGCGAACCGCACCTGCATGGCCGCGCCGCCGAAGTCGGCGAGCTGGTCGGTCACCTTGTCGAGGTCGCCCAGGCCGCCCATGCCACCGAAGAGCAGGCCCGGCAGCCCCATGCCCATGCCCATCGGCCCCATCGGCCCCATCGGCATGTCGTCCAGGCCGCCCTCACCCTCGGGGAAGTCGCTCGGGTAGTCGCTCGGGTAGTCGCCGGGCTCCTCGGTCGGGAAGTCCGACGGCAGCGTGCCCGGCTCCGCGTCCTCGGTCAGCTGGTCCTCCGGGGCGGGCTCGCCGCTCGGGGACGGCGCGGTGGTCTCGTCGAGGTGGACGCCGGCGCGACCGGCCATCGTCGCCTCACCGCTCGCGCTCGAGCTCTGGACCGACCCACCGAAGCTGGAGAGCTGGTCGGCGAGGAAGTCGCCGAAGGATGGGGCGAGGTATCCGGTCACGACGCCGTCGTCGCCGGCCTCCCCCGTGCGGGCCTGGTACGTCGGGTCGTCGGCGAGGCTGGACTCCTGCGCCGACTGCGCGATGTCCTCGGCCTTGCCGGCGTCCTCGGCAACGATCATGAAGTCACCGGCGAACGCGGTGCCGACCTCGTCCTCGTCGAGGCAGGCGGCGAGCTCCTTGGCGCCTGCGGCGGCCTTGTCCTGGTCGGTGACCTCGAGGCTGAAGAAGACGGTCGGCTCCTCCTTGCCGGGGATCGCTCCGACGCCCATCGCGCTGCCCAGCCACGGCTCGACGTCGGAGAACGTGACGTCCTTGCAGCCGGAGTCCGACGTGATGCCCTCGAACACCCAGCTGCGCAGGTCGTCCTGCGAGGTGAGCCCGAGGTTCTTCTCCAGGGCGGGGAACTTCTTGAGCGTGCGGTAGGCCGCGACCTTCTGGCCGCCGCCGGGGTCGAGGTCCAGCGAGAGGAAGGCCATCGCGTCGGCCGGCGCGGCACTCGCCGCGGACGGTCCGCCGTCGAGGAACTGGGCGACGGCGAAGGCGCCGGCGCCTCCGGCGACCACGACCGCGCCGACGGTGAGACCGATCAGGGTCCGCCGGCCGCGACGTCCGCGCGGTGCGCCCTGCTCCGTGGCCTCGGGCTGCTCCGGCGCGTCCCCGAGGTACTCGAACGACTGCGTCGCGTCGTCGGGTCCCTGCTCTGACATGGTTCCCACCCCTCCACCAGTCCGCCGCGCAGGTCGCGACGGGAAGGCAGATCTTAGTCCGGAGCGGGACCTTCCGCCTGCACCGGGCGGGCCGACTGGGGGTGGCTGTTCGGCCGGTCCCGGTCGAGCCGGGTCACGGCCAGCAGGACGAGCAGCGAGCCGACCGCACCGCCGAGCGGCCAGGCGAGGTGGTCCGCCCGAGAGCTGAGCTCGCACCGCTCCTTGCCGTCACGCTTGACGGTGGTGCACAGCCGGGCGGGCGCGGTGTCGCCGACCTCGGCCTTGGTCAGGACCTTGACCGGATCGGGCGGGCCGAGCGCGATGCCGATCGGCTCGGCGATGCCGCGGGCGGCGAGGTAGGACCCGCCGAGCAGCAGGAGCAGCACCACGACCTCGTGCCCGCGGCGCCGCAGCATCAGGAGCGCCCCGAGCAGGGCGGTGCCGACGAAGCCGAGGACCACGAACCAGCCGTCGGAGGAGAAGACCTTGCCGAGCTGCACCTCGTCGGTGCTGATGCCCTCGGCCGTGCGCTCCGCGAGGGCCGGGTCGACCAGCTGCGGCCACACGAAGCCGACGAGCAGGCCCAGCACGACCACGCCGAGGGCGACCAGGGCCACGTCGACCAGGGCACCGACCAGGGCGCCCCGGCGTCCGTCCTGCCTCACACGCCGCTCAGGCAGTGCGGTCCGAGCAGCTCCTTGAGCTCGCCGGACAGCGAGGGGCTCGGCGAGACCCGCAGGCGGTCGTCGAGCCGCATCACGCGGGTGCTGGTCCTGGTCATGAGGCGCAAGCGTACTTCGGTCACACCCGGGTGGGTGGCCAGGATGTCGCGCAGCCGGTCGACCGTCTCCGGCGTGCACCGGGTCGACGGCAGGTTGATCACGACGGGTCCGCTCGGCCCCTCGGTCAGGTCGGGCCGGGTGAGCTCCTGGCCGTGGATCTCGGGGGTGTCCTTCTGCCGCGACAGGTTGCCCTTGACCGTGACGACGGTGTCCTCGACCAGCAGCGTGCTCACCAGCTGGTAGGCCGCCGGGAAGAACAGCACCTCGATCGCGCCCTCGAGGTCCTCGACGGTCACCATCGCCCAGGTCGCGCCGGCCTTGGTGATCTTGCGCTGCACGCCGGTGATGAGGCCGCAGACGGTGACCGGGCTGCGGTCGCCCCGCTCCTCGTCGGTGAGCACGCGACCGATCGTGGTGTCGGCCTCCTTGCTGAGGATGTGCTCCAGGCCCTGCAGCGGGTGGTCGGAGACGTAGAGGCCGAGCATGTCGCGCTCGTGGCTGAGCAGCGTGGTCTTGTCCCACTCGGTGATGTCGGGCACGACGACCTGCGTGCCCCAGCCACCGCCCATCCCCTCGCCGTCGTCGAGACCGCCGAACAGCGAGTCCTGCCCGATCGCCTCGTTGCGCTTGGCCTCGACGTACTGGTCGACCGCGGACTCGTGGATCGCGACGAGGGCCGAACGGCGGTGGCCCAGCGAGTCGAACGCGCCGGCCTTGACCAGCGACTCGATCACGCGCTTGTTGCAGACCAGCGCCTCGACCTTGGACAGGAAGTCGTTGAAGTCGGTGAAGCGGCCCTTCTCCTGCCGCGCGGAGACGATGCCCGCCACGACGTTGCCACCGACGTTGCGGATCGCGTTGAGGCCGAAGCGGATGTCCTCGCCGACCGGGGTGAAGTTGGACTCCGACTCGTTGACGTCGGGCGGCAGCACCTTGATGCCCATGCGGCGGCACTCGTTGAGGTAGATCGCCGACTTGTCCTTGTCGTCCTTGACCGACGTCAGCAGGGCCGCCATGTACTCCGCAGGGAAGTGCGCCTTGAGGTACGCCGTCCAGTAGGACACCAGCCCGTAGGCCGCGGTGTGCGCCTTGTTGAAGGCGTAGTCGGAGAACGGGACCAGGACGTCCCACAGCGTCTTGATCGCCTGCTCGCTGTAGCCGTTGGCGCGCATGCCCTCCGAGAAGGGGACGTACTCGGCGTCGAGCACCTCCTTCTTCTTCTTGCCCATCGCGCGGCGCAGCAGGTCGGCCTGGCCCAGCGTGTAGCCCGCGAGCTTCTGGGCCACGGCCATGACCTGCTCCTGGTAGACGATCAGGCCGTGGGTGTTGCCGAGGATGTCGGCGAGGGGCTCCTCGAGCTCGGGGTGGATCGGGGTGACGTCCTGCTTGCCGTTCTTGCGCAGGGCGTAGTTGATGTGGCTGTTGACGCCCATCGGGCCGGGTCGGTAGAGCGCCAGGACCGCGGAGATGTCCTCGAAGTTGTCGGGGCGCATCTGGCGCAGCAGGGACCGCATCGGCCCGCCGTCGAGCTGGAAGACGCCGAGGGTGTCACCGCGGCCGAGCAGCTCGTAGGACGCCTTGTCGGTGAGCTCGAGCTCCTCGAGCACGAGCTTCTCGCCGCGGTTGAGCTCGACGTTGCGCACCGCGTCGTCGAGCACGGTGAGGTTGCGCAGCCCGAGGAAGTCCATCTTGATCAGGCCGAGGGCCTCGCAGGTCGGGTAGTCGAACTGCGTGATGATCGCGCCGTCCTGCTCCCGCTTCATGATCGGGATGACGTCCTGCAGCGGCGCGCTCGACATGATGATGCCGGCGGCGTGCACGCCCCACTGGCGCTTGAGGCCCTCGATGCCGATCGCGGTGTCGACGACGTTCTTGACGTCGGCCTCCGCCTCGTAGAGCGCGCGGAACTCGCCGCCCTCGCCGTACCTCGGGTGCTGGGGGTCGAAGATCTGCTTGAGCGGGACGTCCTTGCCCATCACCGCGGGCGGCATGGCCTTGGTGATCCGGTCGCCCATCGAGAACGGGAAGCCGAGGATGCGCGAGGAGTCCTTGACCGCCTGCTTGGCCTTGATCGTGCCGTAGGTGACGATCATCGAGACCCGGTCGGAGCCGTACTTGCCGCTGACGTAGCGGATGACCTCGCCGCGCCGGCGCTCGTCGAAGTCGATGTCGAAGTCGGGCATCGAGACGCGGTCGGGGTTGAGGAACCGCTCGAAGATCAGGCCGTGCTCGAGCGGGTCGAGGTCGGTGATGCGCATGGCGTAGGCGCACATCGAGCCCGCACCGGAGCCACGGCCCGGGCCCACGCGGATGCCGTTGTCCTTGGCCCAGTTGATGAAGTCGGCGACGACGAGGAAGTAGCCCGGGAAGCCCATCTGCAGGATGACGCCGACCTCGAAGTCGGCCTGCTTCTGGACGTGCTCGGGGATGCCGTCGGGGTAGCGGAAGCGCAGGCCCTTCTGGACCTCCTCGGTGAACCACGAGTCCTCGGTGTAGCCCTCGGGGACGTCGAACCGCGGCATGTAGTTGGCGTTGGTGTCGAACTCCACCTCGCACCGCTGGGCGATGAGCAGGGTGTTGTCGCAGGCCTCGGGCAGGTCGCGCCAGATCTGGCGCATCTCCTGCGGGGACTTCACGTAGTAGCCGTCGCCCTGGAAGGCGAAGCGCTTGCCGCCCTTCTCGTAGGGCGGCTCGCTCATCACGCTGCCCGAGCTGACGCAGAGCAGGTGCTCGTGCGCGGGGGCGTCGCCGGGGTTGACGTAGTGGGAGTCGTTGGTCGCGATCGGCGGGATGCCGAGCTCCTTGGACAGCTTGAGCAGGTCGTCGCGCACGCGGGTCTCGATGGAGAGCCCGTGGTCCATCAGCTCGAGGAAGTAGCTGTCCTTGCCGAACATGTCCTGGAACTCGCCGGCCGCGCGCCGGGCCTCGGCGTACTGCCCCAGGCGGAGCCGGGTCTGCACCTCGCCGGAGGGGCAGCCGGTGGTGGCGATCAGGCCCTTGCTGTACTCCGACAGCAGCTCGCGGTCGGCGCGGGGCTTGTAGAAGTAGCCCTCGAGCGAGGACCGCGACGACAGCCGGAAGAGGTTGTGCATGCCCTGCGTGGTCTCGGCCAGCAGGGTCATGTGGGTGTAGGCGCCCGAGCCGGAGACGTCGTCGCCGCTGCTGTCGCGGCTGCCGTCGCCCCAGCGCACCCGCTTGCGCTCGAAGCGGCTGGTGTCGGGGGTGACGTAGGCCTCGAGGCCGATGATCGGCTTGACCCCGTGCTTCTTGGCCTTGGACCAGAACTCGAAGGCACCGAAGACGTTGCCGTGGTCGGTCATCGCGATCGCGTCCATGCCGAGCTCGGCGGTGCGCGCGAACATGTCGTCGAGCCGGGCCGCACCGTCGAGCATGGAGTACTCGGTGTGGACGTGGAGGTGCGCGAAGCCCTCCCCCGGCCCTGACGACGCAGACGACATGGAGGTCGACCCTCTCCTCTCCGGGACACACGGACAGCACGAACCAGCCAGGCCGAGCAGGTCGCCTGACGACGTCTTGGGGAAGAGCGCTCAGCCTACGCGACGAACCCTGCCCGACGGCACCGACACTTCGTGGTCGGCCGGGACCGGGCCGGTCAGGACCGGACCGGCCGCATCAGGCGGTCCAGGAACGCGACCAGCACGGCCTCGCGCAGGGGCGCGGGGGCGGCGTCGAGGAGCGCGTTGACCTCGGCCATGCGCTCCGGCAGGGCCAGCCCGTCCCCTCCGGCCAGGCCGGCCGCGGCGAGCAGCCCGTCGAGCTCCTCGTCGCCCAGCGTGGCCGGGTCGAGCGCCGCGACGAACGCGGTGATCTCGGGGTCGACCCGCACCGGGCCCAGCTCCTGCGCCCGGCGTACGGCGTCCGCGAGCGAGGCGAGCAGGTCCGGCACCCCCGGCGCCGTGGCCGCGCAGAGCGTGAGGTGCAGCGTCGGCGGGCGCCCGGCGAAGGCCATCTGCGGCTGGACGTACCACCCGTGCGCGGACAGCTCGTCGGTGAGCGTGAAGACGTCGCACGAGCCGTCGGTCTCCAGCGCGACCAGCGACGAGTCCGGCTGGGCGACGACGCGCAGGCCCTCGATCCCGGCGACCCCCTCGACCAGCGCGTCGACGCCGTCGAGCGTGCGCCGGACCAGGTCGTCGTACCCCTCGAGGCCGATGGCCTGGACGACCGCCCAGGCCGCGGCGAGCGGGCCGCCCGAGCGCGTCGACTGCATGGTCGAGTTGAGCATCGTGTAGCCCGGCCAGTCGGCGGAGGCGAAGAACTGGCTGCGCTTGAGCGCCGGCGTCCGGTGCAGGAGGAGCGAGGCGCCCTTGGGCGTGTAGGCGTACTTGTGCAGGTCGACCGAGATGCTGGTGACGCCCTCGACGGCGAAGGTCCACGGCGCGACCTCGCGTCCGGTGCGCGCCGCGAACGGCAGCACCCAGCCGCCGATGCAGGCGTCGACGTGGCAGCGGATGCCTCGCTCGGCGGCCAGGGCCGCGATCTCGGCGACCGGGTCGATCACCCCGTGGGCGTACGACGGCGCGGAGACGACCACGAGCACCGTGCGCTCCGGCGCCTCGTCGACGGCGGCGGCCGTGGCGGCGACGTCGGCACGGAAGTCGTCGCCGACCGGGACGACGACCGCCTCGACGCCGAAGTAGTGGGCCGCCTTCCTGAACGCCGCGTGCACGGTGTCGGGGACGACCATGCGGGGGCGCGCCACGTCGGGGTGGGCGTCGCGGGCGGCCTGGACCGCCAGCAGGCACGACTCGGTGCCGCCGGAGGTCA
>CAZKZQ010000053.1:0-6924 GCA_964557235.1 uncultured Nocardioidaceae bacterium
GCAGCGGGATCTTGAGGTCGGTCGCCTCGATCGCCTTGCGCCAGTTGTCGAAGCCCTTCTCGGGGTCGTCGTCCTTGTTGACGTGGCCGCCGTGGACGATCAGGCCCTTGGCGCCGATGTCGGCCGCGGCGTCCATGTGCTGCTGGAGGAGCTTGCGGCTGGGGATGCGGATCCGGTTGTTGGTCGTGGCGACGTTGACGATGTAGGGCGCGTGGACGTAGAGGTCGATCCCCGCCGCCTCGGCGTCGGCGCGCAGGCCGGCCGCGCCGCCGGCGTACCTGATCTCGGGGCCCTTGTAGCCCTGCGGGTCGCCGAGGAAGAACTGCACCAGCGAGGTGCCGCGGGCCTTGGCCTCCTGCACCGGGTCGGTCTGCTCGACGTGGGCGCCGATGCGCAGGGTGTCGGCGGTCAGCGGGGTCGGGAGGGCGGGGCTGGTGCTCACGCCCCCAGGCTAGGCGGGCCCGCGGACGATTTCAGGGGGCGGGTGCCCCGCTGATAAGGTGACCCGTCCTCTGTGGAGGCGTCCCGACGGCGCCGGTCCCGCACGAGGCACACGCAAGCCCTCCTGCCACGGATCGTCCGTGGCCGCTTCAGTCCGAAGGAGGTGGAGACCGCTTTGCGTAGCTACGAAGTCATGGTCATCCTCGACCCCAGTCTCGACGAGCGCACGGTCGCCCCGTCGCTCGACACCTACCTCAACGTCGTCCGTCAGGACGGTGGCGAGGTCAAGAACGTCGACGTGTGGGGCAAGCGCCGTCTGGCCTACGAGATCGCCAAGAACCCCGAGGGCATCTACGCCGTCATCGACCTGGTGGCCGAGCCGGCCACGGTGAAGGAGCTCGACCGTCAGCTCACGCTGAACGAGTCGGTGCTGCGCACCAAGGTGATGCGTCCCGACATCCGCTGAGGCTGTGGACAGGCCCTCCCGCCGTGTCGGTGGTGAGGGTTAGGTTCACAACCACATCAGCAGGGACGCCCACGACAACACCCAGGAGCACTTCATGGCAGGCGAGACCCCGATCACCGTGGTCGGCAACCTGACCGCCGACCCGGAGCTGCGTTTCACGCCCTCCGGCGCCGCGGTCGCCAACTTCACGGTCGCGTCGACTCCGCGCACGTTCGACAAGAACACCAACGAGTGGAAGGACGGCGAGGCGCTGTTCCTCAACTGCTCGGTGTGGCGCCAGGCGGCGGAGAACGTCGCCGAGTCGCTGGTCCGCGGCAGCCGCGTCATCGTGTCGGGCCGCCTCAAGGCGCGCTCCTACGAGACCCGTGAGGGCGAGAAGCGCACGGTCTTCGAGATCGACGTCGACGAGATCGGTCCCTCGCTGAAGTACGCCACGGCCAAGGTCAACAAGACCCAGCGCTCCGGCGGCCAGGGCAACTACGGGGGCGGCGGCCAGGCCGGCGCCTCGTGGGGTGGCCAGGGCGGCGGCGGCCAGGGCGGCCAGGGTGGCCAGGGTGGCGCTCCGTCCGACGACCCGTGGGCGACCCCGGGTGTCGGCAGCGGCGGGGGCGGCGGCCAGGCCGGCGCCTCGTGGGGCGGCCAGGGCGGCGGCGGCCAGGGCGGCAGCGCTCCGGCGCAGGACCCCTGGGGCTCGTCGGGCGGCGGCTCGGAGGAGCCTCCCTTCTGATCGACCCGATCACCTGATCGACACGGCCGACCGGGGCTCACGCCCCGGGCCGGTCCCCAGCACGACCACATCACCAGCAACCATTCCGGGTCCGCCCGGGCTCACGAAGGAGCACCACAATGGCCAAGCCGGTCCTGCGCAAGCCCAAGAAGAAGGTTTGCCAGTTCTGCAAGGACAAGACCACCTACGTCGACTACAAGGACACCGCGCTGCTGCGGAAGTTCATCTCCGACCGGGGCAAGATCCGCGCCCGTCGGGTGACCGGCAACTGCGTCCAGCACCAGCGCGACGTCGCCATCGCGGTCAAGAACGCCCGCGAGGTGGCTCTGCTGCCCTACACCTCGACCGCTCGCTGAGAAGGGGCCTGACGAGATGAAGCTCATCCTGACCCAGGAGGTCACCGGCCTCGGTGCCCCCGGCGACATCGTCGAGGTGAAGGACGGCTACGGCCGCAACTTCCTCATCCCGCGCGGCGTCGCGATCCGTTGGACCCGCGGCGGCGAGAAGCAGATCGAGTCGATCAAGGCCGCGCGCAGCTCGCGCGCCGTGGCCGACCTCGGCAAGGCCGAGCAGATCAAGGCCTCGCTCGAGAACAGCTCGGTCGACGTCAAGGTCCGCGCCGGCGAGGGCGGTCGCCTGTTCGGCGCCGTCACCGTCTCCGACATCGCCTCGGCGATCAACGAGGCCTCGGGCTCCGAGGTCGTCGACAAGCGCCGCATCCTGCTCGGCAACCCGATCAAGTCGCTCGGCTCGCACCAGGTCACCGTCAAGGTGCACGACGAGCTCGAGGCGACCGTCAACCTCAACGTCATCCCGGCCTGAGGCTGACCCGGCTTCCGTTTCACTAGTGAAACTGGCACTCCCCGAGCGGAACTTCGCTCGGGGAGTGCCAGTTTTGCCGCAGGAGGACGAGCCCGCCCCCGGTACGACGGAGCGGGCGCCGCGGTGCCTCAGCGCCCGTAGGGGCTGGTCAGCGTGAGGTGGACGCTCGGCCCCACCATCGCGACCAGGTCCTCGAGGTCCATCGAGGCGACCGGCTCCATGCGCGTGACGTAGCGCAGCACCGCGACGCCACCGAGCTGCGCGCAGGCGAGCTCGACGCGGGCGGTCGCGTGGTCGATGCGACGTGAGCGCAGCAGCGGCGTGAACACCATCCGGCTGAGGAACGCCACGAGCAGGCGCCCGCCGACGGCGCTGTCCGCGCTCGAGCGCAGCACCTTCATCGTGCGGGCCCGGGTGCGCGGGTTCTCGCACAGCGTGAAGAACCGACGCGTCACCCGCGAGCCGAGGTCGTCGGGGCCGGACGAGCCCTCCTCCTCCCACACCGGCTCGGGCTCGGGCGGCTCGCTCGACTCCAGCACCTCGCGCAGCAGCACCTCGTCGAGGACGACGGTCTGCTCCAGGTCGAGCAGGCTGCGCACACCGGCGTACGACGGCGGAGGCTGGCTGTGCGGGGCGACCATCCGTGCAGTGTGACCGCCGTGGGGCGGGTGTGACCAGGCGGCACGCCTGGGACGGGTGAGACCGCAGCGGAGGCGCGGCGCAGGTCAGCCGCGCTTGGAGAAGCCCAGCCCCTCGACGAACACCGGCTTGCCGCTCGTGGTGACGGTGACCGTGACGCGACCGCCGTGGCCGGCGCCCCACGAGACGATCGGGATCAGCTGGCGCTTGCGCTTGCTGCTGGCCGCCAGGCTGACCTTCTTGAGCACCTTGCCGCCGTAGGACACGGTGACGGTGCCGCAGCCCGGGCACTTCGTGGCGACCAGCGCGACCGCGCGGGTGCCCGGTCGGGCCGCGCTCAGGGTGGCGCCCTTCTTCTTGGTGGAGGAGAAGGCGCTCATGAAGTAGCCGGTGCCGCCGCCCTTGCTCCAGCCGCTGCTCGCGCGCAGCTTGGTGCTCGAGACCGGGACGGTGAAGCGGTTGACCGCGGGCGTCGGGTCAACGTTGCCGGCGTAGTCGATGCCGGCGACGGTGAAGGTCCAGTCGCCACCGGAGAGGCCCATGATCGTGGCCTGCGACCCGTCGCACTTGCGGGACTGGCCCTGCAGCTTGCAGGAGGCGGTCTTCAGCGGCTCGTCACCGGCGTACTCCACCGCGAGGTAGGGGAACAGGTGCCAGCGCTTGGCGGCCGTGGTCAGCCGGGTGTTGGGCGCGCGGTTGTCGTTGGTCGGCTCGACCACCGTCCAGCTGAACTGCGAGCCCGGGTCGGCCTGCTCGTTGTGCGCAGCGCTGCCGAGGACGAGCTTGTCGACCGCGGCGTCCTCGGCCTTGGCCGAGAAGGTGTAGCTGCCGGGGACCAGGTCGGTGTACTCCTTGTTGCCGCGGGAGTAGTCGTAGATGTCGCTCGGGTCGTCCTCGGTGCAGTCGGTCCAGTCCTTGACGACGGTGCCGTTGCGCTCGAGCTTGCAGGTGAAGGTGACCTTGTCGCCGTCGGGGTCGGTCTCCTGGGTGCTCATGTAGAACTCCACGAACGACGACGTCGTCTCGTCACCCGGCTCGAGGCGCAGCCCGCCCTGCGGGTCGGCCTTGGCGCTGTAGATCCGGGCGGTCGGCGCGGTGCAGTCCTGGCCGAGCAGCACGGCCAGCTCCGGGGTGTTGCACAGCTGGCTGGAGGCGTACGCCGGAGCGGCCAGGCCTGCGACGGCGGCGGTCGGCAGCACGAGGGCGAGCAGGGCGAGGGCGGTCCGGCTGGTGCCGGATCGGAAGGCGCGTGACATGGATCAGCTCACTGGGTCGACGGGGTGCGCAGGCACTAGTGGCGCCCCACCAGTGTGCGGGAGGGGCGAGGGTCACGCCCGGTGTTTGCCGTGATCCTCGGCAGCCGTGTTGCCACCCGCGTCGCTCCCGTCCCGTTCGTCACGCTCGTCGCCGGTGGCGGCGGTGACCTCGGCGTCCTCGTCCTCCGACGGGCCCGTGAGGGGGAGGTGGGCGTCCTCGTCCGAGGCCCCGATCAGGACCAGGACCAGGCTGAGGTTGACCACGACCGCCGCCACGGTGGCCGGGGTGCTCAGCCACTGCCACTCCAGGCCGTAGATCGCGACCGGGGCGAGGACGAGGAGCGCGAACGCCCAGCCCAGCCAGCGGAACCGGGCCGAGTGCTCCGGGGTGGTCACGTCGCGCAGGGAGTCGCACAGCAGGAAGCAGAACGCCAGCGTCGGCAGGCTGAACAGCAGCTCGAGCCAGCCGTCGAGGTGCGCCACCGAGCCCTCGGGCCAGGTGACGACCGACAGCGCGAGGCTGGTCCACCCGGCGAGGGAGACCTGGCGGTAGTCGGGCAGCTGGTCGCGGACCGCCGCGAGCGCGACCAGGACGAGGATCCACCCGATCGGGTCGGCGACCCAGTCGGGGGTCGACACGTCGACGAACACGATGACCAGCCCGAGTGCGAGGGTCTGCAGCTCCTTCACGGGGCCAGGATGCCCCGCGGGACGTGATCGAACCTCAGGTCTCAGCCTGTGAGGGGCCGGTCCGCAGGCCGCCGGTCACCATCCACGCGTCGCCTCGGGCCCGCCGGACCAGCAGGACGGCCCGCCCGCCGAGGAAGCTCAGGCCGAAGGCGACCCAGATCGCGACCAGGCCGCTCGCCCCGCCGTGGCCCGACACGACCTTGGGGGCGAGCAGCACCGCCGGGGCGGCCAGCACGAGGACCAGCACGCCCGCCCGGGCCAGGTAGCGGCCGTCACCGGCGCCGATGAGCACGCCGTCGAGGACGAAGACGACGCCGGCCAGCGGCTGGGCGACCGCGGCGGCCAGCAGCACGTGGCCGAGCAGCCGGACCACCTCGTCGTCGGAGGTGAACAGCGGGCCGAGCAGCGGAGCGGTCAGGGCCAGCAGGACCCCGGTGAGCACGCCGGAGACGAGCCCGATGCGGATCATCCGGTCGGTCAGCGCCCGCGCTCCGGCACGGTCGCCGGAGCCCAGCGCCTCGCCGGTCATCGTCTGCGCGGCGATCGCGACGGCGTCGAGCACGTAGGCGAGGAACGTCCAGACGGTCATGGCGAGCTGGTGCGTCGCGGTCGCGGTGGCCCCCTGGCGGGCCGCGGCCCACGTCGTCACGAGCAGCACCGCCTGGAGGGTGAGCGTGCGGACCACGAGCGGCCCGCCCGCTCGCGCGGACCGCCGTACGCCGGGCAGGTGCGGCCGCAGCGGCAGTGGCTCGCCGTCACCCGCCTGGGCCCTGGCGCGGCGTACGACCACTGCGACGAGGTACGCCGCCATGCCGGTCTGGGCGAGCACGGTGCCGAGGGCGGAGCCGGCCAGGCCGAGCCCGACGGGGTAGACGAGCACGAGGTTGAGCACCACGTTGGCGACGCTGCCCGTGGCGGCGGCGACCAGCGGGCTGCGGGCGTCGCTGAGACCGCGCAGCACGCCGGTCGCGGCCAGCACGAGCAGCATCGAGGGCAGCCCCAGCCAGGACAGGCGCAGGTAGGTCAGCGCGTGGTCGTGGACGGCGGGCGAGGTGTCGAACGGCGCGACCAGCAGCGGGCTGGCCAGCAGGCCGAGGAGGGCACCGGCCACGCCCAGGCCGAGGGCGAGCCAGAGCCCGTCGACGCCCTGCTGCACGGCTCCGCGCACGTCGCCGGCGCCGACCTGGCGCGCGACGGACGCCGTGGTGCCGTAGGCGAGGAAGATGCTCAACCCGACCGCGGCCCGCAGCAGCACCGCCGCGATGCCGAGGCCGGCGAGCTCCGGGGTGCCGAGGTGACCCACGATGGCCGCGTCGGCGAGGAGGAAGAGCGGCTCGACGACGAGGGCGAGGAACGCCGGGAGGGCGAGCCCGACCAAGCGGTGCAGCGAGGCCCGATCTGACCCGAACGGGTCATGGGACATGCCCGAGCCGGCGTGGTAACGGGGGCGGGGCACAGCGGGAGCGTACCTGTGCAGAACCTGCGGAATCTGTGGACAAGGCCCTTACCAGATCGGCGCCGTCCAGCGCCCGGGGACCATCGTCCCGATGAACGCCAGGTAACCCCGGTGTGTCCGAAAAAGTTCGCAACTTTCTTTCCCCCACACGCCGTCCGCGGCATCTGCGCAGGTCAGACGGCGTGTTGCCGCAAAGAGGCCGATTCCCTCCACAGGCTGGTGAACAGGCTGTGCACAAGCCCGACGGCGTGTTCCACACGTCCGGCGGGTTTATGCACAGGGGGGTGTGGAGGACGAGGTGGATAAGGGAGCGTCAAGGGCCGTACGGTCCTCGGCGGAGGGACTCGCAGCACCACCCCGACCAGCCCCGGGAGAGCAGGGGCAGGAGCAGTGTCGGTGGTCGGTGGGAGCCTCTCCTCAGCTGGAC
>CAZKZQ010000053.1:7024-13547 GCA_964557235.1 uncultured Nocardioidaceae bacterium
AGAGCAGGGGCAGGAGCAGTGTCGGTGGTCGGTGGGAGCCTCTCCTCAGCTGGACAGGGCAGGTCGCAAGCCAGGGGTCGCATCGGCGAAGGGAGACTCAGGTGAGCGTGACCGACCAGTCGGGGTACCCCTCCGACCTGGACGTGTGGGACGGGCCCGACGCCCCCTCCGGGGGACCGTCCGGCGGCTCCTACTCCGGCCCCGGTGGCGACCGGATGCCTCCCCAGGACAACGACGCCGAGCAGTCGGTCCTCGGCGCGATGATGCTCTCCAAGGACGCCATCGCCGACGTCGTCGAGGTGCTGCGCGGCACCGACTTCTACAAGCCGGCCCACGAGACCATCTTCGACGCCGTCCTCGACCTCTACGGCCGCGGCGAGCCGGTCGACCCGGTCACCATCTCCGCCGAGCTCGGTCGTCGCGGCGACCTGGTGCGAGCCGGGGGCGCCCCCTACCTCCACACGCTGACCGCGTCGGTGCCGATCGCGGCCAACGCGGGGTACTACGCCGAGATCGTGCGCGAGAAGGCGATCCTGCGCCGGCTGGTCGGGGCCGGCACCAAGATCGTGCAGATGGGCTACGCCGGCGAGGGCGCGGTCGACAACGTGGTCGACGCGGCGCAGCAGGAGGTCTACCAGGTCACCGAGAAGCGCACCTCGGAGGACTACGCCCCGCTCTCGGCGATCATGCAGGACACCCTCGACGAGATCGAGGCGATCTCCAACCGGGGCGGCGAGATGACCGGCGTCCCGACCGGCTTCACCGAGCTCGACGAGCTCACCAACGGCCTCCACGGCGGCCAGATGATCGTCGTCGCGGCGCGCCCCGCAGTCGGCAAGGCGCTCGCGCTCGACACCCCGCTCGCCACCCCCGACGGCTGGACGACGATGGGCGAGGTGCGCGTCGGCGACCTCGTGCTCGGCTCGGACGGGCGACCCACCGAGGTGGTCGCGGCGACCGGCGTCATGCGGGGTCGTCCCTGCTTCCGCGTGAGCTTCTCCGACGGTGCGGTGATCGTCGCGGACTACCAGCACAACTGGGTCACCCGCAGCGGCGAGGTGCCCGCCTCGGGCATGCGTGCGGCGACGACGGTGACCACCGGTCAGATCGCGCGCTCGGTCGACGCCGGCCACACCGTCGACCTCCCCGACGGCACGCTGGTCAAGATCGAGGCGGTCGAGCCGATCGCGTCGGTCCCCGTGCGCTGCGTGCAGGTCGCCGCTGCCGACCACCTCTTCCTCGCCGGCCCGACGAGCATCCCGACGCACAACTCCACGCTCGCGCTCGACCTGTGCCGCGCGGCGAGCATCCACCACAACCTGGCCGCGGTGGTCTTCAGCCTCGAGATGACGCGCACCGAGATCACGATGCGTCTGCTCTCGGCCGAGGCCAAGATCCCGCTCAACCACATGCGCAACGGCCACATGACCGAGGACGACTGGCACCGCCTCGCGCGCAAGATGTCGGAGGTCAACGCGGCTCCGCTGTTCATCGACGACTCGCCCAACATGACGATGATGGAGATCCGGGCCAAGGCGCGGCGGCTCAAGCAGCGCCACGACCTCAAGCTCATCGTCATCGACTACATGCAGCTGATGAGCTCGGGCAAGAAGGTCGAGTCCCGCCAGCTCGAGGTCTCGGAGTTCTCCCGCCAGATCAAGCTGCTGGCCAAGGAGCTCGACGTCCCGGTGATCGCGCTCTCGCAGCTCAACCGAGGCTCCGAGCAGCGCGCCGACAAGAAGCCGATGATCTCCGACCTGCGTGAGTCGGGCTGCCTGACCGCCGACACCCGCGTGATGCGCGCCGACACCAACGCCGAGGTCACCATCGGCGAGCTCATGCGCAGCGGCGCCCGCGACACCCCGGTCTGGGCGCTGGACGACCGGCTCAAGCTGGTCGCGCGCACGATGACCCACGCCTTCCCGAGCGGGGTCAAGGACGTCTACGAGCTGACCCTCGCGTCGGGCCGCACGGTGAGGGCCACGGCCAACCACCCCTTCCTGACCTACGACGGCTGGGTGCCGCTGGGCGAGCTCGTCCCGGGCGCGCGCGTCGCGTCGGTGCGTCACGTCCCGCCGCCGCTGGAGATCAAGGGCCGCTCTGATCACGAGGTTGCGCTTCTAGCCCATCTGATCGGAGATGGCTCCTTCGTGAAGCGGCAGCCGATCCGCTATGCCAGCCAGGATGAGGCCTGCCTTGCGACGGTCGCGTCGGCGGCGTGGCACCAGTTCGGCGTCACGGCGTCTCGCGACGAGTACGAAGCGGCGAGGGTGGTCACCCTGCGACTGCCCTCGCCGCATCACCTCACCCACGGCAGGCGCAATCCCATCGCCGCATGGCTGGACGACATGGGCCTGTTCGGACTTCGTAGCCACGAGAAGTTCGTGCCGGACTGGGTCTTCTCTCTGCCCAAGGAGCAGATTGCTCTCTTCCTCCGCAACCTCTGGGCAACGGACGGATGCGTGTTCTTCAAGGGCGAGGGTCAGGGACGCATCTACTACGCCTCGACCAGTCGTCGGCTCGTCGAGGACGTCGCCAAGCTTCTGCTCCGGTTCAACGTCTTCACCAAGTTGCGCACGGTGCACAAGGACGGTTACCGAGACGCCTATCAGCTTCACATCGACAGCGCCGAGAACCAGCTCCGATTCCTCGAGGACATCGGGGTGCATGGCAATCGTGCCGGTTCGGCCGACGCTCTCATGCTGCACCTTCAGACGGTGACGCCTCGGGCGCGGCTCGACACGATCCCGATCGACATTTGGGACCGGGTCCGCGATGTTCTCAAGGACGAGCCTCAACGCGTCGGCGAACTGGCGCACGCGGTGGGTCGATCTCTCGGTTCGATGACGCAGAGCCCGCCGAGCCGGCAGCGAATGCGTCGTGTCGCCGCAGTCCTAGGTGATGCGGACCTCGATGTGATGGCGACGAACGACGTCTTGTGGGACACGGTCAAGTCGATCGATTTCATTGGTCAGGAAGAGGTGTACGACGCCACAGTGATGGGTGTGCACAACTTCGTGGCAAATGGGATAAATGTTAAAAACAGCATCGAGCAAGATGCGGACATGGTGATCCTGCTGCACCGCGAGGACCTCTACGAGAAGGAGTCCCCCCGCCTCGGCGAGGCCGACCTGATCGTGGCCAAGCACCGCAACGGCCCGACGCGCGACGTCGTCGTGGCCTTCCAGGGCCACTACTCCCGCTTCGTCGACATGGCGCACGGCTGAGCCGTCCCGGCACAGGGCCGCACGGCACAGGGCCACACTGGGGGCATGGGTCCCCGTGTCGTCCTCGCTCTGGGCTGGCTGCTGGTCGCCGGCGTGCTGGCGGCCTGCGGCTCGGAGTCCTCCGGCGACGGCGGCGCGTCGCCGTCGGACACGTCTGGCGAGAGCTCGCCCGCGGTGTCGCCGTCGCCGACCTCGAGCCGCCCACCGCTGCCGACCACCACGCCACCGAAGCGGGTCACCCAGTCGCGTGACGGGACGACGGTCGTGGTCGGCGACAGCGAGTTCGGCCCGATGCTGTTCGACGTCACCGGGCAGGCGATCTACCTCTTCGACGTGGAGACGACCTCGGAGCCGCGGTGCTACGGCGACTGCGCGCAGGCGTGGCCGCCGGTCTACGCCGACGGCTCACCCGTGGCCGGGCCGGGGGTGGACAGGTCCCTGCTGGGCACGGTGGCGCGCACCGACGGTCGCCGTCAGGTCACCTACGGCGGCCACCCGCTGTACTTCTACGCCCACGAGGGCAAGCGCGAGGTGCGCTGCCACGACGTCGTCCTCAACGGCGGCACGTGGTACGTCGTGCAGCCGGACGGCACGGCCGCGCCGCCGGGCTGAGGCGCCGGGCTGAGGCGGCGCAGGCGCGGGGCGCCCTGCCCGGAGACGACGAAGGAGAGGCCGGTCGGCCTCTCCACTCTCAACGTATAGCGGCTCGGGGGGCTTGCGGCAAGGCCCCGGGGCTGCGGCACCATCGTCGGCCGGAGCGTCCGCGGGGTGACCGCGGACCGTCGGGACGGACCGAGGGAGCAACGTGACGGGCGTGGACCAGGGCGTGGACGTGGTGGTCGTGGGGGCCGGGCCGACCGGGCTGATGCTGGCCGGTGAGCTGGCGCGCGACGGGGTGGGCACCCTGCTGCTGGAGCGGCGGCCCGAGGCCTCGCAGGTCGCGAAGGCCGGGGGCCTGGCCGGGCAGGTGCTGCAGCTGCTGCACTACCGCGGCGAGCTCGACCGCTTCGGCTCGGAGGCCCCGATGCCGGCGCCGCGGTTCCCCTTCGGTGGGCTGCACCTGGACTTCACGCCGCTGCGCGACTCCCCGATGCGGGCGATGCTGCTGGCCCAGCCGCGGCTCGAGGCGGTGCTGGCCGAGCGCGCGGTCGAGCGGGGCGCCGAGGTGCGGCGCGGGCACGAGGTCCTCGGCCTCCACCAGGACGACGAGGGGGTGCGGCTCGAGGTGCGCGGACCCGAGGGCACCTATGACGTCCGCGCGGCGTTCGTCGTCGGCTGCGACGGCGGCCGCAGCCGGGTGCGCACGCTGGCCGGGATCGGGTTCGAGGGCAGCACGCTGCCGGAGGTCGAGCGGCTGTGCTCGTTCACGCTGCCCGGCGGCGTGCGGGTGAGCGCCGACGGGAGCCTCGAGGTCGAAGGCGTCGGCACGATCCCGTTCGGCTACACCGCGACCGAGCACGGCGTCTTCGCCTGCCACGGCACCGGCGACACCATGGGCGTCTACACCGCCGAGGTCGAGGCGACGTCGTACGACGACGAGGCGGCGATGGGCGTCGAGGAGGTGCGGGCCAGCGTGCGCCGCGTGATGGGCATCGACCTGCCCCTGGGCGAGCCGCTGCGGATGACGCGGTTCGGCTACTCCGCCCGGCAGGCCGTCACCTATCGCGAGGGCCGGGTCTTCCTCGCCGGCGACGCGGCCCACCTCTTCCCGGCCGGCGGGGTCGCGGTCAACGCGGGGATGCTCGACGCGGCCAACCTGGCGTGGAAGCTCGCGGCCGCCGTGCACGGCTGGGCCCCGGGCGACCTGCTCGACACCTACACCGCCGAGCGCCGCCCGGCAGCCGAGCGCACCCTGCTCCACACCCGGGCCCAGGTCGCCCTGCGCAAGGGCCACGGCCCTGGGGGCGACGCGCTGCGTGCGCTGTTCCTCGAGGTGACCTCCGACGAGCCGGCGCTGCTGCGGCTCGGGGCGCTCATGGCCGGCACCGACCAGGGCAGCCCGCCCTCGCCGGGACACCCGCTGGTCGGAGAGGTGCTCACCGACCGGGTCCTCGGCGTGGAGCACCACGACGCGCGGTTCGCGGGCCTCCTCGCGGCCGGGCGGCCGGTGCTGCTCGACCTCGCCGGCCGGGCCGACCTGCACGACGCTGCGCGGGGATGGACCGACCGCGTCGACGTCGTCACGGTGGCGCTCGACGAGCGGCCGGCCGACGCGCTCCTCGTGCAGCCGGACACGCGCATCGTGTGGGCGGCGGGGGACGGGGAGCCCGCGCTCACCGAGGCTCTCACGGCCTGGTTCGGTCCCGCGGCCTGAGCCGTCTGCGACCATCTCCCGCATGGTGGACGCGGTGCTCGAGCAGCAGGTCGCCGACCTGCTCGGGGCGCGGCCGGTCGGGTGGGAGCCGCGCGACGAGGGTGGCTACTCCGGAGGCGGCCGCTGGACCGTGCACCTGGCCGACGGCCGCTCCGCGTTCGTCAAGCACCACCAGCGGCGGGTGCTGCACACCGAGCACGTCGTGTACGCCGGCTGCAGCGGCGGCTTCCTGCCCGCGCTCCTCGGCTACGCCGAGCTGCCGGACCCGGACGGGCGGCCACCCTCGGCCGGTCCGCCCGAGGAGGGTGACGAGTCCCTGGCACTGCTGGCGATCGAGGACCTCAGCGACGCCCGGTGGGGGACGCCGATCGAGGACGTCGACTGCCGGGCGCTGCGGGACGCGCTCGACGAGCTGGAGGGAGCGGTGCCCCCCGAGCTGCAGTCCGTCGGTCCCGACGTCGGCCAGGCCCGGCTCCCGGACCACGCCGAGGCGCTGCTGCGCGTCGGGCTGGTCGACGACTCGTGGGCCTCGCGCCACCTGAGCACCGTGCACGAGGCCGCTGCGGCGGTCGACCCGCGCGGGGACCGGCTCGTCCATCCCGACCTGTTCGTGCAGAACTGGTGCCGCGCCGCCCGAGGGGCCGTGCTCGTGGACTGGGCGTGGTCGTTCCTCGGCGACCCGATGTTCCACCGGGCGTGGGCGGAGGCCGGCGTGAGGGCCGCCGCCGGACCGCACGGGGCCGTCGTACCTCCGGGTGAGGCGGGGTGGGCGGCGGCGATCGCGGTGCTGTGGGCCGGCGAGGTGGCCGCGGCCGAGGAGGGACCGCTCACGCGGCTGCAGGAGACCGAGCGTCGCGAGGCCCACGCGGCCCTGCGGTGGGCGTGCGAGGAGCTCGACGTGCCTGCGCCCGCGACCCGCGCCGACTTCCTGCCACCGGGGCCCTGGCGGCCGTGACCTCGCGGGGCGACCGGGCCGCCCGGG
>CAZKZQ010000053.1:13647-18226 GCA_964557235.1 uncultured Nocardioidaceae bacterium
AGGGCGGCGAAGGCCTTCTTGGCGTCGCGGTACCACCCCATCGACGCGATCGGGTGCTTCCAGCGGCCCTTCATGTCCTCCCGGGCGGGCTCGTGGGCGGTGTCGCCGGCCTTGACCGCCTCACGCAGGTGGCGGTCCTGGGCGTTGATCACCTCGTCGGCCGTCTCGCCGCGGTGCTCGTGGTCGCAGGGGCCGCCGAGCTGGCGGCAGGTCATCGTCCTCATGTCGTGTCCTCCTGTGGGTGGTGCGGTGGTCACACCCTCGCGTCGGGGTGCGTCATGGTCTATGACGGACTCGACGACGGGAGTGTGACCACGATGAGCGGGACGGACGAGCAGGACTCCGGGCGAGGGGCGGACGACGCGCTGGCGGAGCGGTTCGAGGCGGAGCGTCCGCGGCTGGTGCGGGTGGCCTCGCGGATGCTGGGCGACCCGGTCGAGGCCGAGGACGTCGTGCAGTCGGCGTGGCTGCGGCTGTCGGGCTCGGAGGCGCGGGACGACATCGAGAGCCTCCCGGCCTGGCTGACCACCGTCACCACGCGGCTGTGCCTGGACCGGCTGCGCCAGCGTGTGCCCGACCCGGTCGACCTCGAGGAGGGCACGCCGGAGGAGGACGAGACCGCCGCCGACCCGGCCGACGAGGTCGCGCTGGCCGACACCGTCGGCATCGCGTTGCAGGTCGTGCTCGACCGGCTCACCCCGACCGAGCGGGTCGCCTTCGTGCTCCACGACAGCTTCGGCATGGACTTCCCGACGATCGCGGAGATCCTCGGGCGCACACCGGCCGCGACGCGCAAGCTCGCCTCGCGTGCCCGGGGCAAGGTCGCCCAGCCGAGCCTGCCCGACCAGGCGACCGACTGGGTCGTGGTCGACGCCTTCCTCGCCGCCGCTCGCGGGGGCGACCTGGGCCGCCTGCTCGAGCTGCTCGCACCCGACGCGGTCTGCGCCGGCGACGCCGCCGCGATCGCCCAGGGCACCCCGGAGCTGATCGAGGGCCGCGACGCCGTGGCCGCGATGTTCAACGGCGCGGCCAAGTCCGCCCTCCCCGTGCTCGTCGGCACGCGCCCCGGGGCGGCGTGGTTCCTCCAGGGCGAGGCCCGCGTGGTCTTCGACTTCACCGTCGTCGACGGTCGCGTCACCCGCATCGACTTCCGCGCGGACCCCGAGGTGGTCGCCTCGATCACCCGCCGCAAGGCGGTGGTCAGGTGAGCCGCCCGCGGATCGGCCCGGTGGTGGCACAGTGACGGCGTGACCGAGCAGCCTGCGACCCGACCACTGCCCGACCTGGACACCGTGCGCCTGAGGCGCGACGGGCACGTGCTGGTGATCGGGCTGGACCGCCCGGCCAAGGGCAACAGCTTCACGCGGCAGATGCTGCACGACCTGTCCCTGGCCTACGCCGTGCTCGAGGACGACCCCGACGTGTGGTGCGGGCTCGTGCACGGCGAGGGCGACCACCTGACCACGGGGCTGGACCTGGCCGACGTCGCAGGGGCGATGGCCGAGGGGCGGGGGCTCGTGCCGCCCGGAGGTCGCGACCCGTGGCGGCTCGACGGGTCGTGGACCACCCCGGTCGTCGCCGTGGCCCACGGCTGGTGCCTGACCGCGGGCATCGAGCTCCTGCTCGCCGCCGACGTGCGCGTCGCGGCGCAGGGCACGCGCTTCAGCCAGCTCGAGGTCCAGCGGGGGATCTATCCGGTCGGCGGCGCGACGATGCGCTTCCCCCGCGAGTGCGGCTGGGGCAACGCGATGCGGTGGATGCTCACCGGCGAGGAGTTCGACGCCGCGGAGGCGCTGCGCATCGGGCTCGTCCAGGAGCTCGCCCCGGACGCCGGCGCGGCCTTCGACAGGGGTCTCGCGCTGGCCCGCTCCATCGCCGAGGCCGCAGCCCCGCTGGCCGTGCGCGCGACCCTCGAGGCCTCGCTCCAGGCGCTCGCCGACGGGGACGAGGCGGCGTCCGCCGACCTGGTGCCGCGGCTGCAGGGACTCTTCGCCTCGACCGACGTGGCCGAGGGGATCGCGTCGTTCGTCGAGCGGCGACCGGCGAGGTTCACCGGCGCCTGATGGCGGTCGCGGTTCTCAGAGCCCGCCGCAGCCCGCGGCCAGGCCCGGTCGGGCCGGACCGTCGTGGGCCAGCGCGTCCGCGACCCAGGCATAGGTCGTGAGGCTGAGCGGGATCGTCACGTGCTCGCTCGGGTCGACCGGGCAGGTCTCCTGCACCGTCACGTTGGTCAGCTGCGCGGTGTCGCGGCCGCGCTCGAGGTAGCCCGAGGTGTGCGGGACGACGACCTCGTCGTACCTCGTGGTGATGGTGGTGTAGTCGACATCGCCGGGGGTCTCGTCGCCGGAGTTGAGGCGGGTCAGGAAGGGCGACCCGGCCACCTGCTGCTGGCAGGCGATGCAGCCGTTGTAGTCGCCGGCGGCGTCGAACATCGCGGAGTTCAGGATCGTCGTGCCGTGGTTGGACGGCGCGATGCCGATCAGGTCGTCGACGTAGCGCGCCCCGCCGAGGTTCTTGATGTAGTAGCGCGGCATGAGCCCGCCCTGCGAGTGGCCGATCATCGACACCTTGCGCGCACCTGTGGCCGTGAGCACGCGGGCGGTGAAGGTGGCCAGCTTCTGGGCCGAGTCCTGGATCGGGCCGGTGCCGCGGTTGCCGTAGTCGAGGGAGAACACGCAGTAGCCCGCCTGCGAGAGGCGGTAGGAGATCGGCTCCCACAGGTGGGTGCGGTCACCGAACGTGCCGTGCACGAGCACGACCGGGCGCGGGTGCCTCGCGGTCGGCTTGCAGGACCAGTCGTTGGCGCCGGGAGGGTCGTTGGGGGAGGTGCCGTACTCGATCTCGTCGGCGCCGGCGGGCTGCACGAGGGCGGGCACGGCGAGGGCGGGGACGGCCGCGACCAGGGCGGCGAGGAGCAGGGCGGCACGGTGGGGCAGGCGCATGCGGGTTCAACGCACGAGGACCGGTCCGGTCACGCCCGGTGACGTCCGGTCAGCAGGTCCCGCGCGAGCAGCGGGTGCGCTCCCGGGTCTGCACGAGTCCCAGCGCCCAGCAGGTCGGGCACCCACGCAGGAGCGCGACGGCCGGGACCAGCAGGAGGAGGGAGACGGGACCGACGGGCCCGACCAGGACGAAGCCCGCGAGCAGCAGCGGGAGGCCCACTGCCCCACGCAGCAGGTGCTCCGCGATGCTGCGGCTCGCGAACATCGTCTCCTGGTCTCCCACACCCGTGGTTCGTCGTCGCCGGGCGTGTGGATGGGCTCAAGTCGGATGCAAGTCGCCGAGAAGGGGACCGGGGTCCACTGGACCCACCGACCAGACGAGGAGCTCCCCATGGCCATCGGCTTCGACCACCACATCGTCCCCAGCACCGACAAGCACCGCACGGCGCGCTTCTGGACCGAGACGTTCGGCCTCCCCGAGGCGCGCACCGAGGGTCCGTTCCTCGCGGTCGACCTCGCCAACGACGTCGCGATGTACGTCGCCGGGTGGGACACGACCCTCACCCCGCAGCACTACGCCTTCCTCGTCGACGACGACACCCTCGACGCGGTCCTGCGCCGCGTGCAGGAGTCGGGCGCCGACTGGTGGGCCGACCCCGAGGGCGCGTCGCCGAGGGAGGTCAACCACGACGACGGCGGGCGCGGGTTCTACTTCCGCGACCCCGACGGCCACCTGCTCGAGGTGCTCACCGTGAGGTACGGCGGACGCCCGGCGGCCTGGCAGGGCTGAGGGCTGAAGGACGGGCCGGCGGCTCAGGCGCCGGTGCGCTGCTCGAGGACCGCCAGGTCGCGGAGGGCGAACTGCCGGTGCCACCACTCCTCGTCGAGGATCACCTGGAGCGCCTCGGCGACGGGATAGCTGTCCGGCCGCGGGCCGCCCGGGGCGTCCACCGGCTCGGTGTGGGCGGCCAGCTGCTCGTCGGTGAGACCGTCGACGAACCGCCGCACCGCGGCCATGCGGTCGTGGCGGTAGGCCAGGGCCTCGTCGAGGCTCGGCCGGGCGGTCCGGTCGCAGGGGATGTCCTCGGTGTCGCCGCCCTCCTCGGGCGGCAGCGACAGCGGGTGCCACGGAGCGGGGTCGCCCAGGATCACCCTGAGCAGCCAGCACTCGGTGGCGAGCCCGAGGTGGCGCAGGGTGTCGACGAACGACCACTCGTCGTCGACGCGCTCGTGCAGGAGCTCGGGGTCGAGCCGCCGGGCGCGCGCGACGGTGCCGGCCCACAGCTCCTCGACGAGGTCCCACGCCTCGCGGAAGCCGTCGGGCGTGGTCGGTCGCAGGTGCAGCCGCTCGGGGTGGCGGTGGTCGAGCTCGGCCTCGATGAGCGGCCCGACGTCGATGCCGTTGATCCTCAGGCCGCGGATCTCTCCGTCGATGTCGACGTCGTGGAGCATCACCCCGCGGAAGCGGGCCTTGCCGAAGTAGACCTCGCGCACCTCGAGGCCCGACGCGTCGGCGCCGTGGATGGTGGCGTCGACGAGGTTGACCTGGGCGAAGCGTGCCCCGGTGAGGTCGACCTGCTCGAACCTCGCGCCGGGCATGCGTCGCTGCCGGAACTCCTCGGGTGCGTCGGTCGGCT
>CAZKZQ010000054.1:0-2345 GCA_964557235.1 uncultured Nocardioidaceae bacterium
CCGCGCACCTCGTGGCTGCCCTTGGCCGACTTGTCCCACACGCCGTCGTGCATGCGCTGGGTCTTCTCGGGCAGCCGCCGGGCCAGCGCGATGATCTCGCCGATGACGAGCTCGACCACGCTCCGCGTGTTGGAGTACGGCGCGTTGAAGACCCCGATGCCGCGTGCGGCCGCCGCCTGGAGGTCGACCTGGTTGGTGCCGATGCAGAAGCAGCCGGCGGCGATCAGGTCGGTCGCCGCGTCGAGCGCACGCTCCGTGAGGTGGGTGTTGGACCGGATGCCGAGCAGGTGCACGCCCGGCAGGGCCGCGACCAGCTCGTCCTCGCTGAGGGAGCGTGAGCGGAGGTCGACCTCGTAGCCCGCCGCCTCCAGGGACTCGACGGCGACGGGGTGGATGCTCTCGGTCAGCAGGGCCTTCATGAGGCCCAACGGTAGGCGCTCCACGCCCGGCCCGGTCGCCCGGTCGCGTGACCCGAGACGGCTGAGGCTCGTTGACCTCCGACAACGTCCGTTGCCAGATCCCCCGGGAGAGATCCGTGCGCCCACGCCGCCTCGCCGCTGCCGCCCTGTCCGCGAGCCTGCTCGCCGGAGGGGCGGCCCTGCCGGCCCTGACCGGCCTGTCCCCCGCCGTCGCGGCCACCTCGACCACGGCGCCGGCGAGCGGCTGGAAGGCCCGCCCGGCGACGTACTCCGTGAGCACGACGAAGGACGTCGCGCTGCGGATGAGCGACGGCGTCGTCCTGCGCGCCGACGTCCTGCGGCCGGCCAAGGCCGACGGCACCCCGGCCCCCGGACGCTTCCCGGTGATCGTGACCCAGACGCCGTACAACAAGAACGCGCCGCGGCTGAACTTCGCCAACGAGTACCTCGTCCAGCGCGGCTACGTGCAGGTCATCGCCGACGTGCGCGGCACGGGCGGCTCCGACGGGCAGTGGTCGTCCTTCGGGCCGCGCGAGCAGCTCGACGGCAAGGAGATCGTCGAGTGGGCCCACTCCTCGGCCCGCCCGTGGAGCAACGGCAGGGTCGGGCTCTACGGCGTGTCCTACGGCGCGATCAACCAGTTCCTCACCGCCGCCCAGCACCCGGCCGGGCTCAAGGCGATGTTCCCGATCGTGCCGGCGGGCGACGTCTATCGCGACGTGGTCGCCTCCGGAGGCCAGATCGACGTCGGCTTCATCCCGCTGTGGCTGGGTCTCGTCACCGGCGCCGGACTCGCGCCGCCGACGTACACCGCGACGGACCCGGCCAGCGGCATCTCCGCGCTGCTCTCGCACGTGCAGGGCGCGGCCGCGTTCCAGGGGCCGGTCGTCGGCTCGGCACTGACCGGAGACGGCCAGGCCTACGACGGCGCGTTCTACAAGGTGCGCTCCCCCCTCAACGTCGTCGACAAGGTCGAGGTCCCGACCTTCGTCGTCGGCGGCGAGTACGACCTGTTCCAGCGCGGCGAGCCCATGCTCTACGAGCGCCTGCGCGCCAACGGCGTGCCCACCCGCTTCCTGTTCGGCCCCTGGACGCACCTCCAGGCCGCGGCCCCGGACCTGTCCGGCGCGCACATCGGCACCATGGACGAGCTCGTGCTGCGGTGGATGGACCGCTACGTCCGCGGAGTGCCCGACGCGGCGCTCGCCACCGACGTCAAGCCCGTGACCTACAACGAGATCGGCGGCGGCTGGCGCACCGCTCAGGGCTGGATGCCCGCCTCCATGGAGGCGCGCACCTTCCAGCTCGACGGCACGGCGACGCCGGGCATGCCCGGCACGCTCGTGCGCGGCACGTCGGGGGGCGGTGCGGACGACGTCTACCCCGTCCCGGTCGCCGGACTGTGCACCCGGTCGGCGTCGCAGTGGACCGCGGGCGCGCTCGCCGTCCCGCCCTGCGAGGACAACGCGCTCAACGACAGCGTGGGCACGTCGTGGCAGACCGCTCCCCTGACCTCGGACCTCCACGTGCTGGGCCCGATCAACGCCCAGCTCTTCGCCTCCTCCACGCGGCCCGACGCGATGCTGTCGGTCCACGTCGAGGACGTCGCCCCCGACGGCCACGTGGAGCGTCTGACCGGCGGGTGGCAGGTGCTCAGCCACCGCGCGCTCGACCGGACGCGCACGCGCACGCTCGACGGCCACGTCGTGCAGCCCTTCCACCCGTTCACCAAGGCCGCCCAGACCCCGATGGAGTCCGGCAAGGTCGCACGCATCGACGTCGAGGTGTTCCCGACCGGCGCGGTGATCGCCAAGGGCCACCGCCTGCGCGTCACCGTCCAGCAGTACGACGTGCCGCACCTGCTCGCGCCGCTGCCGCAGCTGATCGACTCGCTCGGCTCCGTGGTGACGATCCACCACTCGGCGA
>CAZKZQ010000054.1:2445-18224 GCA_964557235.1 uncultured Nocardioidaceae bacterium
CCAGGTCTGCGCGATAATTGTCGATCCGACAACCGAGCCGGTTGGGCTTCCAGGTGATGCCCTCCTGGGCCCAGTGGACCGCCGCCTCCTCGCGGAGGTGGGGCGGGAAGTCTCCCGAGTGGTTGGTCACCCGCCACCACGTGACGCCCGAGCCGTAGACCGCCATGATCCGGCCGACGTGCCGGGCCGAGGTGCCGACCAGCCCGGCCAGGTCGCCGTACGACACGACCCGACCGGGCGGGACCAGCTCCACTGCGCGGAGCACGAGCTCCGCCATGCGTTCGTCCACCAGCGCATCCTGCCCCACGACGACGGGGTCGGTTGCAGGCACCCGACGCCTGCAACCGACCCCGCAACGGAGCGCATCAGCTCCAGTAGACGACCACCTTGTCGCCCAGGCTCGCCTGGTCGAACAGCCAGGCGACCTTGTCGTAGTCACGGACGTTGACGCAGCCGTGGGAGGCGCCGTTGTAGCCGTTCGCCGCGAAGTCCGGCGAGTAGTGGACGGCCTGGCCGTTGCTGAAGAACATCGCGAACGGCATCGAGGTGTCATAGAGCGACGACACGTGGTCACGGCTCTTGCGCTCGACATGGAACAGGCCCTCGCGGGTGCGGTGACCGACACCGCCGAAGCGCGCGTCGACGGTCATCCGGACCTCGCCGTCGACCACCCAGCGCAGGCTCGAGCTGGTCTTGTCGACGCAGATCGCGTGGCCGGTGAGGCACCTCGGGTCGAGCGCTGCACCGTCAGCCGGGTCGGGCTTGGCGTTGGTCAGCTCGGCCGTGGTGGGCTCGTGGGTCATCTCGACCAGCCGGTCCAGCGTGCGCCGGTCGACAGCACCGGTCACCGGGAAGCCACGCTTGGCCTGGAAGCCACGCACGGCCTCCTCGGTCTGGTCGCCGTAGTGGTCGGTGACGTCGCCGTAGAACCAGTCGATCTGCCGCAGGCGAGCCTGGATCCGGCGCACCTGCGGCCCGTCGTCACCGGGGCCGACGATCGTCGGGCCCGGCTGGGGCTCCGGGGCCGGCTCGGGCTTGGGCTCAGGCTTCGGCTGGGGCTTCGGGTCCGGCGCCGCGGTGTGCGACGGCTTCGGCGTCACCGGGTCCGCAGGCGGGCTCGCGTCGGGTTGCACGGTGACGGTCGGCGTGGGGTCGTCGGCTCGGACGGTGGAGGCCGTGCTGGGCAGGAGCTGCCACGCGCCGGCGCCGGTGACACCGGTGACGACGGTCAGGACGGCGAGGGCACGCAGGCTGGTGTTCATCGGTCTTCCTCTTTCTCAGAAGTGGTTATCCGTTCCACGCCTGAGAAGGGGAAAAGGTTGCACGCGGGGCGCTACGTGTTGGGCTGCTCCGCTCGCGGGGGCGTCTCGAGCAGGCGGCGCATCTCGGCCGCGACGGCGGCTGCGTCCGCACCGGGCTCGTCGTCGAGGCCGGCGACGACGCCGCGACGGTCGGCCTCCGAGCGGTTCTGGCTCAGCTTGGCCTTGGCCTCCACACGCTCCACGAGGACCTCGATGCCGACGATGCCGCGCAGCTGGCCCTCGACATAGGCCTCGGGTGCGTCGGTGACCGACCACGGCTCCGCGCGGTGCGACTCGTGGCGGCGGGTCAGGGCCGTGACCGCGTCGCGGAGCCAGGCCGGGTCCTCGTGGACGCGGACGGTCCCGGTCAGGTGGACGGCGGAGTAGTTCCACGTCGGCACCACGCGCCCGTGCTCGGCCTTGGCGGCGTACCAGCTGGGCGAGACGTAGGCCTGCGCGCCGCCGACCACGAGCAGCGCCGGCGCGTCGGGCGCGAGGTCCTGCCACTGCGGGTTGGCCCGCGCCAGGTGCGCGACCACGCGGTCGTCCTCCCAGAGGATCGGCACGAGCGTGGCCACGGGGAAACCGTCGGCTGCCACGGTCACCAGCTCGGCGCTCGCCGCGGCTGCGACGAAGGCGCGGATCTCGGCCTCGTCGTCGACGGCGTTGAAGCGAGGGACGTACACGCCTGCGACGCTACTGCTCCGCCAGCCGCTCGCGGAGCCCGGCGGCCATCCCGGCGATCGTCACCAGGTCGAACCACTCGCCCACGCTCTCGGCCAGCCACCGTCGTCGCACGGGTGCGAGTCGGAGCCGGAGGTGGAGGCGCGTCCCGCCGCCCTGCTCGGTCAGCCGCAGCTCCCAGGACAGCCGGATCCGGCCACGCTGCGAGGAGTAGACGATGCCGTGCGGCGGGTCGAGCTGCTCGACCGTGAAGGTCTCGTGCGGGCCGCCGTAGTCCGGGACCACGTCTCCGACCGCGAGGCCCTGCCAGTGCGCGTCGACGTGCCGGACCGCTCGCCGCGACCGTGGGACGAACCGCTCGACGGAGCGAGGGAGGTACCACCCGGCTCGCGCCTTGCCCAGCTGGACCAGCCACGGCCAGACGGCCTCGGGCGGCGCCGGGAGGTCGCAGCCGCGGTCCATGACCACGTCCGGACGGGGTACGACGACGTCCCCCGGCAACGCGGCCGCGCGCTCGGCAGCGGTCGGCCGGACGGAGCCACGGCGGTCACTCATGCAGCGGGGGCCCGACGACGTCCGCGGCGTCGGCCGCCTGCTCGAGCCACGACGCGAAGCCGCGCGCCTCGGTGGCGGTGATGAGCAACGTGGCCGACCCACCGCCGCCGTCGTGGGCCGCGAACCACCCGTCGGGCACGTGGAGGGTGAGCGTGACCGCTCCCCGCTCGTCGCCTCCGACGGGGAAGGCTGCGGCCCGCACAGCGCCGCCACCTCCGGCGGCGACGCCGTCGTGCTCTTCCCAGACCGTCCTCGGCTGACTCATGTGGCGATGCTAGGCGGCCACCCGTGGACGTCTCCTAGACCGAGCGGGAGTGGCCCTCCCAGAACTGCGCCCGCAGCGCCTTCTTGTCGGGCTTGCCGAGCGCGGTGAGCGGCAGCTGCTCGGCGACCACGACCTGCTTGGGAGCCTGCACCGAGCCCTTGCGCTCCTTGACCAGGTCCTGGATCTCGCGGGTGAGCGTCTCGTGGTCGACCTCGGTGTCACCGCGCAGCACCACGACGGCCGTGACCGCCTCGCCCCAGCGGTCGTCCGGCGTGCCGATGACCCCGACCTGCGCGACCGCCGGGTGGGTGGCGACGACGTCCTCGACCTCGCGCGGGAAGACGTTGAAGCCGCCGGTGACGATCATGTCCTTGGTGCGGTCGATGATGTACCAGAAGCCGTCCTCGTCCTCCCGGGCGACGTCGCCGGTGTGCAGCCAGCCGTCGCGGAAGGTCGCCGCGGTCTCGTCGGGGAGGTTCCAGTAGCCGCCCGCGAGCAGCGGCCCGGCCACGCAGATCTCGCCCGGCTCCCCCTGCGGGACGGGGTTCCCGTCCTCGCCGAGCAGGGCCGTGCGCAGGAAGGCCGAGGGCCTCCCGCACGAGGAGAGCCGCTCCGGCACGCCGGTCGAGCCCGTCGACGCCACGTGGTCGCCCTTGGCGAGGTAGCTGATCACCATCGGCGCCTCGGACTGGCCGTAGTACTGCGCGAAGATCGGGCCGAACCGCTCGACCGCCTCGGCCAGGCGCACCGGGTTGATCGCGGCAGCGCCGTAGTACACCGTCTCGAGCGACGACAGGTCGCGCGTGCGGGAGTCGGGGTGGTCCATCAGCGCGTAGAGCATCGAGGGCACCAGCATGGTCGCGGTGATCTTCTGCTCCTCGATGGTGCGCAGCACCTCGGCGGGGTCGAAGCGCGGGAGGACGTAGAGCGAGCCGCCCTTGAGCACGGTCGGCACGAAGAACGCGGCACCGGCGTGCGAGAGCGGCGTGCACATGAGGAAGCGCGGGGACTCCGGCCACTCCCACTCGCTCATCTGCACCTGGGTCATCGTCGCCATCGTGCGGGCGGTGCCGATGACGCCCTTGGGCTTGCCGGTCGTGCCGCCGGTGTAGGCGATCGACACGATGTGGTCCGGGGCAAGTACGGCGGCCTCGAGCGGCTGCGGCTCGAAACCGGCCGCGGTCTCGGCGAGGTCGGTGCCGACGCTCGCGAGCTCCTCGGGCACCGGGCCGATCGTGAGCACCTGCTTGAGGCCGGGCACCTTGTCGAGCAGGCCGAGCGCCCGCTCCACGAACATCGGCACCGGGTCGATGATCAGCGTGGTGATCTCGGCGTCCTGGAGGACGTAGGCGTGGTCGTCCAGCGAGCCGAGCGGGTGCAGCGAGGTGCGGCGGTAGCCCTGGGTCTGGCCGGCGCCGAGGATGAACAGCACCTCGGGCCGGTTGAGCGCGAGCAGCGCAGCCGGGGCTCCGGAGCCGGCGCCGAGCGACTCGAACGCCTGGACGTACTGGCTGATCCGCTCCGCCGTCTCACGCCCGGTCAGCGTCGTGTCTCCGAGGAACATCACCGGCTTGTCCGCGTGCCGCTTGAGCGCGGCGACCATGAGGTGGCCGTTGTGGGTGCCGGTCAGCAGGTTGTCGTTGCCCATCGGGCAAGACTAGAACGTGTTCTATTCCTGGGCAACGGGGCGCGCGAGCAGCGTGCGGGTCCAGAGGTCGGCCAAGGTCGCGGCGCACGTCGCCGGGTCGTGCCCGCGGCTCGTGAACGCGGCGAACCACTCGGGCCCGTTGGTCGACCACACCAGGTCGGCCACCTGCTGGTCGGTGAGGTCCTCCCGCACGTCGCCGCTCTCCCGCAGGTCGGCCGCCAGCCGGAGCATGTTGGCGGCACGCCGCTCGCTGACGTGCTCCCAGGTCGCGCGGCACTCCGGGTCGCTGAGCCCTGCGTCGCGCAGCGCCAGCAGGAGCGGGGCGACCGTCGGCATCAGCCGGCCCAGCGCGTCGGCGTACGCCGCGAGCTTGTCGCGCCCGGATGCCGCCGCCTGCATCGCCTTGACGTAGTCGCGCTCCTCGGCGGGCTTGGGCTGCGAGGACTCGGCGAGCACCATGTCGACGACCGTGAGGACGAGCCTCGGCTTGCGCCCCACCGCGGCATAGACGGTGTCGACCGAGACCCCGGCGCGCTCGGCGATCTCGGCGACCGACGTGCCGGCGTACCCCTGGGCGACGAAGAGGTCCCGTGCGGCGACCAGCACCCGCTCACGCGTCTGCTCCGCGGCAGCGCGGCGCGCGGAGGCGTCGTACTTCCGGCTCTTGCTCGTGTCGGGCACGAGGACTACCGTAGCAATATTCGTCCGAAACGACTTCGGATCAAAGCAGGAGGCCGCCATGGGCGAGCAGCGCGTCGTGATGCACGAGCCGGGGACCGGCCGCGGGACCTGGGCGATGGGCTCGCTCTTCGAGCACCTCCTGGAGGCAGACGACAGCGGCGGCCGGCTCGGCATCGCGGTCGTCACCCAGCCAGGCGGCATCGCCACTCCCCTGCACCGGCACACCCACGAGGCCGAGGCGTTCTTCCTCCTCGACGGGTCGCTGACCTATCGCGCCGGGGACGAGACCTACGAGCTCTACGCCGGGTGCTTCATCTACCTCCCGCAGGGGCTCCCCCACGCCTTCCGCACGCGCGGCGAGGGGGCGCGCTACCTCGCGCTCACCGAGCCGGGTCGCCTGCTCCACCTGTACGACGAGGTGGGCATCCCCGCAGCCGAGATGCGCCTCCCCGGCGAGGACGGCCAGCCCCCCGAGGTCGAGATCCCCAAGTGGGCCGAGATCGGCCCCCGCTACGGCCTCGAGGTCGTCGGCCCCCCGATCCCCGAGTAGCCGCCGTCGTTGCGGAGTGGTTTCGAGGCTCGCTCCGCTCGCACCTCAACCAGCGGTCAGGAGAGGTCCGAGCGACCTGGAGCGGCCGGGCGAGCGGCGCACGCGCCGCCTGCCCGGGCGTAAAAGAGGCGTGGCGCCCGAAGCGGGACAGGACCACAGCACGAGCCACCGGGCGACACGGCGACCAGCCCGGGCAGGCGGCACGGGAGCCGATCGTCCGGCGACCCCAGAGCTCAGCCCAGGACGACCGACGACACCCGCGCGATCTCCGCGGCGTCGCGGCAGGAGAGCAGCAGGGTGGTCACGCCCGACGCCTCCCACTCCTTGATCTTGGCCTTCACGTGGGCCTCGTCGCCGATGATGTGCAGCGCGTGCACGAGCTCGTCGGGGATGAGCGCGGCGGCCTCGTCCTTCTGGTTGCTGAGGTAGAGCCGCTGCACCTCGTCGGTGAGGTCGGAGTACCCCATCCGGTCGAAGACGTTCTTGTGGAAGTTCTGCTCCTTGGCGCCCATGCCGCCCATGTAGAGCGCGGTGACGGGCTTGAGGAAGTCGACGACCGGCTGCGGGTCGTCGGTGATCTCGAGGTGGCAGGTCGCGGCGATCTCGAAGGTCTCGCGGGTGTGCCGCGCACCGGGACGGGCGAAGCCCTCCTCGAGCCACGGCTGGTACATCTCGGCGCTCGCCGGCGTGTAGAAGATCGGGATCCAGCCGTCGGCGATCTCCGCGGTCTGCGCGACGTTCTTGGGGCCCTCGGCGCCGAGCCAGATCGGCACGTCGGCGCGCAGCGGGTGCACGATCGGCTTGAGCGGCTTGCCGAGGCCGACCGAGTTCTCCCCGTGGAACGGCAGCGGGTAGTGCGGCCCGTCGTTGGTCACGGGCGCCTCGCGGGCCAGCACCTTGCGGATGATGTCGACGACCTCACGGGTGCGCGCGAGCGGCTTGCCGAAGGGCTCGCCGTACCACCCCTCCACGACCTGCGGGCCGCTCACGCCCATGCCGAGGATGACCCGGCCCTGGGACAGGTGGTCCAGCGTCAGCACGTGCATGGCGATCGAGGTCGGCGTGCGGCCGGACATCTGCACGATCGAGGTCCCGAGCTTCACGCGCGAGGTCTCGCGGCCCCACCACGCGAGCGGGGTGAAGGCGTCGGAGCCCCAGGCCTCGGCGGTGAAGATCGCGTCGAAGCCGTTGGCCTCGGCGGCCTTGACGAGCTCGTCGTGGTTGGCGGGCGGCTGCGCGCCCCAGTAGCCCAGCTGGAGACCAAGTTTCATGCCGGTCACCCTGCCACGACTCCCGTACGCCGGCCATGTGGCCGGCGACACAGGCCGCGACACAGGCCGCAGGTCACCCGACCCGTTCGACCCCCGCGAAGACGGACCGGTTCAACCAGCGCTGGAGCCCGCGCCGCACGCTCGTCGGGCCCTCGACCACGACCTCACCGGACTTGAGCGCACTGGACCAGCTCACGTCGCCCCGCCACAGCCGGCTGAAGGACCGCAGTCCGGTGTCCACCCTGCCGCTGACCGGGTGCCCCGGGTCGGCGTCGCACAGGTCGACGTCGTCCTGGCTCATCACCAACCACCAGTCACGACCGTCGCGGGGCACGTCGCGGAAGGAGAACTGCACGACGGTCCGTCCGGGCGGGAGCGCGTCGACGTCGATGCTGCGCTGGACGTCCCACATCAGCAGGTGCGGGTCGAGGTCCTCGTCGCCGAGCTCGGGCATCCACCGGACGCCCCACTGGCCGATCGCCTCGACCACCGGCTTGAGCTCCAGGCCGGCCGGAGTGAGCGTGTAGTAGACCCGCTTGCCCTGCTCGTGACGCTCGACCACGCCCGCACGGCTGAGGGACTTCAGCCGCGCGGAGAGCAGCGTCGGGGACATCTTGGGGACACCGCGCTGCAGGTCGCCGAACGACCGGCTGCCCATGATCAGCTCGCGGACCACGAGCATCGTCCACCGCTCGTCGAGCAGCTCCATCGCCTTCGCCACCGGGCAGAACTGACCGTAGTGCGTCATCGCCAGGACCTCCTGGCTCGCACTCTACGACTGCCGGGCGCTCCAGATCTTGTAGCGGTCGGCTACAGAATCCGCACTGACCGCGGGGGTCGACGCCGACGAACGATGGTGCTCAGCCGGGACGGAGAGGCCGTCCCACACCAAGGAGTCACCATGACGCAGACAGCGAGCCCCACCACCACGAGCACCTTTCCTGCTCCCGACCTCGTCGCCCTGAAGGCGGCGCAGCAGAAGACCTGGTCGAGCGGCGACTACCGCAGCATCGCGTGGATCACCGTCCCGCTGGCCGACGACCTCGTCGCGGCCCTGGACCTGGTGCCGGGCTCCACCGTGCTCGACGTCGCCACGGGCAACGGGCACGTCGCGCTGGTCACGGCCCGCGCGTTCTGCCCGACCGTCGGCGTGGACTACGTGCCGGCCCTCATCGAGAGCGCCCGCGCCCGGGCCGCCGGGGAGGGACTGAGCATCGACTTCCGCGTCGGCGACGCCGAGGCGCTCGAGCTCGCCGACGGCAGCTTCGACTACGTGCTGTCGGCGATCGGGACGATGTTCACCGCCGACCACCAGAAGGCTGCCGACGAGATGGTCCGGGTCGCCCGCTCCGGCGGTCGGATCGGGATGGCCAACTGGACCCCCACCGGGTTCGTCGGCCGGATGCTCAAGATCGTCGGCAGCTACGTCGCCCCGCCGCCGGGTGCGCAGTCGCCGGTCCGCTGGGGCGACCCGGCGGTGGTCACCGAGCTGCTCGGCCCCGACGTCTCCGACGTCCGCACCTGGACGAGCGCGGTCCGGCAGCGCTTCCTCAGCCCCGAGCACTACGCCGACTTCTTCGTGACCCACTACGGCCCGACCCACATGGCCGCGCAGAAGCTGGACGAGGAGCGACGGGCCGCCTTCCGCGCCGACCTGGTGGCGCTGGCGGAGGAGTTCAACCTCGCCACCGACGGCACCTTCGTGGCCGACTGGGAGTACCTCCTGGTGACCGCGCGCAAGCGCTGAGCCACGGCACCCCGACTCGGCCCGCTCCCCCCGCCCCAGCGCGGTGGGGAGCGGGCCCGAGTCGCGTGGGGAGTAGACATCCGAAACTAGAACGTGTTTCATTTCTCGTATGTCCAGGGTCCTCAGCGCGCCGCTCCAGGTCGCCTTCCCGTACACCCGCTCCACCGGCCCCGTGCTGGGTGCCTTCTTCACCGGCCTGCGTGACGGGCGCGTGCTCGGCGCGCGCACGTCGGACGGCCGGGTCGTCGTACCCCCGGTGGAGTTCGATCCGCTCACGCACGAGGCGATCTCTGCCGAGGACCTCGTCGAGGTCGGCACCGAGGGCACCGTGCAGACCTGGACCTGGGTCTCCGAGCCCGTGGCCGGCCAGCCGCTCTCCGAGCCGTTCGCCTTCGCGCTGGTGACGCTCGACGGCGCCGACGCTCCCCTGCTCCACGCCGTCGCCGCCTCCGGTCCCGAGGCGATGTCGACCGGCATGCGGGTGCAGGTGGTGTGGGCCGAGAGCCCCGAGGGGTCGATCACCGACATCGCGCACTTCGTGCCGGCCGGCGGAGACCCCTCGCAGCCGGCGGGCGGGGGCGGCGACGCGATCACCGGGATCGTCGTGCCGGTCGAGCTGGACTACACCTACGAGGCCTCGCCCGAGGAGTCGGCGTTCTTCCGCGGGCTCGCGGAGGGCCGGATCCTCGGTCAACGCTGCCCGACCTGCGGCAAGGTCTACGTCCCGCCCCGCAGCGCCTGCCCGGTCGACGGCGTCGCGACCACCGACGAGGTCGAGCTCGCCCACACCGGCACGGTCACGACGTTCTGCGTGGTCAACGTGCCGTTCCTCGGGCAGAAGATCACCCCGCCGTACGTCTCGGCCTACGTCCTGCTCGACGGTGCGGACATCGCCTTCCTCCACCTGATCCAGGGCATCCCGGCCGACGAGGTCCGCATGGGCCTGCGGGTCAAGGCGGTCTGGAAGCCGCGCGAGGAGTGGGGCACCACGATCGAGAACATCCAGCACTTCGAGCCCTCGGGCGAGCCGGACGCGGACTACGAGTCCTACCGGGCTCACCTCTGAGCCAGAGAGAGATCACCTGATGAGAGACGTCGCAGTCGTCGGCTTCGCCCAGCGCCAGATGGCGCACTTCGACGGGTCGCCGAGCATGGTGGAGCTGCTGGTCCCTGCCTTCGCCGAGCTGTGGGAGCAGACCGGGTGGACCAAGGCCGACATCGGCTTCTGGTGCTCGGGGTCCTCGGACTACCTCGCCGGCCGGTCCTTCTCCTTCGTGTCGGCGGTCGACGCGATCGGCACGCTGCCGCCGGTCAACGAGTCGCACGTCGAGATGGACGCCGCGTGGGCGCTCTACGAGGCCTGGGTCAAGATCCAGACCGGCGAGGTCGACACCGCCGTGGTCTACGGCTTCGGCAAGTCCTCGGCCGGCGTGCTGCGCCGGGTGCTGGCGCTGCAGCTCGACCCCTACGTCCTCACCCCGCTGTGGCCCGACACGGTCTCGATCGCCGCGCTCCAGGCACGCGTCGGGCTCGAGGCCGGTCGCTACACCGAGGAGGACCTCGCCGAGGTCGTCGCCCGCAGCCGCAACGCCGCGCTCGACAACCCGCACGCGATCCTCTCGGGCGCGGTATCCGTCGACGCCCTCCTCAAGGAGCCGATGTACGCCGACCCGTTGCGCAAGCACGACTGCGCGCCGGTCACCGACGGGGTCGCCGCGATCGTGCTCGCCGCCGGTGACCGCGCGTCGGAGCAGATCGAGAAGCGCGGTGGCGCCGCGTGGATCACCGGGCTGCAGCACCGCGTGGACGCGCAGAACCTGTCCCTGCGCGACCTCGGCTCCCTCGACTCGCTGGCCGCCGCCGGCGCAGCGCTCGACCTCGGCGGTGCGGACATCGCCGAGCTGCACGCGCCCTTCAGCCACCAGGAGCTCATGTCGGTCGAGGCCCTCGGTCTCGGCGCCGACGTGACGATCAACCCCTCGGGCGGGCCCCTGTCGGGCAACCCGATGTTCACCGGCGGCCTCATCCGCATCGGGGAGTCCGCGCGCCGCCTCTGGGACGGCACGGCCGGCAAGGCGGTCGCGACCGCGACCAGCGGGCCGGCGATGCAGCAGAACCTCGTGTGCACGCTGGCCTCGACCAACGGAGGGAACTGAGATGGGCAAGCAGCTCGCCGCGGTCGTCGGGGTCGGCCAGACCCACTACCGCGCCAAGCGCGAGGACGTCTCGATGCCCGGCCTGCTCCGCGAGGCGGCCGACCGGGCGCTCGCCGATGCAGGCCTCGGGTTCGACGACATCGACGCGGTCGTGGTCGGCAAGGCCCCGGACCTGTTCGAGGGCGTGATGATGCCCGAGCTCTTCCTCGCCGAGTCCCTGGGCGCGGCCGGCAAGCCCCTGCTGCGCGTGCACACCGCGGGCTCGGTGGGCGGGTCCACGGCCAACGTCGCGGCCTCGCTCGTCCAGGCCGGGGTGCACAAGCGCGTGCTCGCCATCGCCTTCGAGAAGCAGTCCGAGTCCAACGCGATGTGGGCGCTGTCGGTCCCGGTGCCGTTCATCATGCCGGTGCACGCGGGTGCGGGCGGCTACTTCGCGCCTCACGTGCGGTCCTACATCCGCCGTTCCGGGGCCCCGACCGAGGTCGGCGCGATCGTCGCCGCCAAGGACCGGCAGAACGCGCTGAAGAACCCCTACGCGCACCTGCGCAACCCCGACACCACCGTCGAGTCCGTGCTGGCCTCGCAGATGCTGTGGGACCCGATCCGCTACGACGAGACCTGCCCGTCCTCCGACGGCGCCTGCGCGATCGTCGTCGCGGACGAGGACACCGCGTCGGCGTACTCCAACCCGGCGTGGATCCACGGCACCGTGATGCGCACCGAGCCGACGACCGCCGCCGAGCGCGACCAGGTCAACCCGCAGGCCGGCCGCGAGGCCGCGGCCGCGCTGTGGAAGCAGGGCGGGATCACGCGGCCGTTCGAGGAGATCGACTGCGCGGAGATCTACGTGCCGTTCTCCTGGTTCGAGCCGATGTGGCTGGAGAACCTCGGCTTCGCCGAGGAGGGCACCGGCTGGGAGCTGACCCAGAAGGGCGTCACCGCGCTCGACGGCGAGCTGCCGGTCAACATGTCCGGCGGCGTGCTGTCGTCCAACCCGATCGGCGCCTCCGGCATGATCCGCTTCGCCGAGGCCGCGCTGCAGGTGCGCGGTGCGGCTGGCGAGCACCAGGTCGACGGCGCGCGTAAGGCGCTCGGCCATGCCTACGGCGGCGGGTCGCAGTTCTTCTCGATGTGGCTGGTGGGCTCGGAGAAGCCGACCTCGTGACCGAGGACCGCCGCGTCCGGGCGCGGACGCGCGATAGCGCGTCCGCAAGCGGACGAGGCGACCTGGTCCTCGTCGACCGGCCGGACCCCGCGGTCGCGGTCGTCACGCTCAACCGCCCCGAGCGGATGAACTCGATGGCGTTCGACGTCATGGTGCCGCTGCTCGAGACCCTCGCGGAGCTGCGCGCCGACAACTCCGTCAGGGCGGTCGTCCTGACCGGCGCGGGTCGGGGCTTCTGCTCCGGGGCCGACCAGTCGGGCGAGCGCGGCCGCGTGCCGCACGTCGACGGGCTGACCCAGCCGACGGTCGCGCTGCGGGCGATGGAGGTCCTCGACGACGTCGTGCTCGCCCTGCGCGGCCTGCACCAGCCTGTCATCGCGGCCGTCAACGGACCGGCCATCGGCGGCGGGCTGTGCCTCGCACTGGCGTGCGACGTGCGCGTCGCCGCCGAGCCGGCGTACTTCCGTGCGGCGGGGATCAACAACGGCCTGACCGCGAGCGAGCTCGGCCTGTCCTACCTCCTCCCCCGCGCCATCGGCTCGTCGCGTGCCGCCGAGATCATGCTGACGGGGCGCGACGTGCAGGCGTCGGAGGCCGAACGGATCGGGCTCGTGTCGTCGGTCGTGGCGCCTGACGCGCTCCTCGACCACTGCGTCGACCTCGGCCGCCGGATCGCGTCGTTCAGCCGCCCCGGCGTCGAGCTGACCAAGCGCACGCTGTGGGCCTCGCTCGACGCCTCGAGCCTCACCTCGCACATGCAGCAGGAGGGGCTCGGCCAGCTCTACGTGCGCCTCATGACGGCCAACTTCGAGGAGGCCGTCGCCGCGCGCCACGAGGGCCGCGACCCGGTCTTCCGCGACGAGCGCTGAGAAGCCCGGACGAGCCCAGTCATGCGCGCCACACTCGACGACATGGGCACCGGCTGGCTCGACCGCGTCCCTGCGCGCCTCCACCGTCGGCTGGGGATGCGCTACTGGCTCGTCCTCGGCGCGGGGCAGGCGTTCGCCTCGGTCGCGGTCGCCGGCCTGACCGTGCTCGTGATCGCGACGTACTACGACCCGACCGCCCTCGACCTCCTGCGGGTGCTCGGCTTCGGGATGGTCTGCACGATGGTCGCCGTGGTCGGAGTCCAGGCCCGGGTGCGTCCCGTGCTCGACCGCGCGATGCGCGTGACCTCCGACCGCTCGGCCGACATCGTGCAGGAGTGGGAGGCCGCGAGCACCCTGATCCTGCAGACCTATCGCCGCAACTCGCGCCTGGTGAACCTGGTCGTCGTCCTCCCCACCGTCGGACTGACCGCCGTGCTGTGGGACATCGGTTGGGCCGGGTTCGGCGCGGTGCTGCTCGCGTGCGTCGTGCCCGCGGCGTACGGCACGGTCCTGAGCTACTCCGTCGGCGAGGTCCTGATGCGTCCCGTCGTGCGCGAGATCGCCGACCGGCTGCCCGAGGACTTCCCCTTCGAGCCGCGCGGGCTGCCCGCCAGCAAGCGGCTGCGACTCGGCCTGCCCGTCTACACCGCGTTCACCGGCATCCTCACCGGCGGCCTCGTCGGTGACGGTTCCGGCTCGGGCGACCTCGCGCTGGCCGTGCTCGTGTCGCTCGCCGTCGGCGTCGCTCTCTCCCACGAGCTCACCGTGCTGCTGTCGGAGGCGATCTTCGCCCCGATCGAGTCGGTGCGGCGTCAGCTCGCGTCGGTGCGCGCCGGCGACCTCTCCGGCCGCGTGCCGGTGCTCAGCAGCGACGAGCTCGGTGAGCTCGCCCACGACGTCAACCTGATGACCGCGGGGCTCCGCGAGCGCGAGGAGATCCGTCAGGCGTTCAGCACCTACATGGACAAGGCGGTCGCCCAGCTGATCCTGTCCGGGCAGTTCCCGCAGGACGGCATCGAGGTCGACGTCTCGATCCTGTTCTGCGACGTCCGCGGCTTCACGTCGTACGCCGAGAGCGCCGACGCGACCGAGGTGATCGCGACGCTCAACCGGCTCTTCGGCGCGATCGTGCCGATCGTCGACGAGCACGGCGGCCACGTCGACAAGTTCACCGGAGACGGGCTGCTCGCGGTGTTCGGGGCGCCCGAGCTCTTCGCCGACCACGCCGACCGTGCCGTCGCGGCCGGACGCGCCATGGTCGCCGCCGTGTCCGGTGGACCGACGGGCCTGCGCATCGCGGTCGGCGTCAACAGCGGTCGCGTCGTCGCCGGTCCGGTGGGCGGCGGTGGGCGCCTGAACTTCAGCGTCATCGGGGACGCGGTCAACGTCGCCGCGCGCGTCGAGGCAGCGACCCGCGAGACCGGGGACGACCTGCTCGTCACCGGCGCGACGCGCGCGGCGCTCCTGGGCGACGTACCCCTGGTGTCGCGCGGGTCCGTGCCCCTGAAGGGCAAGGCCGAGTCGGTCGAGGTCTATGCCGTGCCGGTCGACGACCCGGCACCCTCGGGCGTCTCCGCCACCGCTGTGCCCGGGCAGTAGCCTGATCGCCTCATGATCGAACTTCGTACCCCCGCTGAGATCGAGCAGTTCCGACCCGCCGGCCGCTTCGTCGCCGAGGTGCTGGAGGCGACCTCCGCCGCCGCCGACGTCGGCGTCAACCTGCTCGACCTCGACGCCCTCGCGCACCAGATGATCAAGGACCGCGGCGCCGAGTCCTGCTACATCGACTACCACCCCTCGTTCGGCGCCTCGCCGTTCGGCAAGGTCATCTGCACCTCGGTCAACGACGCGGTGCTGCACGGGCTGCCGCACGACTACACGCTGCGCGACGGCGACCTGCTCTCGCTGGACTTCGCGGTCTCCGTCGACGGCTGGGTCTGCGACTCCGCGGTCAGCGTCGTCGTGGGGACGCCGCGCGAGGAGGACGTGCGCCTCATCGAGACCACGACCGAGTGCCTCGACGCGGCGATCGCGGTGGCGCGCGCCGGCAACCGGATCGGCGACATCGGCGCCGCCATCGCGGGGGTGGCCAAGCCGGCGGGCTACTCGATCAACACGCAGTTCGGCGGCCACGGCGTCGGGCGCACGATGCACGGCGACCCGCACATCCCCAACGACGGCCGCCCCGGCCGGGGCTACCCCCTGCGGCCCGGCCTCGTCATCGCGATCGAGCCGTGGCTGCTGGCCTCGACCGACAAGATCTACACCGACGCCGACGGCTGGACGCTCCGCTCCGCCGACGGGTCGCGCGGCGCCCACATGGAGCACACCGTCGCGATCACCGACGGCGACCCGATCGTCCTCACCGCCCGCGGCTGACCGGCGCTTGTCCCGGCGGCCCCTGGCCACGCTGACGGACCCGCCGTGACGTACTCCGCCGTACGTGCTGCTCTGGAGTGGAACTCACTGCACGTACGGCGGAGTACGGGTGAGTCGCGAGCGCGGGCGGGGCTCACGCTCGCGTGCGCGGCGGCGGACCCGATGGGCCACTCCTGCTGACCTGACCGCGCCCGGCACAGGCGCTGATCGGGTCCTGCTCGCCGGCCCGCCGTGACGTACTCCGCCGTACGTGCTGCTCTGGAGTGGAACTCACAGCACGTACGGCGGAGTACGCGCGCGGGCGCGCGGGCGCGCGGGCGGCGTGAGCGGCGGGCGGGGGGCAGCGGGCGGGCGCGGGCGGTTGGGCTCCCGCGAGGCGGGTCAGGAGTAGGTGACCCCGAGCTCCTTGATGCCGTTGATCCAGCCGTGGCGCAGGCGCCGGGGCTCGGCGGTCTGCTTGATGTCGGGCAGGTGGTCGGCGATCGCGTTGAAGATCAGCTCGACCTCC
>CAZKZQ010000055.1:0-17802 GCA_964557235.1 uncultured Nocardioidaceae bacterium
CGGCCCTACCTCGTCGAGGGCGTGGGCGAGGACTTCTGGCCCGAGGCCTACGACCGCGACGTCGCCGACCGGATCATCGAGGTCTCCGACGCCGACTCGTTCGCGATGACGCGTCGCCTGGCCCGGGAGGAGGGCCTCCTGGTCGGCGGGTCCAGCGGCATGGCCGTGCACGCCGCCGTACGCCTCGCCGAGGAGCTGGCCGGCACCGACGAGGGCAAGGACGCGGTGATCGTCGTGCTCATGCCGGACTCGGGTCGCGGCTACCTCGCCAAGGTGTTCAGCGACGAGTGGCTGGGTCGCTACGGCTTCCTCAGCGCCGGCGGCGGCAAGACCGTCGGTGAGGTGCTGCGCGGCAAGGACGGGCGCCTGCCCGACCTGGTGCACACCCACCCGTCGGAGACGATCGCGGAGGCGATCGCGATCCTGCAGGAGTACGGCGTCTCGCAGATGCCGGTCGTGCGCGCCGAGCCGCCGATCGTGGCCGCCGAGGTGGCCGGTGCGGTGTCGGAGCGGGCGCTGCTCGACGCGCTGTTCCACGGCGAGGCCAGGCTCAACGACCCGGTCGAGCAGCACATGAGCGAGCCGCTCCCGCCGGTCGGGGCGAGCGCGCCGGTGGAGGAGGCGATGGATCTGCTCGCAGGAGCAGACGCCCTGCTCGTCCAGGAGGACGGCAAGCCGGTCGGCGTCGTCACGCGCCAGGACCTGCTGGCGTTCCTGGCCCGCTGACTCGCGGGTCCTCAGCCCTTGTAGAGCAGCTCGTCGTAGGCCGCGCTGGCGTAGTACTCGTCGAGCTCGTCGACCGTCCGGCCGTCGGGCTCGAGCTGCTCGGCGATGACCGCCCGACGCGGGACGGCACCCTCCGGGTCCCACGTCTCCGGGTCCCACAGCTGCGCGCGGCGGAACGCCTTGGAGCAGTGGTGGAAGACCTCCTCGACGTCGACCACCAGCGCCAGGATCGGCCGGTGGCCCTGGACGACCATCTCGTCGAAGAACGGCGCCTCGCTGACCAGGCGGGCTCGCCCGTTGATCCGGAGGGTGTCGCCGCGGCCGGGCACGACGAAGTCGATGCCGACGTGGGGATTGGCCACCACGTTGCGGTATCCGTCGACGCGTCGGTTGCCCGGCCGCTCGGCGATCGCGATGGTGTGGTCGTCGATGACGTGCACCAGGCTGCCCGCCGGGTCCCCCTTGGGGGAGACGTCGCAACGGCCCTCGGCGTCGGAGGTCGCGAGCATGCAGAACGGCGAGGCCGCCAGCCAGGCACGGTCGAGGTCGACCAGCGCCGTGCGCTCCTTGTCACGGGCCCGGCTGCCCGGCTCGCCCACCACGGCGACGAGGTCCTCGACCGTCGCCACCTCCACCCAGCCCTCACGCGTCATGCCGTCAGGGTAGGCCTCACTTGAACCGGCGCACCTCGTGCGGCCAGCCGCAGGCCTCGGCGACCTTGGCCGCCCAGGACAACGCGGCCTCGCGGTCCGGGACGTCGACGAGCGCGAAGCCGCCGAGCCACTCCTTGGTCTCGGCGTAGGGGCCGTCGACGACGACGGTCTCGCCGGAGGTCGGGTCGGCGTGGCCGATCGGGGTGGTCTCGTCGAGCCCGCCGGCGTAGACGTAGACGCCGGCCGCCTTCATCTCCTCGACGACGGCGTTGGCCGGCTCGGCGCGGCCGGCGAACCACTCCTCGGTGTGGTCACCGACCCACTGCTGGTTGAAGTAGAGGAGGTAGTGCGGCATGGGCGCTCCTTCGGCTGGGCGGGCCCGATGCCCGCCGTCACCCACGCTACGAACGGCGACCGACGGATACGACAACCCGGCCGGAGTTTTCTCAGCGCTTCTTCGCCACGGTGGCCGACGTGGTCACTGCGCGTCGGCGGGGAAGGGGACTCCGGTCGTCGCGTGGCAGCGGTAGCCGTGCGGGTTCTTGTGGAGGTACTGCTGGTGGTGGTTCTCCGCGTAGTAGTACGCCGGCGCCGGGCGGACCTCGGTGGTGATCGGGTCGTAGCCGCGGCGGGCGAGCTCCTCGCCGTAGACCTTGGTGAGCCGCTCGGCGACCTCGACCTGCTCCGGCGTGGTGGTGTAGATCGCGGAGCGGTACTGCGTGCCGACGTCGTTGCCCTGGCGCATGCCCTGGGTGGGGTCGTGCACCTCGAAGAACGTCTTCACCAGGGTCGCGTAGTCGACCTTCGACGGGTCGTAGACGACGCGGACGGCCTCGGTGTGGCCGGTGCGACCCGAGCAGACCTCCTCGTACGACGGGTGGGGCGTCTCGCCGCCGGCGTAGCCGACGGAGGTGGACCAGACGCCCGGGAGCTGCCAGTAGATCTCCTCGGCGCCCCAGAAGCAGCCGAGCCCGAAGACCGCGACCTCGAGGCCCTCGGGGACCTCGTCGGTGACCAGCGGGGCGTCGAGGACCAGGTGGCGCTCGGCGAGCCGGAAGGGGCGCTCGGAGCGCCCGGCCAGGGCCTCGCCGGGGGCGGGGAGCGTGGCGTTGCGGCGGGAGAAGAGCATGACGGACCGTCCTGTGAGGGGTGTTCCTGCCCTTCCAGTCTCCGTCGCCGGTCAAGCCGGTCCCCGACCGGACCCGCGTGCGCGGACGGGGCTACGGTCGGACCCATGAGCGACTCCCACGACTGGGGTTTCGAGTCACGTGCGATCCACGTCGGCTCCGAGCCCGATGCCGCGACCGGCAGCGTGATCCCCCCGATCTACGCCACCAGCACCTACAAGCAGGACGGCGTCGGTGGCCTGCGCGGCGGCTACGAGTACTCCCGCAGCGGCAACCCGACCCGCACGGCCCTGGAGCGCTGCATCGCCAGCCTCGAGGGCGGCACCCACGGGTTCGCCTTCGCCAGCGGCCTGGCCGCGGAGGACACCCTGCTCCGCACCATCTGCCGGCCCGGTGACCACGTGGTCGTCCCCGACGACGCCTACGGCGGCACCTACCGCCTGATCGACCGGGTCGAGCGGCCGTGGGGCCTGGAGCACACCACCGCCCACGTGAGCGACCCCGACGAGGTCGCGGCGGCGATCCGGCCCGGTCAGACCAAGGCGGTGTGGGTGGAGACACCGACCAACCCGCTCCTCAACGTCGCCGACCTGGCCACGCTGGCCGGCGTCGCGCACGACGCGGGCGCGCTGCTCGTGGTCGACAACACCTTCGCCTCGCCGTACCTCCAGCAGCCGATCAGCCACGGCGCCGACGTCGTCGTCCACAGCACGACGAAGTACGCCGGCGGGCACAGTGACGTGGTCGGCGGCGCCCTGGTCGTCCACGACGACGACCTGGCCGAGAGGATCGGCTACCACCAGAACGCGATCGGGGGCGTGGCCGGACCCTTCGACTGCTGGCTCGTGCTCCGCGGCCTCAAGACCCTGGCGCTGCGCATGGAGCGGCACTGCGACAACGCCGAGGCGGTCGTGGCGTTCCTCGAGCAGCACCCCGGCGTGACCGAGGTCTTCTATCCCGGTCTGCCCGGCCACCCGGGCCACGAGGTGGCCGCGCGCCAGATGAAGCGCTTCGGCGGCATCGTGTCGTTCCGGGTCGCGGCCGGCGAGCAGGCCGCGGTGGACCTCTGCGGGCGCACCGAGCTGTGGACGCTGGGCGAGTCGCTCGGCGGCGTCGAGTCGCTGATCGAGCACCCCGGCCGCATGACGCACGCCTCGGTCAGCGGCACCGAGCTCGAGGTGCCCTCCGACCTGGTGCGGCTCAGCGTCGGCATCGAGAGCATCGACGACCTCCTCGCGGACCTGTCCCGGGCGCTCGCGTGACCTCGCCGGGGTGAGCCCGCACGCCGACGGACCCCCCTAGAGTGGGCGGGTGACGGACGACCCCACGGGCGAGGAGCAGGACGGCCCTCCTGAGCAGCGCGGGCGCAGGCGTCGCGGCGACGAGCCCGAGTCCGCCCACGAGCGCCTCCAGAGAGCGCAGGCCTGGGCTGCCCACCTGGCCGAGCAGCGGGCGCGCGCCCGGGCGATGGCTGCGCAGGCACAGATCCAGCCCAGGGTCGCGGCGGGCGAGTCGAACTTCAGCCGGGCCGAGGTGCCGTACGGCGTGGACCTCGCCGCGGCGTGGTCCTGGCGGTTCCTGGTCATCATCGGGGCGACCGGGGTCATCCTCTGGATGCTCGGCCATGTCACGTTGGTGCTCGTCCCGCTCATCGTCGCGCTGTTCATCGCGGCGCTGACGGCGCCGGTGGTGCAGGCGATGGCCGCTGTGATCCCTCGCGGTCTGGCGACGCTCCTGGTCGTGGTCGGCCTGATCGGGACCGTCGTGCTGATGCTGGTCTTCGCGACCCAGCAGGTGGCCGACGGCGCCAACGACCTCGCCGACCAGGTCGTCGCCGGTCTCGACACCGTGCGCGACTGGCTGCGCGAGGGGCCGCTGCACGCGACCGACAAGCAGATCGACGACTCGATCCAGGCGATGCAGGACCTCGTGGTCTCGTCCAACGAGGAGATCGTCGGCCGGATCACCGACGTCGGCACGACCGTCAGCCACGTCGTCGCAGGCACGTTCATCTCGCTGTTCGCGACGTACTTCTTCCTCGCCGACGGCCAGCGCATCTGGACCTGGGTCGTGCGGCTCTTCCCTCGCGCGGCGCGGGGTCGCGCCGACGCGTCGGGCCGTGTCGCCTGGCTGAGCCTGACCCAGTTCGTGCGCGCGACGGTCCTGGTCGCGGCGGTCGACGCCATCGGCATCATGGTCGTCGCCGCCGTCCTCGACGTGCCCTTCGTGATGGCCATCGGCGTGCTCGTGTTCCTCGGGTCGTTCGTGCCGATGGTCGGGGCGACGGTCTCGGGCTCGGTGGCGGTGCTCGTCGCCCTGGTGGACCAGGGTCCGCTCGTGGCCCTGCTCATGACTGCCGGCGTGATCGGCGTGCAGCAGCTCGAGGCACACGTGCTCCAGCCCTTCCTCCTGGGTCGGATGGTGTCGGTGCACCCGCTCGGCGTCATCCTCGCCGTGGCCTGCGGGGTGATCGTCCTCGGCATCCTCGGAGCCCTCATCGCGGTGCCGCTGGTGGCCTGCGCCAACGCGGTGGTCACCTATCTCGCCTCGGAGCCGCCACCTCCCTCGGTCACCGAGGGCTCACACGTGAGCAGCGAGGGCGAGGTCGCCGCGGACCCCGGGGCCTGATCCCTCCTAGGGTGGGGGCCGTGACCAGTCCCGACGCCCCCGTCCCCACCGCCGCGGACATCGCGGAGGCACGCCGCCTGCTGGAGGGCGTCGCGGTGCCGACCCCGCTGGAGGAGTCGCGCTGGCTCTCGAAGATCGCCGGCGGCCCGGTCTACTTCAAGGCCGAGAACCTGCAGCGCGCGGGCTCGTTCAAGATCCGCGGCGCCTACGTCCGGATGGCCCGGCTCTCCGAGGAGGAGAAGGCCCGTGGCGTCGTCGCCGCGAGCGCCGGCAACCACGCCCAGGGCGTCGCCCTCGCTGCGCAGATGCTGGGCATCAAGGCCGTCGTCTTCATGCCCTTCGGTGCCCCGATCCCCAAGCTCAAGGCCACGCGCGGCTACGGCGCGGAGGTGCGCTTCCACGGCCAGACCGTCGACCAGGCGCTGGTCGAGGCGAGGGCGTACGCCGACAGCACGGGCGCCGTGCTCGTGCACCCCTTCGACCACGAGGACATCGTGCTCGGTCAGGCGACCTGTGGCGCGGAGATCCTCGAGCAGTGCCCCGAGGTGCGCACGCTCGTCGTGCCCACCGGCGGAGGCGGGCTGCTCGCCGGCATCGCGGCGGCCGTCAAGCCGACCCGGCCCGACGTGCGCCTCGTCGGGGTGCAGGCGGAGGGGGCAGCGGCCTACCCGCCCTCGCTGGACGCCGGTGCGCCGACCCCGCTGGAGTCGATGAGCACCATGGCCGACGGCATCGCGATCGGCCGACCCGGGGACGTGCCGTTCCGCACGATCCTGCAGCTGGTCGACGAGGTGATCACGGTCAGCGAGGACCGCCTCTCGTGGGCGCTGCTCATGCTGCTCGAGCGGGCCAAGCTGGTCGTCGAGCCGGCGGGCGGCGCCGGCGTCGCGGCGGTGCTCGACCGGGCCGAGCACCTCGGCGGGGAGCCCTTCGAGACCCCGGCCGTCGTCGTGCTGTCGGGCGGCAACATCGACCCGCTGCTGCTGATGAACGTGATCCGCCACGGCCTCGCCGCGTCGGGTCGCTACCTCGGCTGCACGGTCGTCATCCCGGACCGGCCGGGCGGCCTGGCCAAGCTGCTGGCCGTGATCGCCGAGACCGGCGCCAACGTGATCGACCTGCGGCACGAGCGCACCTCGGCGTACCTCCACATCGGGGAGGTCGACGTCGCGGTGCAGCTGGAGACCAAGGGCGCCGAGCACGCGGCGGACGTGCTGGCGCACCTGCAGGCCGCGGGCTACGGCGTGCGGGCGTAGCCCCGCCCGCTCGGGCGGGTCAGCCCTCGTAGGGCTTGGCGGCGGTGATCGTGATCGCGATCTTCTTGCCGGTCGGGCCCTCGAAGTCGACCTTGTCGCCGACCGTCTTGTGGTTGATCGCCGAACCCATGGGCGACTGCGGGGAGTAGACCTCGAGGTCGCCGTCCACGTGGTCGGCCATCTCGCGGGACCCGAGGAGGAACGTCTCCTCGTCGCCCGGACCGAACTCGACGGTGACCACCATGCCGGGCTCGACGACGCCGTCGTCAGCAGGCTTGGCGCCGACCTCGGCCTTGCGGAGCTGGTCCTCGAGCTGCTTGATGCGGGCCTCGAGCTTGCCCTGCTCCTCGCGGGCGGCGTGGTAGCCGCCGTTCTCCTTGAGGTCGCCCTCGTCGCGGGCCGCGGAGATCTTGGCCACGATGTCGTCGCGGACGGGGCCCTTGAGGTTCTCGAGCTCGGCGGTGAGCTTGTCGTAGGACTCCTGGGTCATCCAGACCGTGCTCGTCTGGCTGGTCTCACCCTGCTGCTGGGTCACAGCGTCTCCTTCTGCGTCAGGGATGTGCGGGGAATGTCTGTCGGGGTCGCGCACCGGCCTCGGTCTCGTGGACCGTGGGGGCGCGGAGCAAGTCGCCCAGCCTATCAGCGGGGGCGGTTCTGGTCGGGGCTGGTGCACCCGTCCGAGACCACGCTGACCGCTCGGCGCTCCGTGGCGATCCTCACCTCGAGCACCTGCCGGGCCGGGCCGCTGTCCACGGTCTCCGAGGCCCGACCCACGGTCGAGTGGTCCTCGGCGAGCGCGTGGAGCTTGCAGGTCGCCCGGACCCCCGGGTCCGCGCGGGCGACGACCAGCTCGGCGACGACCTCGTTCTCGGAGCGCACGTCGTAGGTCTGGAGCGTGGACCGCACGTCGGGGGCGGCCTGCACCAGGAAGGCCCAGATCGTGACCGCGACGAGCGCGACACCGGCGACGGCCGCGACGGCGAGCACGAGGTTGCTGCGGCGCGAGGACCGGGGGCCGCGTCCGTAGCGCGCGGCGAGGTCGGTCATGGTCACCATCGTAGGAGGGACGCAGGAGTCCTCGGACGCCTCCCTAGGATGGAGGTCATGCTGCGTCTGATGCACGTGCACGCCCATCCCGACGACGAGTCGAGCAAGGGCGCTGCCTCGACCGCGAAGTACGTCGCGGAGGGTGTCGACGTCCACGTCGCGACCTGCACCGGCGGCGAGCGCGGCTCGATCCTCAACCCCAACATGGACCGCCCCGACGTGCTGGCCAACATCGCCGAGATCCGCCGCCAGGAGATGGACAAGGCGCGCGAGATCCTCGGGATCAAGCAGGACTGGCTGGGCTGGGTCGACTCCGGCTTCCCCGAGGGCGACCCCAAGCCGCCGCTGCCCGAGGGTTGCTTCGCGCTGCTCGACGTCGAGGTCGCGGCCGAGCCGCTGGTGCGACTCGTGCGCGAGTTCAAGCCCCACGTGATGACGACGTACGACGAGAACGGCGGCTATCCGCACCCCGACCACATCATGTGCCACAAGGTGGCCGTGGAGGCCTTCGAGGCGGCGGGCGACCCCGACCGCTACCCCGACGCCGGCGAGCCGTGGCAGCCGCTCAAGCTCTACTACCACCACTCGTTCCACTACGAGCGGTTCAAGGCGCTCAACGACGAGATGCTGCGCCGTGGCCTCGAGTCGCCCTACGAGGAGCGGCTCAAGGAGTGGAAGCCCGACCCGGTCCACCAGGCGCGGGTGACCACCCGCGTGGAGTGCGCGGACTACTTCGCAACCCGCGACCGGGCGCTGATCGCCCACGCCACCCAGATCGACCCCGAGGGCTTCTGGTTCGCGGTGCCGCTCGAGGTCCACCAGCAGGTCTGGCCGACCGAGGACTACGAGCTGGCTCGCAGCCTGGTCGAGACCGACGTGCCCGAGGACGACCTGTTCGCGGGGATCCGTGACATGGCGCACGTGGAGGATGGCGCCGGGGCTGGGACAATGGAGTCATGAGCACCGTGTGGCTGTCCTCGATCGTCCTCGCCCTGGCCACCGACCCCGTGCCGGACGCCAAGGACGTGCGCCCCGGGTGGATCGCCCTGGTCACCGTCGTCTCGCTCTGCGCGGCGAGCGTCTTCCTGTGGTTCTCGATGCGCAAGCAGATCCGTCGCATCCAGGTGCCCCGTGAGGACGAGGACCCGTCGGTCGACGCCCCCGAGCGCACGAACTCTCAGGACGCCTGACCCTGCTGGGCCGACCGCTGCGCGGTCTCCAGCAGCTCCGGCGGCGGTGCCAGCGCCCACCGGATCGTGCGCGTGACCGCGCCCCCGGTCCGCGCCAGCAGCGGGTGGCGTGACAGCCCGAGCTCCTCGCTCGCCCAGCGCGGCAGCAGCTCCGTCGCCGCGGCGACGATGAGGCGGTAGCCGGGCATCGCCGTCGCCGGCAGGTCGGGATGGCGCACCAGCCACGTGATCGCGTCGCGGGCCTCCTGCGTGGCGCGGAGCTCGGGTCGGTACTCCTCGAGCGTCGCCTGCAGCTCGGCCTCGCTGTGCGGCACCCGCTCGGCGCCCAGGCGCTCGGCGACGAGCGCCGCCTGGTCGAGGTAGGCGTCGCGGCCCGCCTGGTCCAGCGGCTCCGCGCCCCAGCGGGTGTGGGCGAGCAGGAAGCTGTCGACCTCGGCCACGTGGACCCACCGCAGCAGGTGGGGGTCGCTCGCGGCGTAGGGCGTGCCGTCGGGCATCGTGCCGCCGACCCGGTCGTGGATGCGGCGGACCGCGGCGACCGCGGCCTCGGCGTCGTCGGCCGTGGCGAAGGTGGTGGTCGCGAGGAAGGCGCTGGTGCGGGCCAACCTGCCCCAGAGGTCGCCGCGGTAGCCGGAGTGCTCGGCGACCGCCTGCATCGCGAGCGGGTGCAGGGACTGCAGCATCACCGCGCGCATGCCGCCGATGAACATCGAGGCGTCGCCGTGCACCTGCTGGATCGGGCTGCCGTGCGGGAACCAGCGCGGGCCGGGCGTGGTGTGGATGCGCTCGCGGCGCCTTGGCCCCTCGTCGCCGGCGACGCGGTGGAAGATCGCGTCGCCGAGCCTGCTGCGGAGGCCCTCGAGGGTGGAGGGGCCAGGACGGTCGTGGCGCACCTCGTCAGCGTCGCAGGTGCGGACAAGGTGCGGACAAGGACTGTCCGCCACACGGGGGACGGCCCGCGCCGTGACAGCGGCCTCGGCCGGGTCGTTGTCGGCTCACCGGTCACGACCGGCCGACCTCTCGGACAGGAGACACCCATGGACGACCACACCCTCGAGCCCGCCACCACCGCACCCGGTGCTCTCGACGAGGCCGGGGAGGCGCCCGTGCCGACCGAGGCCGTCGGCCGCGGTCTGCTGTTCGGGTTCGGCGCGGTCCTCGCCGGCGTCGTCGCCACCGTCATCGTCTGGCGCCTGGGCTTCATCGCCTCGATCACGAGCTTCGCGATGGCCGCGGGCGCGGCGTACCTCTACACGCTGGGCGCCGGGTCGGCTCCGCGCAAGGGCGTCGTGCCGCTGGTCGCCATGATCGTGGTCGGCGTCGTCGTGTCGTTCTTCGCCGTGGTCGCCAGCGACGCGTGGGACGCCTACGACGTCCTGGCCGGTCCCGGCTCGATCGGCCGGGGCAGCTTCATCGCCGAGGTCGTGGTGGACCCGCAGGTGCTGGGCTCCTACGGCAAGGACATGGCGATGTTCGCGGTCTTCGCGGTGCTCGGCATCTTCGGCATCGTGCGCCAGCTCGTCGGCGGCGGCACGCGCCAGGCCTGAGCGCCGGGTCGCGGGCTCAGGCGCGCCGGACCAGGTGGACCAGCGCGTCCCACGCCGTGCGCTCGACCGAGCCGCCGTGGCCGTCGTCGGCGCTGACGTGGCGCGCGACCCGCTCGGCGGCGAGCACCTCGGGGTCGCCACCGAGGTCGGCCAGCACGTCCTCGGCGGTGTAGAGCACTGCGGGGTCCTGCGGACCGCCGGTGCCCTCGGTGAGGTTGGTGGAGTCGTGCGCGACGAGGAGGAAGGTGCCTCCCGGCGCGAGCGCGTCCCAGGCCCGGCGTACGGCGGTGCGCCGCTGGTCGGCGGGCAGCTGGAGATAGGCGAGCACGACGAGGTCGACCTCGGGCAGGGGCTCGGCGAGGGCGTCGCCGACGACCCAGGTGAGGGACACACCGGCCTCCGCGGCCGCCTCGCGGCCACGGTCGATCGCGACCGCCGAGAAGTCCAGCGCGGTCATCTGCCAGCCGCGGCCGGCGAGCCAGATCGCGTTGCGCCCCTCGCCGCAGGCCAGGTCGAGCCCACGTCCCGGGGCGAGGTCACCGAGGCGCTCGGCGACGAGCTGGTTGGGGGTCAGCGACCACTGCCGCGCGGCGGCGTAGCGCTCGTCCCAGGCGTGGGCGTCCACGGTGGTGCCCGACGTCGGCCGGGTCAGGCCTGCTCGGGCGCGTCCTGCGCGGCGATCTGTGCGCGCACGTCGTCCATGTCGAGCTCCTTGACCGCGGTGATCACCTGCTCCAGCGCGGCCGGGGGCAGCGCGCCGGGCTGGGAGAACACCAGGATCTTGTCGCGGAAGGCCATCAGCGTCGGGATCGAGGTGATGTTGGCCATCCCGGCGAGCTCCTGCTCGGCCTCGGTGTCGACCTTGCCGAACACGACGTCGGCGTGGCTCTCCGAGGCCTGCTCGTAGGTCGGGGCGAACTGCCGGCACGGACCGCACCACGACGCCCAGAAGTCCACGAGCACGATGTCGTTGTCGACGACGGTCTGCTCGAAGGTGTCCTTGGTCAGCTCGACGGTGGCCATGCAGCTCTCCTCACGTGGGTGTGTGCAGCGTTCTTGACGCTCATCAGACTCAGCCATCGTGCCCCACGGGGTATTCCCCAACCAGGTCGAGGGGGAGGTCACGGACGGTGCACGGACACCAGCACGAACTGCTCGTCGCCACCGGACACGTCGCGCTCGCCGACGATGCCGATCCCGGGACCGTAGATCTTCTGCGAGACCACGCGCGGCTCGAGCCGGGTCCACTCGAAGGTGCGGACGGCGTCGCGGATGCGTCCCATCGGGGTGCGGGCGACGAGACCGCGCTGCACGACCCAGGCCTGGTCCTCGGCCTCGCCACGGAGGTACTCCTGCCGGAAGGCGTGGGTCGGACGCGGGTCGGCGGTCATGATCAGGCCGGGCCGGGCGCCGTCGACGCCGGCCTCCCAGGAGCCCTCGCGGCTCTCGACCTTCCCGTCCTCGTAGGTCGCCGTGGCCTCGCCGAGGTACCAGACGTTGCCGTCGTCGTCGGCGGCGTACCAGTCGCGGGTGCGCTCGGCGAGGCTGCCGTCGGCGTTGCGGACGACGTCGCTGACGACCCGGGCCCGCACCCCGTCGACCATGCGGGTGCCGGTGGTGACGCGAGTGACCTGGCGGAGGCGCTCGCCGTCCTCCGAGCCGCGGTAGCGCAGCACGAGTCCCGGCTCGAGCGGGAAGTACCTGTTGTCGACGGGGTGGGCGAAGTGCGCGCGGTCGAAGACGGGGTGGTCGGTCGAGCCGGCCGGGCGCGGTGCGGGGGCGGTCGCGTCGGCGCCGCCTCCGAGAAGGGCAGCCGTGGTCAGGGCGGCCGCAACGGTGAGGATTCGGGTGGTGGTCATGGCCCCACCGTGGCCCCCGGTCGCTGAACCCACCCTGAACGACGGTCCGCCGCCGGGCTTCAGCCGGGATTCAGTGTGCGTTCAGCGCAGCGGTGGCAGCGTGGGCCCCATGCGGATCCTGGTGGTCGAGGACGACAAGCGGGTCGCGGCCGCCGTACGCCGTGGGCTGCAGGAGCAGGGGTACGCCGTCGACGTCGCGCTCACCGGCACCGACGGGCACTGGCTCGCCACCGAGAACCCCTACGACGCGATCGTGCTCGACTCGATGCTGCCCGGCATGAGCGGCGAGGAGCTGTGCGGGTCGCTGCGGGAGAAGGGCGACTGGACCCCGATCCTCATCCTCACCGCCCGCTCGGGTGCCGACGAGGAGGCCCGTGCGCTCGACGCGGGTGCCGACGACTTCCTCGCCAAGCCGTTCTCCTACGTCGTCCTCCAGGCGCGTCTGCGCGCGCTCGTGCGTCGCGGCCGGGGCGAGCGGCCGACGCTGCTCCGGGCGGGGGACCTGCGCCTCGACCCGGCGAAGCACCAGGTGTGGCGGGGCGAGGAGCCGGTGGCGCTCACCCCGCGGCAGTTCGCCCTCCTCGAGCTGCTGCTGCGACGCAAGGGCGAGGTGCTGTCGAAGTCCGAGATCCTCGCGCACGTCTGGGACTTCTCCTTCGACGGCGACCCCAACATCGTCGAGGTGTACGTCGGCCAGCTGCGGTCGCGCATCGACCGCCCGTTCGGGCGCGCGAGCCTGCAGACGGTCCGCCTCGTCGGCTATCGGCTGGACCCCGACGGTGGGTGACCGGTCCCGCGTGCCCGCGCTGTCGGTGCGCCTGCGTGCGACGGCGGTCGCGGTCGTGCTCACGGGTCTCGCGCTGGCCGTCGGGTCCGTCGTGCTCGTGTGGAGCCTGGACCGCTCGGTGACCTCGGCCTCCGACAGCCTGGCCCGGTCGCGGGTGCGCGACCTCGCCGGGCTCGCGGCCACGGGCGACCTGCCCACGGTGCTCGCCGACGTCGGGGCCGACGGTGTGGCGCAGGCCTTCGGCGCCGACGGGCGCGTGCTGGCCGCGTCGCCCAACGTCCGCGGTGCCGGCCCGTTGCTGTCCGGCCCGCCGCGGGAGGCGTCGGCCCCCCAGGTGCGCACGCTGCGCGGTGCCCCCGACGACAGCGAGACCGAGGACTACCGGGTGTGGGTGCGGACGGTCGACGGGCCGGACGGCGCCGTCACGGTGGTGGCCGGGAGCAGCCTGGAGTCGGTCTCCGAGGCCACCCGGGCCCTGCGGCGGAGCCTGCTGCTCGGGGTGCCCGTGGCCGTCGCGGTGCTGGGCGTGCTGGTCTGGCTCGTCCTGGGCCGGGCGCTGAGGCCCGTCGAGACGATGCGCGCGGAGGTCGAGTCGATCACCGCCTCGCGCCTGGACCGCCGGGTCCCGGTGCCACCGTCGCGCGACGAGCTCGGCCGGCTGGCGACGACGATGAACGGCATGCTCGACCGGCTGGAGGAGGCCCAGCTGCGACAGCAGCGGCTGGTCGCCGACGCCTCGCACGAGCTCCAGACCCCGGTCGCGGCGATCCGGTCGCAGGTCGAGGTCGCCCTCGCCCACCCCGACGGCACCGACTGGGCGGCCCTGGCGCGCGGCGTGCTCGAGGACGCCGACCGCACCGAGCGGCTCGTGCGCGACCTGCTGTTCCTCGCCCGGCACGACGAGCTGGGGACGTCCGTCGTCCCGGCCGTGCCGGTCGACCTGGACGACCTGGTGCTGGAGGAGGCGGCGCGCGTGCGGAGCCGGACCACGGTCGAGGTCGACACGACGGGGGTCTCGGCGGCTCCGGTCCGGGGACGCGCCGACGACCTGCGCCGGCTGGTGGGCAACCTGCTCGACAACGCCGTGCGCCACGCGAGCACGCGCGTCGCGGTCACGGTGGCGAGCGAGGCGGGCCGGGTGCGGCTCGAGGTGGCCGACGACGGACCTGGTGTCGCGCCCGGCGACCGCGAGCGGGTGTTCGAGCGCTTCCACCGCAGCGACGCGGCCCGGGCCCGTGAGCCCGACGGACGCGCCGGCGGCACCGGTCTGGGCCTCCCGATCTCACGGGCGGTGGCAAAGCAGCACGGCGGCGACCTCGTCCTGGCCGAGGGCGGGCCGGGGGCCCGGTTCGTCGCGACCTTCCCGGCCCTGGAGCCCTTCAGGGTGGCTTCAGCCGCGACGGGGGAGAGTGGGAGGCACGACCAGGACCCCGACCCGAAGGACGTGACCTGATGCAGAAGCGCACCGCAGTCCTGACCGGCCTCGCCGCGACCGCAGCCGTCGCGGCCCTCGTCGGCGGAGGCGTCGCCGCTGCCAACGACGGTGACGACGGCCCGGTCAGCCACCAGTACACCCCCGCCCAGGCGAGGCAGGCCGAGGCGGCCGCGCTCGAGGCCACCGGCGGCGGCACGGTCAACAGCGTCGAGACCGACGACGAGAACGGTGCGACCTACGAGGTCGAGGTGACCAGGCCCGACGGCACGACCGTCGACGTCCGCCTCGACGACTCCTTCGGCGTCGTCGTCATCGAGGGCGACTCCGACAAGGGCTGAGCCCGCACCCCGTCGTACGACCCCCCGGCCGGTGGCCCCACGCCACCGCCGGGGGGTCGTCGTACGTCGGTGTCCGGAACGTCCCGAGGTGTCCCCGGGCCGGTCGCACCGACGCGCCGGTGACAGGTGTCGCGGCGCACCTTCCCCGCTCTGTGAGCCGCGACACGCGGAAGGTGATTGGGATTACCTTCATCTCGATAGTTAAGTCCATTAGAGTAGTCGTATTACTCGGGAAGTGCCCGAGCCACAGTCTGGGAAGGACACCCATGAACCGCACGACGATGAAGCTCGCCGCACTGGGGGCGGCCGGCCTCCTCGCGCTGACCGCCTGCGGCAGCGACGCCGACTCGAGCGGCGGCGGCGCCTCCAAGCAGATCGACCTGGTCGGCTTCTCCATCCTCGAGGCGGCCAACGAGCCGCTGATCGACGCCTTCGAGAAGACCCCGGACGGCAAGGGCGTCACGTTCAAGACCTCCTACGGCGCCTCCGGCGACCAGAGCCGCGCCGTCGAGGGCGGCCTCAAGGCCGACGTCGTCCACTTCTCCCTCGAGGGCGACGTGACCCGCCTGGTGGACGCCGGCCTCGTGGCCGACGACTGGAACACCGGCCCCACCAAGGGCATCCTCACGCAGTCCGTGGTGTCGATCGTGGTCCGCAAGGGCAACCCGAAGAACATCCAGGGCTGGGAGGACCTGATCAAGCCGGGCGTCGAGATCGTCACCCCCAACCCGGGCTCGTCGGGCTCCGCGCGGTGGAACATCCTCGCGGCCTACGGCCACACCCTGGCCACGGGCGGCACCGAGGACGAGGCGAGCGAGTACCTCACCAAGTTCTTCGAGCACACCGTCGCGCTGCCCAGCAGTGGCCGTGACGCCACCACCGCCTTCTCCGGCGGCACCGGCGACGCGCTCATCTCCTACGAGAACGAGGCGATCCTGGCCCGCCAGAAGGGCGAGGACTTCGACTACATCGTCCCCGACCAGACGCTGCTGATCGAGAACCCGGGCGCGGTCACCAAGGACGCCCCGGCCGTCGCGCAGAAGTGGCTGGACTACCAGCTCAGCGAGGAGGGCCAGAAGAACTACTCCTCCTTCGGCTTCCGCCCGCTGGTCGACGTCGGTGACGTGCAGGTCGAGGGTGCCAACGACCCGTCGAACCCGTTCCCCCAGCCCAAGATCCTGATGACCATCGCCAAGGACTTCGGCGGCTGGAGCGACGCGGCCGACAAGTTCTTCGACGAGGAGAACGGTCTGGTCACCAAGATCCAGGCTGACACCGGCAAGTCATGACGACGTCCGTCACGGCCACGGCGGGGCCGGCGCTTCGGCGCCGGTCCCGCCGGGCGGGCTCCCTCACCCCGGTCTCCGGGCTCGGGCTCGGCGTCGCGATGGTGTGGTTCAGCCTGCTCGTGCTGATCCCGCTCGCCGCGATCGTCGTGACCGCCACCGGGTCCGGCTGGTCCGACTTCACCCGGGCGCTCACCAACGACCAGACCCTCAGCGCCGTCCGCCTCACGGTGGTGCAGTCGGCGCTGGTCACCCTCGTCAACGTCGTCATGGGCACCGCGATCGCCTGGACGCTGGTCCGCGACCGCTTCTGGGGCCGCAGCCTGGTCAACGTCGTCATCGACATCCCCTTCGCGCTGCCCACGGTCGTCGCGGGCCTGGTGCTGCTCTCGCTCTACGGCCCCAAGAGCCCGGTCGGGGTCAACGTGGCGAGCACCCGCTGGGCGGTGTTCATGGCCCTCGCCTTCGTCACCCTCCCGTTCGTCGTCCGGACGGTGCAGCCGGTGCTGGAGGAGCTCGACCTCGACGTGGAGGAGGCCGCGGCCTCGCTCGGCGCGAGCCGCCTCACGACCTTCCGCCGGGTGATCCTCCCGTCGATCGCGCCCGCGGCCGCCGCCGGCGCCGCCCTGTCCTTCGCCCGCGCGATGGGCGAGTACGGCTCGCTCGTGCTCCTCAGCGGCAACCTGCCCAACCGCACCGAGGTCGCCTCGGTCCGGATCCTGAGCTACATCGAGAACGGCAACAACGCGGCCGCCGCGGCGATCGCCACGCTGCTGCTCGCCATCGCGCTGGTCGTCATCGTCCTGCTCGACACCATCCAGAGGAGGGTCGCTCGCCGTGGCTGACGCACCCGTCGTCAAGTGGGTCCTGCGCACCGTCGTGGTGTCCTACCTGTTCCTGCTCATCGCCTGGCCGGTCGGCCTGATCGTCCAGCGCACCTTCGCCAACGGCACCGAGTCGATCAGCACCGCGCTGAGCGACCCGAGCCTGCAGCACGCGATCCAGATGACCGCGATCGTCGCGCTGTCCGCGGTGGCGATCAACCTGGTCTTCGGCGTCACGATCGCGCTGCTGCTGGTGCGCTACGAGTTCCCCGGCAAGCGCGTGCTGTCGGCGCTGATCGACGTGCCGCTCTCGGTGTCGCCGGTCGTCGTCGGCCTCGCGCTGCTGCTGGTCTACAACAGCCGCGACGGCCTCTTCGGCAAGGGCCTGGCCGAGAACGGCATCCAGATGGTCTTCGCCACGCCGGCGATGATCATGGCCACCGCCTTCGTCGCCCTGCCGCTGGTCATCCGCGAGGTCGTCCCCGTCCTCCAGGAGATCGGCGACGAGCAGGAGCAGGCCGCGCGCAGCCTCGGCGCCAACGGTCCCCAGACCTTCTGGCGGATCACCATCCCGAGCATCAAGTGGGCCGTCGTGTACGGCGTGGTGCTCAGCCTCGCGCGCTCGCTCGGCGAGTTCGGTGCGGTCAAGGTCGTCTCGGGCAGCATCAAGGACCAGACCGAGACCACCACCCTGGCCGTCGAGCGCCTCTACCAGAACTTCGAGCAGGAGACCGCCTACGCCAGCGCGTTCATGCTGGCCTTCGCCGCGGTCGTCTGCATCGTCATCGTGAGCATCCTGCGACCCAAGGAAGAAGCATGAGCATCGAGGTCGAGAACATCTCGAAGAAGTTCGGCGACTTCGTCGCCCTGGAGGACGTCTCCGTCACGATCCCGACCGGGCAGCTCACCGCGCTCCTCGGGCCCAGTGGCGGCGGCAAGTCGACGCTGCTGCGGATCATCGCCGGCCTGGAGTCCACCGACTCCGGCACCGTGACGATCGAGGGCAAGGAGGCGACCCACCTGCCGCCGCAGAAGCGCAACGTGGGCTTCGTCTTCCAGCACTACGCGGCGTTCAAGCACATGACGGTGGCGAAGAACA
>CAZKZQ010000056.1:0-17679 GCA_964557235.1 uncultured Nocardioidaceae bacterium
TGGGCGATCGCCTTCAAGTACCCGCCCGAGGAGGTCAACACCGAGCTCCTCGCGATCGAGGTCAACACCGGCCGCACCGGCCGGGTGACGCCGTTCGGCCGGATGAAGCCGGTGTTCGTCTCCGGCTCGACGGTGGAGATGGCGACGCTGCACAACGCCTCGGAGGTCAAGCGCAAGGACGTGCGCCCCGGCGACACGGTCATCCTGCGCAAGGCCGGTGACGTGATCCCCGAGATCGTGGGTCCCGTCCTCGACCTGCGCCCCGAGGGACTGCCCGAGTGGGTCATGCCGACCGAGTGTCCGTCGTGCGGCACCACGCTCGCCCAGCAGAAGGAGGGCGACGCCGACCTGCGCTGCCCCAACCACCGCTACTGCGAGGCCCAGGTGCGCGAGCGGGTCTACCACGTCGCGGGCCGGGGGGCCTTCGACATCGAGGGTCTCGGCTACGAAGCAGCCGTGGCGCTCCTCCAGGCGGGCGTGATCGCCAACGAGGGCGACGTGTTCGACCTCGACGCCGACAAGCTCAAGCGCACCGAGCTGTTCACGCGCGCGCCCAAGAAGGGGGAGGAGGGCCCTCAGCTGTCGGCCAACGGCGAGCGCCTGCTGGCCAACCTGGCCGAGCGCAAGGACGTGCCGTTGTGGCGCGTGCTCGTCGCGCTGTCCATCCGCCACGTCGGCCCCACGGCCGCGCGGGCGCTGGCCACCTCCTTCGGGTCGCTCGATGCGATCCGCGAGGCCGACCTCGAGCAGCTCGCCGGGGCCGAGGGGGTCGGGCTGACCATTGCCGAGGCGGTCCAGGCATGGTTCGCCGAGGACTGGCACGTCGAGATCGTCGAGAAGTGGCGGGCCGCCGGGGTCTCGCTCGAGGACGAGGTCGACACCTCGACGCCGCGCGTGCTCGAGGGCCTCTCGGTCGTCGTGACCGGGTCGCTCGAGGGCTGGAGCCGCGACCAGGCCAAGGAGGCGATCCTCGTCCGCGGCGGCAAGGCCGCGTCGTCGGTGTCGAAGAACACCGCCTTCGTGGTGATCGGCGACTCCCCGGGCTCCAAGGCCGACAAGGCCGCGAGCCTCAAGGTGCCGATCCTCGACGAGGCCGGCTTCGGCGTGCTGCTCGAGCAGGGTCCCGACGCTGCTCGCGAGGTGGCCCAGGTCAGCAGCTCCTGACCCGTTCGGGTGGCGGGGTTCGTCCCCGAATGGGTCATCTGTCCTAGTTGGGCTACGCAACCAGGCGCGACTGGCGATGATGTGAGTGACACAGGTGCTCCGTGGGGTCGGGGGCCTGTCTCGGGTTGGGAGGCCCACTCATGTTCCGTGCGTCCACGCGCGCCCTCGTCGCACCTGTCCTCACCGGTGCGCTCGCCCTCACCGCGGTCGGCCTGGCGCCTGCCGCGCAGGCCGACCCGGTCGTCGCCCAGGCGGAGGGCCGCTACGTCAGCGGCCTCGTCGGGGCGACCGACCTGACCACGCTGCCGCAGGCCACCTCGGCCCTCGCGCTCGTGCCGGGCACGCCCGGGCCCGTGTCGGTGCCGGTCTCCGCGGGTGACCTCGACACCGTCCCCGGCCTCGCCGGCGTCGTGACCACGGGGGTCGCCAACCAGGTCGCCGGCGCCTCCGCCTCGGGGGCCTCCTGGTCCGCCGCGGGTGCGGTCGACGACGCCGGGGTGATCGACCTGGGCGGGGACGCGCCCGCTCCGGTCTCGCTGGACCTCACGCCGTACCTCTCCGACGTGCCGGCCGTGGGTGCCGCCCTGAGCGGGCTCGAGGTCAGCCTCGCCGGCGTCGCCGCCACCGCGACGCAGGCCGCCGGCGCCGACGGCGCGACCAGCGGGACGTACGCCGTCGACGGCGGCGCCATCACGCTCACCAGCCCCGTGCTGGCCGGGCTGCCGTCCGCCGTGGCCGACGCGGTCGCCCCCGTGCAGAGCGCCCTCGACGGTCTCGCCGGGCCGACCGGCGGTCTGGCCACCGCGCTCGCCGGCATCCCGGTCGTGTCGCAGGTGACGACCGCCCTGACCGGCTCGCCGTCCACCACGGCCACGGTGACCTCCAACCTGACCTCGGTCGTGACCCCGCTGCTCGCGCCGCGGACCTCGCCCGACGGGCTGGTCTCCCTCGACCCGGCGACCGGCGAGGTCACCGTCGACCTCGCCGCGCTCACCGGCGTGGACGGCCTCAACGGCCTGCCGGTCGACACCGAGGTGCTCACCCCGAGCGTGCTCGACACGGTCGAGGACGCCCTGACGGCGATGGTCGGCGACCTGGTCGACGACGTGCAGAGCGCGGTCGAGTCCGCGATCGCCGCCGCTCCGGTCAGCCTGGCCTCGGTGCAGGGGACCCTCAGCGGCCTGCTCGCGACCGGCCTCTACGTCACCACGACGGGCACGCTGGGCCAGGTGCTCGCGGGCACGGCGAGCACCACCGCCGTGCTCAAGCTGCTCGGCGCGAGCCTGCCGCTGCCCAAGGCGACGCTGCTCACCGCGCTGGCGGCCCCCGTCACCTCCGCCCTGACCGACGGCGCGCTGCCCGACCTCGCCACCGACCTGGTCACCGGCCTGCTCACCCCGCTCACCACCCTCGTCGCCCCGGGCCTCGCCGGCCTGACCGACCTGCTGTCGGTCGTGGTCAACCACCAGGAGACCGACGCCGGCGCGTTCACCCAGTCCGCCGTCGTCGCCACGCTCCTCCCGGGGGCGAGCCCGGCCGGCCGGATGTCCTTCGCCAACGCCAGGACCGGCAAGAACGACGGCCCGGCGCCCGACGCCGCGCCGGTCGTCGACACGATCAGCCCCAAGGCCGGCCCGACCGCCGGCGGCCAGACGGTCACGCTGACCGGCTCCGGCTTCGTCGCGGGCACCGTGGTCACCATCGGCGGCACGGTCGTGCCCGGTTCCGCGGTCGACGTCACCTCGGCGAACTCCCTGACGTTCACGACGCCCCAGCACGACGCGGGCACCGTCGACGTCACGGTCACCACGCTCAACGGCACCAGCGACCCGGTGTCCTACCGCTACCTCGACCCGCCGACGCTGCGCACCGTCGCCGCCATCGCGGGCCCCGCCGCCGGCGGCTCGCGGCTGACCCTCGTCGGTGACCACTTCGACCCCGGCGGCACCTCGGTGCTCATCGGCGGCATCACCGTCCCCAAGGCCGACGTCACCGTCGTCACCCCGACCCGCCTGTGGTTCCGCACCCCCAAGCGCGGCGCCGGCATCGTCGCCGCCTCGGTCACCACGGCCGGCGGCACGAGCAACGTGAAGCCCTACGTCTTCCTGCCCAAGCCGACGCTCACCCGGGTCAAGACGCTGAGCGGCCCCGCGGCCGGCGGCACCCAGGTGATCCTGCGCGGCTCCGGCTTCCGGGCCGGTGCGACCCACGTGCTGGTCGACTCCGCGGTCGTCCCGGCGCCGGCGGTCGACGTCCGCTCGTCCACCGAGCTGCGGTTCACCACCCCGGCGCACGCCAGGGGGCTCGCCAAGCTGCGCGTGGTCAACCCCGCAGGCACCAGCGGCTTCAAGACGTTCCGCTACACCAGGGGTGCGGCGGTCGCGCCGCGGCTGTCGTCGCTGAGCCGCACGTCGCTGAGCGCGACCGGCGGCCAGCTGCTGGTGCTCGGGGGCCGCGGCTTCGTGCCCGGCTCCACCTCGGTGACGTACGCCGGCCAGCGGCTCGGCCCCGACCTGGTCACCGTGCTCGCGCCCACCCGGCTGCGCATCGTCGCGCCGGCCGCCCCGGCCGGCGACCAGGCCGTCTCGGTCACCACGCGTGGCGGCACCACGGCGGCCCGCCGGGTGACGACCGCGACCGCCAAGCCGCGCCCCGCGGCCAGGCCGACCTTCGCCGGACCCAACCAGAGCCCCGACCTCGCGCCGTGGTTCACCGGGCGCGGCCGGCCGGGCGCGACGGTGACGGTCGTCGCCGACGGGCTGCCCTGGTGCACGGCCACGGTCTCCGACGACCGCGACTGGGGCTGCGCCGGCTCGCGCCCGCTGCTCCGCGGCACGCACGAGGTCGCCGCCCGCCAGGTCCGCGACGGGTGGTCGGTCTCGCCGCTCACCGCGTGGACCGAGGTGGTCATCGGCCCGGTCTGAGCGGCTCCAGCGCGACCGGGAGACCGTCGGAGGGATAGGGCAGCGAGGTGTAGTCGATCGGGCAGACGTAGGCCGGGTCGACGCGCCACTCGAAGCGGCGCAGCAGGTGGCTCATCACCGTGAGCACCTCCGCGCCGCCGAAGTGGAGGCCCAGGCACTTGTGCACGCCCCCGCCGAACGGGTGCCACGCATAGCGGTGCACCTTGTCCTCGCGACGCTCGTCGGAGAACCGCTCGGGGTCGAACCGCTCGGGGTCGGGCCACACCTCGGCGCTGTGGTGGGTGAACAACGGGGCGGTCATCACGAAGCTGCCGGCCGGGACCCGGTGCCCCAGGACGGCGGTGTCCTTGACGGCCTGGCGGGCCACGACCGGGACGGGGGTGACCAGCCGCATCGACTCGCGCATCACCAGGTCGAGGCTCGGCAGCGACGCGTGGTCGGCCCGACCCGGGCGCGGGCCCAGGGCGAGCACCTCGGCCCGGCAGCGGTCCTGCCACTCCGGGTGCTGGCCGAGGTGCTGCATCATCGCGCTCAGCGTGATCGTGGACGTGTCGTGCGCCGCCATGAGCAGGAACACCATGTGGTTGACCACGTCGGTGTCGGTGAACACCTCGCCCTCGTCGGAGCGGGCGTGGCACAGCGCGCTGAACAGGTCGTCGGACTCGACCGCGCGGGCGCGGGGGAGGTGCTCGCGCAGGAACTCCTCGAGCAGGGCGCGGCCGCGCAGCCCTCGCCGCCACCGCGTCCCGGGCAGGGGCAGGCGCACCACCGACGTCGCCGCCTGGACGCAGTCCACGAAGGCCCGGTTGAGCGCGGCCATGCGCTCGGGCGAGGCGTCGCTGCCGCCCATGAAGAGCCGCGTCGCCAGGTCCAGGGTGAGCTCCTTGAGGGCGGGGTAGGCGAGGAACTCCCCGGTGGGCTCCCACGCGTCGAGGCTCGCCTCGACGGGGCCGTGCATCGCGTCGGTGTAGCGGGTGATCCGGTCGCCGGTGAAGGCCTGCTGCATGATCCGGCGGTGCCGGTGGTGCTCCTCGCCGTCGAGCAGCATCAGCCCGCGGTCGAAGAACGGCCCGACGAGATAGCTCCACGCCGGCCCGCTGACGAAGGCGTGGTCGGCGTTGCGGAACACCACCTCGGCGGCCTCGGGGCCGAGCAGGCACGTCCAGCGCCGCCCCGTGGCGCCCAGCCACGAGACCGGGCCGCGCTCGGCGTACACCTCCTCGAACAGCGCCAGCGGGTCGCGGATGTAGCGCAGCGTGTGACCGAGGACGGGGGCTCCCTGCTTGCCCGGGGGGAGGGGGAGCGTCGAGGGGTCGTCCTGCACGCGGGTCGTCATGACCCAGGAGTCTTGATCTGACAGGACGTCCTGTCAATATGCCTGGCTGGACGGGCCCGGGCATGATGCTCCTCATGGAGGCAGCGCAGGGCAGGTCCTACCGGGGCGTGAGTGCCGGCGAGCGCTCCGCGGCGCGTCGGGTCGCGCTGCTCGAAGCAGCGCTCGACCTGATGGGCGGCGACCCGCCGGGCAACGCCACGATGACCGCGATCTGCGAGCGCGCCGGGCTCACCGAGCGCTACTTCTACGAGAGCTTCCGCGGCCGCGACGACCTCCTCGTCGCGCTGCTCGACCAGGTGGCCGCCGAGGTGCTCACCCGCACCGAGGAGGTGCTCGACCGGCAGGGCCCCCCGGACGTGCTCGTCCGCCAGGGCCTCGAGGCCCTGCTCGACGTCCTGGCCGGCGACCCCCGCAAGGGCCGCTTCGCCCTGGTCTCCTCCCTCGAGGTGCCCGCGCTGCGCGCGCGGCGGGCCCAGCTGCTCGGCGACTTCGAGCACCTGCTGGCCGAGCGCACCCGCAAGCTGTACGGCGAGCGCGCCTGGGTCGCGCCCGACGACCGGATCGAGGCGCTGCTGTTCGTCGGCGGGCTGGCCGAGCTGATCTCGGCCTGGATGGCCGGCACCGTGCCCGCCACCCGTGAGCAGGTCGTCGCAGCCGCGCTGCGGCACTACGAGGCGACCGCGCACCGCTGAGTCGCGGCCCGCTGGGGTGTGACGAGGGCGGCACCGATTCGCCCGTCCGGGGCCCGGTTCGGTGACTACGATCCCGCCATGGCTCGTCCCGACCCGCGCTCGCTCGTGCGCCTGCCGGCGACGGCTCTGCGCACCGGCGCGAGGGTCGGGCTCGGCGTGGCCGGGTGGTGGGAGCGTCAGTCGATGGCGCTGCTCGGGTCGCGCATCGACCACGCGCGGGAGCAGCGCGCGCTGGGCGCCGGCCCGGCGTCGTACTCCTCCAACGGCAAGGCGACCGCGCCGTCGCCGGCGGACCTCGGGCCGCGGATGCGCGCGCTGCTCGACCAGGCGCTGGCCAACACCCCGGCCGACTCCAACCTCGACCTGTTCCACCGGATCCTCGACCAGCTGAGCCCCGACGAGGCGCGGATCCTCGGCGCCCTGTCGGACGGTCACGCGTCCCCGCTGGTGCACGTGCGGCCCATGTCGCCGGCCGGGATCCTCGGTGAGCCGACCCTGGAGAACGCCTCCCTGATCGGCAAGATGGCCAACGTCTCGCTGCCGCACCTCACCCCGCAGTACGTCAGCCACCTGCTCGCGCTCGGGCTGGTGCAGGTCGGCGGGGAGCGCTCGGCGCTCAAGGACGAGTACCAGATCCTCATGGCGGACTCGGGCGTGCTCAAGGCCTCCAAGAAGGCCACCCGCGGCCCGATCGCGCCGCGCATCGAGCGGCACACCCTGCGGCTCTCGCCGCTCGGGCGTCAGCTGTGGGCGGCGTGCTTCCCGGACGACGCGTCCGACGGGGACGGAGCGTGACCGCCGACGTCCTGTTGCCCTACCTGCAGTCCTGGCCGGAGATCCGGGCCGACGTGGGGGAGTACTGGTACGTCTACGCCTCGATGCCGCTCATCGCGGCCCTGATCGGCTACGTCACCAAGCTGCTGGCGCTGGAGATGCTCTACCGCCCGCTGGAGTTCGTGGGCATCGGGCCGATCGGCTGGCAGGGCGTGGTGCCCCGCCGGGCGGGCAAGGTCGCCGCCGTCACCATCGAGCTGCTCACCGAGAACCTCCTGCGGCCCGAGGAGCTGCTCGACCGCTTCGACCCGCACGAGGTGGCCGAGGAGCTGCGCGGTCCCCTCAACGAGGCGGTCGAGGAGATCGCCCGGGAGGTGATGGAGGACTACCGCCCCGGCCTGTGGGACAGCCTGCCCGCGACCGCCCGCAACGCCCTGGTCAACCGCGTGCACGCGCAGGCCCCGCAGATCATCGACAACCTGATGACCCAGATGCGGGCCCAGCTCGACTCGGTCGTCGACCTGCAGTTCCTCACCGTCACGACCCTGGTGCGCAACAAGGCGCAGCTCAACGAGCTGATGCGGCGCACGGGTGGGTCGGCGATGGCGTTCGTGCGTCGCAGCGGCGTCTACTTCGGCTTCCTCATCGGGCTGGTGCAGATGATCGCGTGGGCGACGATCCACAACATCTGGATCATGCCGGTCTTCGGCTTCATCACCGGGTTCGTCAGCGACTGGCTGGCGCTCAACATGCTCTTCCGGCCCAAGGAGCGCCGCTCGTTCCTCGGCATCTCGTTCCAGGGCGTGCTCCAGGTCAAGCGCGAGGAGATCACGCGCGACTACGCCGAGATCATGGCGACCGACCTCTTCGCCCCCTCGGTGCTGTTCGAGGCGGTCCTCACCGGGCCCGGCGCCGACCGCCTCTTCGCGATGGTGCAGCGGGAGGTCTCCGACGCCCTCGACCAGCAGACCGGCCGCGCCCAGCCGCTGCTCCAGCTCACCGTCGGCACCCAGCGCTACCGCCGGCTCAAGCAGCGGATCTCCGACCGGGTGATCGAGCGGATGACCGACAGCTTCTCGGACTTCGAGGCCTACGCCGCCCGCCAGCTCGCGGTCGAGGAGCTGCTGCAGGACAAGATGAACCAGCTCAGCAACGACGAGTTCGAGTCGATCATGCGGCCGGTGTTCAAGGACGACGAGTGGCTGATGATCAGCGTGGGCGCCGTCCTGGGCTTCCTGGTCGGCGAGCTGCAGGTCGAGATGATCCACCTCCTCACCGGGTAGTCGCCCCGTCGCGGGGGTAGGTAGCCCTCATGCCCGAGACCCTTGCCGACACCGGCGCGGAGAGCGTCGCCACGGACGGCGAGAGCACCCGCACCGTGGTCATCGCCTTCGTGGCGAACCTCCTCATCGCCCTCGCCAAGAGCGTCGTGGCCGTGATCTCCGGCTCCGCCTCGATGCTCGCCGAGGCGGCCCACTCGTGGGCCGACACCGGCAACCAGGTGCTGCTGTTCATCAGCGACCGCCGCGGCCGCAAGGAGCCCGACGCCGCACACCCCTTCGGCTACGGGCGGGAGGCCTACGTGTGGGCGATGTTCGCCGCGCTCGGGCTCTTCGCCGCCGGGTCGGCCGTGTCCGTGGGTCACGGCGTGACGCAGCTGCTCCACGGGTCCGAGGAGGGGGAGTACACCTGGGCCTACGTCGTCCTGGGGATCTCGTTCCTCTTCGAGGGTGCCTCGTTCCTCCAGGCCCTGCGCCAGACCCGTCGTGAGGCCCAGCACCAGGACCGGGCGCTGTTCGACCACGCCCTGCGCACCTCCGACCCGACCCTGCGCGCGGTGTTCGCCGAGGACTCCGCCGCGCTCGTCGGCCTGGTCCTCGCCGCGCTCGGTGTCGGCCTGCACCAGCTGACCGGCGAGGCGGCGTACGACGCGATCGGCTCGATCCTCGTCGGCATCCTGCTCGGCGTCGTGGCCTACGTCCTGGTCAAGCAGAACCTGCTCTTCCTGACGGGCCAGGAGAGCGACGAGCGGCTGCGCCGGGCAGCGATCGACCTGCTCCTGGCCTCACCGGACGTGGACCGGGTGACCTACCTGCGCATGGAGTACGTCGGCCCGCGCAAGGTCCTGCTCGTCGCCGCGGTCGACATCCAGGGCGACGCCCGGGAGTCCGACGTGGCCCGCCGCCTCCGGGCCGTCGAGGCCGAGCTGGAGAAGGACCCCAACATCGTCGACGCCGTCCTGACCCTCAGCACCCCCGACGAGCAGGACCTCTGAGGGGCTCTTACTCCGCGGTGAGGAAGTCCAGCACGAGCCGGTTGAACGCCGGCGCCTGCTCGATCTGGGTCCAGTGGCCGCAGCGCCCGAAGACGTGCAGCTGCGCGTCGGGGACCAGCTCGAGCAGCCGATAGGCGTTCTGCAGCGGGATGACGCGGTCCTCACGCCCGTGGACCACCAGGGTGCGGTGGGGCAGGGCGGCGACGAGCTCCGCCGGCGTCACCATCGCGTCCACCCACCGCTGACGCGGCGCCGGGAACATCGCGGCGTAGGACTCCTGGTAGCCGGGCTGGACGCTGGCGCGGTAGCGCAGCTCGGCCAGCTCGTCGGTGAGCAGCTCCCGGGCGAAGGCGAAGTAGTCCATGATCCGCCGCATCGCCTCGGGTGAGGGCTCGTAGCCCCAGACCGCGTCCAGGCCCTCGGTGATCGCGAACGGCACGCCGACGCTGCCCATCAGGACCAGCCGGTCCACCCGGTCGGGATGGTGGGCGGCCAGGGAGAGCGCGATCGCGCCGCCGAAGCTGTTGCCGACCAGGCTCACCCGCTCCAGCCCGAGGGCGTCCAGGAACGCCAGCACGTGGTCGGTCCAGGTCCCCAGGTCGTACGACGTCCCGGGCGGCCGCTCGGTGTCGCCGAAGCCGACCAGGTCGGGCGCCAGCACCCGCGTGCGCGCGGCGAGCGCAGGGATGGTGAGCCGCCAGTTGGCGTGGGCCGAGACGCCGGGCCCCGACCCGTGGAGCAGCACCACGGGCTGCCCCGTGCCCGCCTCGAGGTAGTGGGTGTCGATGCCGCCGGCCCGCACACGTGGCTGGGCGATGGTTCCGGTCACGCGCACCATCGTGGGCCCGCCACCCCCGGGGGTCAGCAGGGCCGGTCGGCCCCTCTCCGGCCGGCGACCGGCCCTGCGACAGGTGGCGTTCAGCCCGGGATGACGTGGCCAGGGTCCCGTCCTGTTCCTCAGGGCAGAACGACCCTGCCGTCCGGTGTGAGCCTGGTCCCAGAGTCGGGGGTGGATCAGCTGCCGAACACGCAGCACGAGACGAGAGGCGGGCCATGCCGATCATCACCGTGCACCCGACGGGCGAGGAGGTCTTCGTCCCCGTCGGCGAGACGGTGCTGGGCGGTCTGTACGCCGCCGGCTACGCCTACACGGTCGGCTGCCGGCGCGGCGGCTGCGGTGTCTGCAAGGTGGACCTCCTGGACGGCCGGGTGACCTACAACCGGCCCGTGGCGGACACCGTGCTGAGCGCGGAGGAGAAGGCCGACGGCGTGTGCCTGACCTGCCGAGCGGTGCCGGACACCGACGTGACCGTCCGCTTCCACACCGGCGCGCTGCGGCTCGTGCAACCGCTGCTGCGCGCCATCAACGAGAAGTCCCGGCTGCAAGCAGCAGCCGCGGCGCCCCAACCCGAGGAGTGAGATCGATGGGGATCATGCGGATGGGCTACGCCCACATCCGGGTCACGGACATGACCGAGGCCAAGCACCACTACGCCAACACGATGGGGCTCTACCAGACCCTGGAGCAGGACGGGCGCGTCTACTACAAGGGCTGGGACGAGTGGGACCACCACTCGGTCGTCCTCGAGGAGGGCGGCGTCGGACTGGTGAAGTTCGGGTTCAAGGTCGAGCGCGAGGCCGACCTCGACGAGATCGAGAAGAAGGCCGTGAACTTCGGCCTCACCGTCGACCGGATGTCGGCCGGCGAGAACCCCGAGGTCAGCGACGGGATCCGCTTCACGACCCCCTCGCAGCACGTGATCGAGGTCTACCACGGTCAGACCCTCATCGGCACCGAGGTCGGCACGCACAACCCCGACGCCTTCCCCCGGCACCTGGTCGGCGTGGGCGTGCCCGCCCTGGACCACGCGCTGATCTTCGCCGAGGACGTCCGCCTCATGGAGAACATGTTCCGCGAGGTCTTCGACTACTTCCCGACCGAGCGGGTGCAGACCGACCTCGACGACGACGAGGCCCACTTCATCGCCAGCTGGATGACGAGCAACAACCAGATCCACCAGATCGCGGTGCTCGAGGGCGAGCCGGGCAAGCTGCACCACTTCGCCTTCAAGCTGCAGGACTGGGCGGAGGTCGGCCGGGCCGCGGACATCATGACGATGGACGACGTGCCGATCGACATCGGCCCCACGCGACACGGGATCACCCGCGGGCAGACGGTCTACTTCTTCGACCCCTCCGGCAACCGCAACGAGGTCTTCGCCGGCGGCTACCCGGCGTACCGCGACCGCCCGATGAGCAAGTGGACGCCCGACCAGATCGCGAAGGGCATCTTCTACCACGCCCGCGAGCTCAACGAGCGCTTCACCACCGTCTACACGTGAGCCTGGGAGCCCTCGTGCCGTCCCCGTCCAGCGCGCCCGCTCCCACGCGAGCCTGGCGCGGCCTGACCTACACCGGAGCCACGTCGGTGCTCGTGGCAGCGGTGGCGCACGCCGAACGTCTCGGTGTGCCGGTCAACGTCTGCGTCGCCGACCCCAGCGGCGACCCGCTCGCCACGGCGCGCATGGACGGGGCGGCCCTGCTCTCCTACCCGATCGCGGTCGACAAGGCCTTCACCGTCGCCGCCTTCTCGGGGCTGCCCACGCACGCGTGGTTCGACCTGATCAAGGACGAGCCGTCGCTGCGCGAGGGCATCGTCCACCGGGACCGCCTGGTCGTCTTCGGCGGAGGCGTCCCGGTCCGGGTCGACGGCGAGGTCGTCGGCGCCGTCGGCGTCTCCGGCGGATCGGCCGACCAGGACCGGGAGATCGCCGAAGCGGGTGCGGCCGCCCTCTGTCCCCACGACACACCGAGCACGAAGGAGGAGGCATGACACCGTTCATGCTCCGCGTCGCCGACCTGATCGGCGAGGAGGGCGACCCCGAGCCCACGCCCATGCCGCAGACCCGGCTGAGCCGGCGCATCGCCACGGGCACCGGAGCCGACCGCCAGGTGGCGGTCAGGTCGCTCGCCGAGCAGCTGGTGTGCGAGGCCAACGCCGTGATGGCGGCCAGTGACGAGCGCCTGACGCTGAGCGACGAGACGCTGCCGCACGAGCTCGCCTTCGCCATCGGCTACCGCGGCCGTGCGGCCCGCGTGTCCACGACCTTCGAGGACGGCACCGCCTACGGCCGGCTGGTCGGGGACGGGTTCGAGTCCGAGCTCCCGGTGGAGCTCGAGGGACCCGACGCGCTGCCCGACCTGATCATCCGCCTGCTGGCCGAGTCCGGCCTGACCCACCACCCCGTCGTCACCGGCTGAGCCGGCCCGCCGAGATCCCGAGGAGACCACCGTGCAGTTCGAGCTGCGGACCCAGGTCATCGAGCCTGAGCGCAAGACCTTCCAACACCTGGTCGACCGGTACGGCGACCGCCCCGCCTCGCGCTACGAGGAGGGGACGATCGACCTGCAGGCCACGACCAACTTCCACTACCGGCCGCTGTGGGCGCCGGAGATCGACATCTACAGCCCGGACTACTCGGTGCTGAAGCTGACCGACGCCTACGCCTACACCGACCCGCGGCAGTACTACTACGCGCCCTACGTGACCTCGCGAGCCGACCTGCACGAGGCGTTCGGGAACACGCTGACCTACCTGGAGAAGCGCGGCATGTTCGACCGGCTGCCGGCCGGGTGGCACGCCGTGGTGGCCGAGGTGGTCCTGCCGATGCGCCACTGGGAGGCCGCGGCGCAGATGGTGAGCAGCAACGCCGCCCGGTTCGGCTGGGGGACCACGATCACCCAGTGCGCGGCCTACGCCGCCTTCGACCGCATCGGCAACGCCCAGATGCTCTCCCGCGCCGGGATCTCGTTCGGAGGCGGCACCGCGGACAGCCTGACCGCCGCGAAGCAGCTGTGGCTGGACGACGCCTCGCTGCAGCCGCTGCGCCGGCTCGCGGAGGAGACGCTGGTCGAGCGCGACTGGGGCACGGCGATGGTCAGCCTCGACGTCACCGACCAGCTGCTCTACTCCCTGCTCTACCAGCACCTCGACGACGCGGCGATCACCGCCGCCGCCGGTCCCTACAGCCTGGTGGCCCAGCACCTGTCCGGGTGGTTCACCGACCAGCGGCGCTGGCTCGACGCGCTCTACAAGGCGTGGGTCGCCGACCCGGAGCACGGCGACGCCAACCGGACGGCCCTGCACGCGACCGTGACCGCGGCGCTCGCCGCCGGAGAGGCCGCGCTCGCGCCGGTCGCCGTACGACTGGACGAGCTGGTCGACGCGGGCTGCCGGGAGGCGCTGGCCGCCTCGGTCGCGCGCGTCCGCGACCACCTGACCGGTCTCGGGATCACCGCGGAGGAGGACTGAGATGAGTGCACCGACCCACGTCTCGGCGGCCGAACGGCCCGTCGGCGTCGACGTCCAGGAGAGCGAGCAGAACCGCGCGGTGATCGAGGCGATGGAGGCCGACAACGCCGACGCGACGGTCAACCACATGCCCGGCATGGTGCGCGTCACCGCCCCCGGCCGGCTGGTGATCCGGCGCGAGAGCGTCGAGCAGCGGTTGGGACGCGAGTGGGAGACCCACGAGTTCCAGCTCGCGATCATCAGCTACTTCGGCCACATCAAGGAATGGGATGACGACGAGATCGTCATCGCCTGGGACCACTGAGACCCCGAGAGAAGGACCTGCGATGACCCTCACCACCCAGCCGTCCGGCATCCCCGCAGCCAGGACGCCGGGGGACCGCCCGCCCCGCAAGCTGAGCATGAAGGAGCGCTACTCCGCGCTCACCCGCGACCTCGACTGGGACCCGTCCTACGTCAGCTCGGAGGAGATGTTCCCCTACACCACCTTCGAGGGGATCAAGATCCACGACTGGAGCAAGTGGGAGGACCCCTTCCGCCTGACCGTGGACGCCTACGCGAAGTACCAGGCCGAGAAGGACCGCCGGCTCTACGCCGTGCTCGACGGGTTCGCGCAGAGCCAGGGCCACCTGTCCCTGACCGACGCGTCCTACCTCAACGCGATGAAGCTCTTCCTCCAGGGCGTCACGCCGCTGGAGTACCAGGCGCACCGCAACTTCGCCTACCTCAGCCGCCACCTCAACGGTCCCGGCCCGCGGTTCGCGTCGCTGTGCCAGAGCCTCGACGAGATCCGGCACGCGCAGACCGAGATCCACACGCTGAGCAACTACAACAAGTACTACTGCGGGTTCCACTCCTACCTGCACCAGCACGACCGCGTGTGGTACCTCTCGGTCCCCAAGTCGTTCTTCGACGACGCGCTCTCGGCCGGCCCGTTCGAGTTCCTGATCGCGATCGGGTTCTCCTTCGAGTACCTCCTGACCAACCTGCTGTTCGTGCCGTTCATGTCGGGGGCGTCGTTCAACGGCGACCTGCCGACGATGACCTTCGGCTTCTCGGCCCAGTCCGACGAGTCGCGGCACATGACGCTGGGTCTCGAGGCGATCAAGTTCCTGCTCGAGCAGGACCCGGACAACGTGCCGATCGTCCAGCACTGGATCGACAAGTGGTTCTGGCGGGGCTACCGGGTCACCGCCCTGGTGGCGCAGATGCTCGACTACATGCTGCCGCGCAAGGTGATGAGCTGGAAGGAGGCCTTCGAGCTCTACTTCGAGCAGCAGATGCTGGGCGGCCTGTTCCAGGACCTCGCCTACTACGGCATCCGGCCGCCGCGCGACGTGGAGAAGGCCATGCAGGAGAAGGAGCACCTCTCCCACCAGGCCTACTGGATCCTCTACCAGTTCAGCCACGCCGCCGCGTTCACCACGAGCATCCCCAGCGACGAGACGCTCGACTGGCTCGAGGAGCAGTACCCCGAGACCTTCCCGGCCTACCGGGCGCTGTGGGACAAGGAGAAGGCCAACGTCGCCAACGGCGGCCGGCACTTCATCCGGGGCCTGCCCCAGCTGTGCCAGGTCTGCCAGATCCCGATGGGCTTCACCGAGGCCGACGACCCGTTCAGGATCTGCCAGCGGTCGGTGGTCTTCGAGGGTGAGCGCTACAACTTCTGCTCCGACGGCTGCCAGAACATCTTCGAGCACGAGCCGGTGAAGTTCCGCCAGGCCTGGCTGCCGGTCCACCAGATCTACCAGGGCAACTGCGGCGGCGCCGAGCTCGGCGACGTCCTGGCCTGGTACGGCATGCAACCGGGCGACGGCGGGGAGTACCTCGGGTCGACCGACCACAGGAACTGGCTGCGCTGGCACGACCAGGCCGACCACTCAGAGCTCGGGGAGGACTGACATGACCGGCTTCAACACGGTGATCGAGCGGCCCGAGATCCGCAGCATCGGCGAGTACGACTTCCCGTCGCGCTCCCGGCAGGAGCTCTACGCCGACGACCAGCTGGTGCACGTCTGGTACGACGGCAACCCGTGGTTCGTGGCCGCGGCCTGCTTCCGGGCCCCGAAGGCGATGTCGTTCGGCGACTTCTGGACCGTGCTCGTCGTGCCCTACCACGAGGAGGACCCCGACTGGCAGGCCTCGTGGACGCCGGCGGACTTCGAGTGGGGCCTGGACGACAGGCCCTGGGTGCCGGAGGTCGGGGCGAGCCTCGAGGCGCTGGGGGTCGGCCACAAGTCCGTCATCCGCATGGTGAAGAAGTAGCCGATGCCCGCGACGTCGTACCGCATCACGGTGGAGCCGCTCGGCCGCGAGGTCGAGTGCGCCGAGGACCAGACGATCCTCGACGCGTGCCTGCGCAACGGCGTCTGGCTGCCGCACTCCTGCACCCACGGCACCTGCGCGACGTGCAAGGCGGAGGTGCTGGAGGGGGACGTCGACCACGGCGCGTCCAGCTCCTTCGCCCTGATGGACTTCGAGCGCGACGAGGGCAAGCTGCTGCCGTGCTGCGCGACGCCCCGGTCCGACGTGGTGATCGAGGCGGACCTCGACGTCGACGAGTCGGTGACGGTCTTCCCGGTGGAGGACTACGTCGCGACCGTCGTCGGGCTGAGCGACATCGCGGAGCAGACGCGCCGCCTGGTCGTCGAGCTGGACCGCCCGCTGGGCTTCAACGCCGGGCAGTACCTCAAGTTCACCGTGCCCGCGGCGGACGGCCTCCCGCAGGTGGACCGCACCTGGTCGATCGCCACCCCTCCGGGGCAGGGCCGGCGGCTGGAGTTCCACGTGCGCAACGTGCCGGGCGGCCGCGGGACCGACGGGTGGGTGTTCAGCCGGCTCGCCGTCGGCGACGAGGTGCGCGTCTCGGGACCCTACGGTCGCTTCGTGCTGCGGACGCAGGACGACCGGCACGCCGTCCTGGTGGGCGGCGGCACGGGTCTGGCGCCCCTGACCTCGATGGTGCGTCACGCGCTCGAGGCGGGGGAGTACGCCGGCCGGCTGACGCTCTACGCCGGCGCCCGGACGCGCGCGTGGCTCTACGACGTCGAGCTGTTCTCGCGGCTGGCCAAGGAGCACCCCGACCGGTTCACCTACCGCCCCTGCCTCTCGGAGGAGGGGCCGGAGGAGGTCGCGGCGAGCGGGGGCGACCCGACGGCCTACGGCTACGGCCTGGTCACCGACGTGATGGCCGCCGACCACGAGACGATGGCCGGGTGCGTGGGCTACCTGTGCGGCCCTCCGCCGATGGTGGAGGCGGCGCTGCGGACGATGATGGGCAAGCGGCTGTTCCCCCGCGACATCTTCCGCGAGGACTTCTTCAACGAGGCCGACAAGGCGCAGGGCGGGGTCCGGTCCCCGTTGATCAAGCGATGACCGCGACCGAGCCCTCCGAGGCCACCGTCGCCTCGGTCCCCAAGCGGTTCTCCGGCGGGTCCGCCGAGCCCGGCAGCGTCCGCTCGGTCGGCCTCGCGCTCGACGTCCTCGAGTGCTTCGCGGTGGACGGCGCCCTGGGGGTCTCGGACGTCGCGCGGCGGCTGGGCGTGGCGAAGTCGACCGCCCACCGCCTGCTGCGCACCCTGAGCGGCCGGGGGTTCGTGGAGCAGGACCGCGAGACGGGGCTGTACCACCTGGGCATCCACCTCTACGAGCTCGGTCACCTCGCCCAGGTGCGCAACACCTTCCGCCACGCCGCTCTGCCCCACCTGCTCCGCATCGCCGCCGAGACCGGCTACACGCTCAACTTCGGGGTCCCGGACGGCGGCGACGTGGTCTTCGTGGAGCGCATCGAGACCGGTGAGGGCGGGCAGGTGCTCGGCCGCATCGGTCGCCGGCTGCCCGTGCACTGCACCAGCTCGGGCAAGGTCATCGCGGCGTTCAACCCCGCCGTCGACCAGGCGTGCCGCGCCGCCGGCTTCCCGGCGTACGCCCCCCGGACGATCCGCACGGAGTCCGACTGGAGCCGTGCCCTGTCCGACGTGCGCCGGCAGGGCTTCGCGGTCTCGCACGGCGAGTCCTTCGAGGGGATGACCTCGATCGCGGTGCCGGTGATGCAGCGCCGGGTCGCGGTGGCGAGCATCTCGGCGTTCGGCCCGACCGACGAGATCGTGCCGGAGCTCGACCAGCTGCGCGTGCAGCTCGCGCTGGCGGCGCGCGACATCGCCGGCCACCTTCCCTGACCCGACCGACCCGACCGACCGACC
>CAZKZQ010000057.1:0-17607 GCA_964557235.1 uncultured Nocardioidaceae bacterium
CGTTCGGCGACAAGGTCGTGCCGGCGTACCTCCTGGAGGGTGGGCGCCTGGTCGGACTGCTCGGCGACGACCACGAGCACGAGACCCAGCGCGGGGCCCTGATCGAGGCGGTCATCGAGGAGTCCGAGGACGAGGGCCTGATGGAGCGCTACCTCGGCGGCGAGGAGGTCGACCGCGACTCCCTGGTCACCGACCTGGAGCGAGCGGTCGCCCGCGGCTCCTTCCACCCCGTGATCCCGGTCGACGCGCTGTCCGGGGTCGGCGCCACCGAGCTGCTCGACCTGGTCGTCGCGGGCTTCCCCTCGCCTCTGGAGCACCCGCTGCCCGAGGTGTTCACGCCGGCCGGGGGCAAGGGCCCGACGATCTCCTGCGACGCCGACGGGCCGCTCGTCGCCGAGATCGTCAAGACCACCACCGACCCCTACGTCGGCCGCGTCTCGCTCGTGCGCGTCTTCTCCGGCACGCTGCGTCCCGACCAGACCGTCCACGTCTCGGGGCACTTCTCCTCGTTCTTCGGCGAGGACCGCGGTCACGAGGACCACGACGAGGACGAGCGCATCGGCGCCCTGTCGGTGCCCCTCGGCGCGACCCAGCGTCCGGTCGAGGAGGTCAGGGCCGGCGACATCTGCGCGATCGCCAAGCTCACCCGCGCCGAGACCGGCGACACCCTGTCCGACAAGGACACGCCGCTGGTGCTCAAGCCGTGGTCGATGCCCGAGCCCCTGCTGCCGCTCGCGATCCAGGCGCGCGCCAAGGCCGACGAGGACCGGCTCGGCCAGGGCCTCCAGCGGCTCGCCGCCGAGGACCCGACGCTGCGCATCGAGCACAACGCCGAGACCCACCAGATCGTGCTGTGGTGCCTGGGCGAGGCCCACGCCGACGTCGTCGTCGACCGCCTCTCCACGCGGCACGGCGCCACCGTCGACCAGCTCGAGCTCAAGGTGCCGCTGCGCGAGACGTTCGGCGGCCGCGCCGAGGGCAAGGGCCGTCACGTGAAGCAGTCGGGCGGGCACGGGCAGTACGCCGTCTGCGACATCGAGGTCGAGCCCCTCCCCGAGGGCAGCGGCTTCGAGTTCGTCGACAAGGTGGTGGGCGGCGCCGTCCCCCGGCAGTTCATCCCCTCGGTCGAGAAGGGCGTGATCGCCCAGATGGAGAAGGGCGTCGCGGCCGGCTTCCCCGTCGTCGACATCAGGGTGACGCTCACCGACGGCAAGGCGCACAGCGTCGACTCCTCCGACATGGCCTTCCAGACGGCCGGGGCGCTCGCGCTGCGCGAGGCCGCCGGGGCCACCCGCATCACGCTGCTCGAGCCGGTCGACGAGGTCGCGGTCATCGTCCCCGACGACCTGGTCGGCACCGTGATGAGCGACCTGTCCGGCCGTCGCGGCCACGTGCTCGGCTCCGAGGCGCTCGGCGACGAGCGCACGGTCGTGCGGGCCGAGGTGCCGCAGATCGAGATCACCCGCTACGCCATCGACCTGAGGTCGAGCACCCACGGCTCCGGCTCGTTCACCCGCACCTTCGCGCGCTACCAGCCCATGCCCGACAACCTGGCGGCCAAGTTCAAGACCAAGGACTGACGGGGACTCGTCGCGGGGGCGGTTCCGGGCACGGGGTGACGACGACCGACCCCCACAGGACGGCCTCGCGTCAGTCGGGGTCGGCGGGGTGCGGCACAGGGCGCCCGCCTGCGACGAACTGCTCGCAGTGCCCCACCAGGACGTCGTACGCCGGGCGGCCCATGAGCGCGACCAGCTCGGCCTCGCTGGAGACGTAGACCGGGCTCGCGCCGACGTGGGCCTCGGTGTTGCCCGAGCAGTACCAGTCGAGGTCGTGGCCGCCGGGGCCCCAGCCGCGGCGGTCGTACTCCCCGATGCTGATCTCGAGGTAGGACGTGTCGTCCTGCCGCTCGACGGTGCGGTAGGTGCGGCGCAGGGGGAGCTGCCAGCAGACGTCGGGCTTGGTCTCGACGAAGTGGATGCCCTTGCGGATCGCCTGCGCGTGCAGGGCGCAGCCGCCACCGCCGGGGAAGTCGGGGGAGTTGAGGAAGATGCAGCCGCCCTTGACGACGCGGGTCTTGCGCGCGCCCTCCTCGTCGGTCTCCACCCAGCCCTTGCGGCGGCCGGACCGGTGCTTCTCCCACTCCTCGGGCAGCAGGTCCTCGACGTGGGCGGCGACCCGCTTCTCGTCGTCCTCGTCGGAGAAGTGCGCGCCGAGGGTGCAGCAGCCGTCGTCGGGACGGTTGGAGTAGATGCCCTGGCAGCCGCGGCCGAAGATGCACGTCCACCGCGACGTCAGCCACGTCAGGTCGCAGCGGAACACCTGGTCGGCGTCCGCGGGATCGGGGAACTCCACGAACGCTCGCGGGAACATCAGGTCGACCTCGGGCACCCGCACACCCTAGTGATCCCGACAAGCGCGATCGGCGCCGACCGGCCCGTGCCCACGGGTAGTTTGGAGCCGTGCGACTCGGAGTCCTCGACATCGGATCCAACACCGGGCACCTCCTGGTGGTGGATGCCGCTGGTGGTGCCGCACCACTTCCGGCGTTCTCCTTCAAGGAGCCGCTGCGTCTGGCCGAGCACCTCGACGACGAGGGAGCCATCACCGACGAGGGCATCGACGCGCTCACCGAGTTCGTCGCCAACGCGCTGCAGGTGGCCGAGGACAAGGGGTGCGAGGAGATGCTGGGGTTCGCCACCTCGGCCGTGCGGGACGCCTCCAACTCCGACGACGTGCTCAAGGCGGTCTACAAGGCCTCCGACGTCGAGCTCCAGGTGCTCCCGGGCGACGACGAGGCCCGGCTGACCTTCCTCGCCGTGCGCCGGTGGTTCGGGTGGTCGGCGGGCCGCATCGCGCTGTTCGACATCGGGGGCGGCTCGCTGGAGATCGCCGCCGGCCCCGACGAGGCCCCGGAGGTCGCCATCTCGGTCCCGCTGGGCGCCGGGCGCCTGACCCGCCAGTGGCTGCAGGAGGACCCGCCGCCGGCCAAGGCGGTCAAGAAGCTGCGCGCCCACGTCCGCGCCGAGATCGGCCGCGAGGCCGGGGCCGTGCTGCGCGGAGGCGCGCCCGACCACGCCGTCGCCACGTCCAAGACCTTCCGCTCCCTGGCCCGGATCTGCGGGTCCGCGCCGTCCGGCGAGGGCCCGCTCGTACGCCGGGTGCTCAGCGCGGAGGCCCTGCGCGAGACGCTGCCCGAGCTGCTCGAGATGGACGACGACGCCCGCAAGGAGCTGCCCGGGGTCTCGGCGAGCCGGTCCCACCAGATCGTCGCCGGGGCGATCGTCGCCGACGCCGTGCTCGACCTCTTCGAGCTCACCGAGCTGGAGATCTGCCCCTGGGCCCTGCGCGAGGGCGTCATCCTGGAGCGCCTCGACTCGCTCAGTGTGCTGGGACGCTGAGGCCGAGCCGATGTCACCTCCCGTGCAGCCGGAGCGACCCGCGCTCGTCGCGCTGTCGACCGCGTCGGTCTATCCCGAGACCACGGCGACCGCGTTCGAGATGGCCAAGCGGCTGGACTTCGACGCGGTCGAGGTGATGGTCGGCATGGACGAGACCAGCCAGGACGCCGCGCAGGTGCGCCACCTCTCGGAGTACCACGAGATCCCCGTGTGCGCGGTCCACTCCCCGTGCCTGCTGATCACGCAGCGGGTCTGGGGCACCGAGCCGTGGGGCAAGCTGCGCAAGAGCGCCGAGATGGCGCAGGAGGTCGGCGCCGACGTGGTGGTCGTGCACCCGCCGTTCCGCTGGCAGCGTGACTACGCCCGCGGCTTCGTCGAGGGCATCGCGCTGCTGGAGGAGAAGACCGGCGTCGCGTTCGCGGTGGAGAACATGTATCCCTGGCGCGCCTCCTCCAACCGGCACATGCAGGTCTACGCGCCGCACTGGGACCCGGTCGGCCACGACTACACCAACACCACGCTCGACGTCTCGCACGCCTCGACCGCCCAGGTCGACTCGCTCGACCTCGCCCGGCGCCTCGGCGACCGGCTGCGCCACGTGCACCTCACCGACGGCACCGGCAGCGCCAAGGACGAGCACCTGATCCCGGGCCGCGGCAACCAGCCCGTCGCCGCCCTGCTCGAGCACCTGGCCGGCCGCGACTTCCGCGGACACCTCGTGCTGGAGGTCAACACGCGCCGGTCGGGCAACCGCGCCACCCGTGAGGCCGACCTGATGGAGGCGCTGGCCTTCACCCGGCTGAACTTCGCCACCGCCGTGGGGTCGTAGCCTGGGCCGATGCTCAGGCGCACACTGCTCGGTCTCTCCCGCAACGCGCGGTTCAAGCACACGCTGACGACGCTCCCGCCCACCCGTGCGGTGGTGGACCGGTTCGTGCCGGGGGAGTCGACCCCCGAGGCGGTCGACGTGGTGGCCGACCTCGTGGCCGACGGCCGGCTGGTGAGCCTCGACGTGCTCGGCGAGGACACCACCGACGAGGCGCTCGCCGAGCGCGCGGTCGCGGCGTACCTCGACCTGCTCGAGCAGCTCTCCGCCCGCGGCCTCGCCCAGCGCGCCGAGGTGTCGGTCAAGCTCTCCGCGATCGGCCAGGCGCTGCCCGGCGGCGAGCGCATCGCCCTCGACGGTGCCCGGCGCATCTGCCGCGCGGCCCGCAACGCGGGCACCACGGTCACCCTCGACATGGAGGACCACACCACGACCGACTCGACGCTGCGGGTGCTGCGCGAGCTGCGCAAGGACTTCCCCGAGACCGGCGCCGTGCTGCAGGCCTACCTCCGGCGCACCGAGGCCGACTGCCGTGCGCTCGCCGTCGAGGGCTCCCGCGTCCGCCTCTGCAAGGGGGCCTACGACGAGCCGGAGCGCGTCGCCCACCGCGACCGGCTCGAGGTCGACAAGGCCTACGTCCGCTGCCTGCGCATCCTCATGGAGGGCGACGGCTACCCGATGGTCGCGACCCACGACCCGCGCATGGTCGCGATCGCGGAGGCGCTGGTGGAGCGCACCGGGCGTGCCCCCGACAGCTACGAGTTCCAGATGCTCTTCGGCATCCGCCCCGACGAGCAGCGGCGTCTTGCCGCAGACGGGCACCGCATGCGGGTCTACGTCCCCTACGGTCAGGAGTGGTACGGCTACCTGATGCGGCGGCTCGCCGAGCGTCCGGCCAACCTGGGGTTCTTCCTCCGGGCGCTCGTGTCGTCGAAGTGAGCCAGTGAGGAGCGAGCGGTGAGTGCAGCAGCGAAGGTCGGTGGCGACGGGACGGTCGCGATCCTCGGCGTGGGCGTGATGGGCGAGACCCTGCTCTCGGGACTGCTCCGCGCCGGCCGACCGGCCGACGGGCTCCTCGTGGGCGAGAAGCGCAGCGAACGCGCCGACGAGCTGCGGGAGAGGTACGGCGTCACGGTCGTCGACAACCGCGAGGCGGCTGCGCGTGCCGACACCGTCGTGGTGGTCGTGAAGCCCCAGGACATGGGCGAGCTGCTCGCCGAGATCGCCTCCGACCTGCGGGCCGGTCAGCTGGTCGTCTCGCTGGCGGCCGGCATCACCACGTCGTTCATCGAGTCCCACCTGCCCGACGGCGTCGCGGTCGTGCGCGTCATGCCCAACACCCCCGCGCTGGTCGACGAGGGCATGGCCGCGATCTCGCGCGGCTCGCACTGCGACGAGGAGCACCTCGCGGTGGCCGAGTCGCTGCTGGCCGCGACGGGCCGGGTGGTGCGGGTGCCCGAGAAGCAGCAGGACGCGGTGACCGCGATCAGCGGCTCCGGGCCGGCGTACCTCTTCTTCGTCGTCGAGGCCATGATCGAGGCCGGCGTCCACCTCGGGCTGCCGCGCACGACGGCCACCGAGCTCGTCGTCCAGACCGTCGTCGGCTCGGCCAAGCTGCTGCGCGAGACCGGCGAGCACCCGACCGTGCTGCGCGAGCAGGTCACCTCGCCCGGCGGCACGACCGCCGCGGCGATCCGCGAGCTGGAGGACCACAAGGTCCGTGCGGCGTTCCTCTCCGCGATGGAGGCCGCCCGGGACCGGTCGCGGTCGCTCTCGGGGGAGCAGTGAGCCTCTCGACGGGCTCGGGAGGGTCCTGCTCGGCCTGCACGGTCTTCGAGCCGAGCCTGGTGGAGTACGACTTCGGCGCGACCCACCCGATGAACCCGGTCCGGGTCGACCTGACCATGCGGCTCGCGGAGGCGCTCGGCGTCGTCGGGGGCTCCGGCCTCGCCGTGGCCAAGGCGCCGCTCGCCGACGACGACCTGCTCGCGACGGTCCACGACCGTGAGCTGATCGAGGTCGTCCGCCGGATCGGCGAGGACCCCACGCGCACGGACCTCGCCCGCGGCCTCGGCACCGACGACAACCCGACCTTCGCCGGCATGCACCACGCCTCGGCCCACGTGGTCGGGGCGACCGTCGAGGCGGCCCGCCGGATGTGGACCGGCGAGGTGCAGCACGCCGCCAACGTCACCGGCGGGCTCCACCACGCGATGCCCGACCGCGCCAGCGGCTTCTGCGTCTACAACGACGTGGCGGTCGCCATCCGGTGGCTGCTCGCCCAGGGGGCGCAGCGCGTGGCCTACGTCGACGTGGACGTCCACCACGGCGACGGCGTGGAGCGGGTGTTCTGGGACGACCCGCGCGTGCTCACGATCAGCCTCCACGAGACCGGCCAGATGCTCTTCCCGGGCACCGGGTTCCCGCACGACGTCGGCGGCCCGGGTGCCGAGGGCAGCGCGGTCAACGTCGCCCTGCCCCCGGGCACCGCCGACGCGGGCTGGCTGCGGGCCTTCCACGCCGTCGTACCTCCCCTGCTGCGGGAGTTCCGCCCCGACGTCCTGGTGACCCAGCACGGCTGCGACTCGCACGCGGAGGACCCGCTCGCCCACCTCATGCTGACCGTGGACGGCCAGCGCGCGTCGTACGCCGCCCTGCACGACCTGGCGCACGAGGTCGCCGGCGGCAGGTGGCTGGTGACCGGGGGAGGGGGCTACGCCGTGGTCGACGTGGTCCCGCGCTCGTGGACCCACCTGCTGGCGATCGTGGCCGGCACTCCGCTGGACCCGGCGACCGAGGTGCCGACCGCGTGGCGCGACGAGGTCCAGGGCCGGGTGGGCCGGCGGGGACCGGTGCTGATGACCGACGGGCGCACCCCGCTCTACCGCGACTGGGAGCAGGGCTACGACCCGGAGTCGTGGCTGGACCGGGCGATCCAGGCCACCCGCACCTCCGTCTTCCCCCTCCACGGGCTCGACCCGGTGCTCTGACCGGCCGTCAGGGCCCCGATCGCCGGAGGGCCGTCTGTCCAGTCGACACGCGGCCGAACGGAAACTTTTGCCTCAACCCGCTCCGCCACCCCACTAGTCACACTAGGCTCGTGAGTCATAGGCGCAATGTCGATCCTCCGGTGGGGAAGCCGGAGGCGTGCGGCTGAAGAAAGAGCGGTGCTACATGGCCGAAAACAGCCCCGGGGACGTCTCCGGAGTGAAGTTCCTGACCGTGGCAGAAGTCGCCACGGTCATGAGGGTGTCCAAGATGACGGTCTATCGCCTCGTGCACTCGGGCGAGCTTCCGGCCGTGAGGGTCGGCCGCTCCTTCCGCGTTCCGGAGGACCAGGTCAACGAGTACCTCCAGCGGAGCTTCTTCCAGACCGGCTGAGGCTCCGACCGAGCGACGAACAGCGACGGAGGGTGTGGACCGAGAGGTCCACACCCTCCGTCATTCGTGGGTGCGGTGTTGCAGGAGCCTGGCCGGGTCCGCGTCCTGGTGCGGGCCGGGGGCTCGTGGTCGGTGGGTGGCGGGCTCAGAACCGGGTGAAGTCGGCGGCGACCAGCCAGTCACCGCGCGAGTCGAGGAACGCGCCGACGCCGATGCGACGGGGGTTCTTGCTGAGCAGGATCGCCCGGTGGCCGTCGCTGTTCATCCACAGCTGGACCATCTCGCGGGGCATCACCGCGCCGCGGGCCAGCGTCTCGCCGGCGTAGCGGGCGTTGCACCGGCTGAAGAACGGGTCGAGGTCCTGGTGGAAGAACTCCAGGTTGCGCCCGAGGTAGCGGCTCCAGCGCTCGGCGTAGCGGTCGGTGCAGCTCTGGGCGCGGACCGGGGCGAGGCCGTGCGCGGCGCGCTCCCGGTTGATCCAGCGGATCACCCGCGCCTCGTAGGTGTCGGGGGCCAGCGAGCGGATCTGGTCGAGCGAGGCGGCGTCGGCGCTGGCGGTGGTGCCGCCGACGACGGCGAACGTCGACGCGAGGACGGCGATGGTCGCGATGAGGATGCGGCGTGCAGTCGCTGCCATGCCCATGTCCTGGCCCTCCCTAGCCTGGTGACATCGGGGGCGCTCCCACACCGTCCCGATCCCCAACTGGTCCCGAATCGCTCCGGCTCGTTGGTCCCACAACTCTAGGACCATAGTCCCGAGCCGGACGCGAGTTCAGGAAACTGGGCAGGTAAAATCCTCGAAAACGACTCAGGTGGCCGCTCACGCCGCAGACGCCCCGGCCGCGGACGCGGTCCGCCGACCGGCTCGGTTGGGTCGTGACCACCCCCTCCGGTTAGGCTTGGCCCCTTCGGCGACCGCACCCGGTCGCCCACACGCTGCAACACCTGGAAGGTTCTCCGTGGGTTCTGTCATCAAGAAGCGCCGCAAGCGCATGGCCAAGAAGAAGCACCGCAAGCTGCTCAAGAAGACCCGCGTCCAGCGCCGTCGTCTCGGCAAGTGAGGTGTGCGGTCCGCCCGCAACGACGCGGCGGCCCGCTGCTTCTCCGGCCAGTCAGGCCCGTCGGGCCATGTGAGGGGGACGCGGTCCACCAGGACCGCGACCGTCAGGGGAGACCATGACCACCAACTCGGGTGCATCGAGCGCCGGTGGACGCATCGTCCTGGTGACCGGCGTCTCGGGCGTGCTCGGCGGACGGCTGGCCCGCCGGCTCACCGAGGACTCCGCGGTCTCGCGGGTCATCGGTGTCGACGTCGTCCCCCCGCGCGGTGACCTGGGGACGGTGCGCTTCGTGCGCGCCGACATCCGCAACCCCGTCATCGCCAAGGTGATCACGCAGGAGGACGTCGACACCGTCGTCCACACCAGCGTGGCCGCCAACCCCGACCTGCTCGGGGGCCGCATGTCGATGAAGGAGCACAACATCATCGGCACCATGCAGCTGCTCGCTGCGTGCCAGCGTGCTCCGGGCCTCGAGCGGCTCGTGGTGAAGTCCAGCGGCGAGGTCTACGGCTCCTCCAACCGCGACCCGGCGATGTTCACCGAGGACATGGGCCCGCGGCGCGTGCCGCGCACCGGCTACGGCAAGGACGTGCTCGAGATCGAGGGCTACGTCCGCGGCTTCGCCCGCCGTCGCCCGGAGGTGAGCGTCACCGTCCTGCGCAACGCCCCGCTGCTCTCGCCGTCGGTGTCGACCGCCCTGAGCGACTACCTCGCGCTCAACCCGATCCCCAAGGTGATGGGCTTCGACGCCCGGATCCAGATGCTCCACTACGACGACCTCGTCGGCGCGCTGCACCACGCGACGCTGGCCGGCGTCGCGGGCACCTTCAACGTCGCCGGTGAGGGCGTGCTGCCGATGTCGCAGGCGATCCGTCGCCTCGACCGGATCGCCCTGCCCGTCCCCGCCTTCGCGCTCAGCGGCATCGGGTCCGCCGTACGCCGCGCTCGGCTCGGGATGAGCGGCTTCTCGCCCGACCAGCTGACCTACCTCACCTACGGTCGCGGCATGGACACGTCCCGGATGCGCAACGTCCTGGGGTTCGAGGCCACCCGCACCACCGAGGACACCCTCGCCGAGTTCGCGCAGGCCCACCCCCCGGCGCTGCTCCGCACCCATCCCGTGGTGACGGTCGAGAACGCCGTCGCCGGTCTCCTGGGAGGCACCCATGCCTGACGCAGAGATCATCCCGCTCGGCACCCGCGGGCGCCCCGGCCGCGGCTCCGGCCGCGACAAGCCGTCCTCGTCCTCGCGCGACCTCTGGTCGCCCAAGAAGGACGGCGAGCAGCCCGGGTCCGAGCCGACCGACCCGACCGACCCGACCGTGGACGCCTCCGGCGTCGACCCGGCCGCCGCCGTCGACGAGGTGACCGGCGAGGTCGCCGACGCCACCGAGGCCACCGGGGCCACCGGGGCCACCGACGCCGACGCCTCGGAGGAGGCTGCCGAGGACCTCGTCGTCGACGGCGCCGCCGCCGAGCCCTCCGAGGGCGAGGACCTCCGTGAGGAGACCCCGCCCCGTCTGCTCCGTGAGCCGCGGGTCGGCGAGCCGGTGAGCGGCTCGGGCGACTCCGCGAGCATCCACACCCTCCAGCCGCTCGGTGAGCGCGGTGAGCGCGTCGTCCCGGGCGTCATCCTCGGCAACGAGCGGCCCCCGACCAAGGTCGGACCGCTGGGGCTGGGCGAGCTGCTGCCGCTGGTCACCGGCGCCGCCGAGAAGGTCTTCGGTGCCGACGCCGACCGCAGGCTGGCCGAGCTGCTGGCCTACGCCCGCCGCCGCGTGACGGGCGACTACACCGTCGACGAGTACGGCCTCGACACCGAGTTCGTCGACCGCTTCGTGATGGAGCTGGTGCGCCCGCTGGCGACCAAGTGGTTCCGCATCGAGGTCCGCGGCATCGAGAACATCCCCCGCGACTCCGGCGCCCTGGTCGTGGCCAACCACTCGGGCACGATCCCGGTCGACGGCATCATGACGATGTTCGCCGTCCACGAGACCACCGGTCGCCACCTGCGCCCGCTCGGCGCCGACCTGGTCTTCAAGCTGCCCTTCGTGAGCGAGGTCGCCCGCAAGGCCGGGGCGACGCTGGCGTGCAACGAGGACGCCCACCGCATGCTCAGCAACGGCGAGCTCGCGGCGGTGTGGCCCGAGGGCTTCAAGGGCATCGGCAAGCCCTACTCCGAGCGCTACAAGCTGCAGCGCTTCGGCCGTGGCGGCTTCGTGTCGGCGGCGATCCGCACCGGCGTCCCGATCGTGCCGTGCTCGATCGTCGGGGCCGAGGAGATCTATCCCCTGGTGGGCAACGTCCCGTCGCTGGCCCGCCTGCTCGGCGTGCCCTACATCCCGATCACGCCGTTCTTCCCGCTGCTCGGCCCGCTCGGCCTCGTGCCGCTGCCGTCGAAGTGGATCATCGAGTTCGGCGAGCCCGTGCGCACCGACTCCTACGACCCCGGTGCGGCCGACGACCCGATGCTCGTCTTCAACGTCACCGACCAGGTCCGCGAGACCATCCAGCAGACGCTCTACGCCCTGCTGATGCGAAGGAAGTCGGTCTTCCACTGAGCCGTTGGCTCGCCTCCGGCTCGCGTCGGCCCCGCTGGTGAGGCGCGCCGACGCTCCTCCGCTCGCTGCGCATCGCTCCGTCGCTTTCGACGCGCCGCGGGGCCTCCCTGCGCCGACCCGCGCTGTGGTCGGCTAGGTAGGGCCGTCACCTACGGCAGCAGGTCGTCCGTGGCGCCGGGGAGGACCTGGTCCACCGTGTCGCCGACGCCGCCCAGGAGACCGCCGGTGGCGTCGTCGACGGCGCCGAGGAGCTCCTCCGGGTCGCGGGGGAGCTCGGTGTCGCGGACCCCGACGTTCGGGACCTTGGGGCCCGAGTCGGTGCCGGTGCCGGCGCCCGTGCCGCCCGAGGGCTTGCTCGGGGTGTCGGTCGGCGCGTCGACGGCCAGCGGCGGGACGGCGGCGGCCGGGTGGCTGTTGTCGATCTTCTGCATGCGGACCCGGGCCATGGCCTTCTGGATCTCGGCCGTCTGGCTCATCGCGGACGGGACCTCGAGGGCCGGCAGGTCGGAGCAGTCGAGGCAGGCCTCGGAGGCCTTGGCGTCGATGCGCTGCAGCACGAGGCCGGCCTGCGCGAACTCCTCGGACAGGTCGACCGGCGCGGTCTTGGACAGCGCGTCGAGCGTGGCGAGCGCCTCGGCGGTGAAGGTGCGGACCTCCTGCACGAGGGCGGCGTCCTGGTCCTCGGCGAACTTGTCGAGGAGCAGGTCGGAGCCGGCCACGGCCTGGGTCTGGAAGGACTGGAGGCTGTCGCTGATCTCCTCGGAGCTGGCGTCGCGGCCCACGAGCGTGCGGGCCTCGGCGAGGCGGTCGCCGGCCTGGTCGAGGTAGGCGTGGCCCTTGGCGGCCTCGTCGCGGTGCATCGTGCGGGAGGCGTCCTCGAGGCCGCGCTTGAGCGGGTAGAGCGCGTCACCGGGGGCGGCGTTCTGCGCGGCCGCGGCCATGCCGGCGGTGCCGCCGATGAGCACGAACGCGGAGGCGGCGATGGTCAGGCGGCGCTCACGGGCGCCGTGGCGGCGCGGCGGGAGCGCGAGCGGGGTGACGGGGCTGAGCACCTCGGCGGCCTCGGCCATGAGCTGCTCGCGCAGCCGGGCGGAGAAGTCGGCCCGGGGGGCGGGGGCCTCCTGCTCGCGCAGGGCTCCGACGAGGGAGAGGAGCGAGTCCAGCTCGGACGTGGTGCTGGGGGAGGGGGTCCGAGAGCGAAGGGCCGCGTCGAACTCCTCAGCGCGCCTGCGGGCGCCGATCAGGGAGGTCATCGCAGGTGTCCGATCTGTCGTGATGGGTGCGTCACCCCGTGCAACGAGGGTGCTGCCACCGGAGTTACGGATCCGTCGAAGATAAGGACCTGGGTCCCGCCTGCTGAGCCTGGAAACGGCGTGGACGAGTGATTCCGTCGTACGCCTGCGATCCCGCTACGGATTCCGCAAACGCGAATCACGTTCATTTTCAGGTCTGGTCGGCTCATCGCAGACCCTCCGGCATCAGCTTGGCCAGGTTGCGCACCGCGCGCAGCTGCAGCTGCTTGATCGCGCCGTCGGAACGACCCATCACCTGGGCCGTCTCGGCGATCGACATGCCCTGGAGGAACCGCATCACCAGGCACTCCTGCTGCTCGGCGGGCAGCTGGCGCAGCGCCTCCATCAGGGCCTCGTTGGTGAGCGAGGCGAGGACCGCGGTCTCGGGGCCGTCGGTGGCCGAGTCGTGCGGGCTCATGTCCTCGGTGGTCATCTCGAGGCGGTTGCGACCCGACTTGTAGTGGTCGGTGGTCAGGTTGCGGGCGATGGTCATCAGCCACGCGCCGAAGTCCTTGCCCTGCCAGCGGAACGAGCTCATGCTCCGCAGCGCCCGGAAGAACGTGTCGGAGGTGAGGTCCTCGGCGAGCGCCTGCGAGCCCACGCGGTAGTAGAGGAAGCGGTAGACCTGCGGGTGGTAGTGGTCGTAGAGCATCCCGAACGCCTCGGTGTCGCCCCCGCGGGCGAGCTCGACCAGGGCGATCATCCGGCTGGCCTCGGCCTCGTCCTCCATCGAGGAGACCGCGTGCTCGCGGTCGGAGCCGTCGGTGCCCGGGTCGGGGGTGATCTCGTGGAGCGCGGCCGCCTCGCTCAGCAGCCACCAGCTGCCGACGCCCGGCGTGCGACCAGGGGTGGAGAGGCTCGCCACGGGGACGACCTGGGGCGTGAGGCCGGACAGCATCACCTCGGCGACGGCGCGCCTCAGCGCGTCGATGCCACCAGCGATCCGACCCTGCACCATTGAATCTCCCTACCGGCTCCCCAGCCGGCCTTCTCCCGGGTCGGTGGGGGCGGGCCAGACGGTCGCAGCCCCCGCGCACGACCTGTCCTCGCACGATAACCCGATTTGACAGGACTCACACCTTGTCCACGTAAAGATCCAGACCAGTTCAGGACCTTCGACCGGGGTCTTCGGTCGGGTTTCGGTCCGGGTCAGAAGAGTCCGTCGCCACCCTGACGGCGACGCAGCGCCACCGCGGCGGCGACCGATCCCGTGACCGCTCCGGTCACCGCGGCACCGAAGAGCCCGATGCGGGCGGCCTTGCGTCCGGTGCGGTAGTCGCGGATGCGCCAGCCCTGCTCGCGGGCGTGGTCGCGCAGCCTGCTGTCCGGGTTGATCACGCACGGGTCGCCGACCAGGCTCAGCATCGGCACGTCGTTGAACGAGTCGGAGTACGCCGAGCAGCGGCTCAGGTCGAGCCCCTCGGCCTCGGCCAGGCCCAGCACCGCCTCGGCCTTGGCGGGGCCGTGCAGGAGGTCGCCCACGAGCGCCCCGGTGTAGACCCCGTCCTCGTGCTCGGCGACGGTGCCGAGCGCCCCGGTGAGGCCGAGCCGGCCCGCGATGGTCGTGGCGATCTCGACCGGCGCGGCCGTCACCAGCCACACCCGCTGGCCCTGGTCGAGGTGCATCTGGGCCAGCGCCCGGGTGCCCGGCCAGATGCGCTCGGCCATGGTCTCGTCGAAGATCTCCTCGCCGATCGCGATGAGCTCCTCGACCCGGTGGCCCTTGATGAAGGCGAGGGCCGAGCTGCGCGCCTCGGCGACGTGCTCGGGGTCCTCGACGCCGACCACGCGGAAGTAGGCCTGCTTCCACGCCGCACCGAGGATGTCCTTGGTGGTGAAGAACTGCCTCCGGTGGAGGCCGCGGGCCAGGTGGAAGATCGAGGCGCCCTGGATGATCGTGTTGTCCACGTCGAAGAAGGCCGCCGCCGTCGGGTCGGCCGGCGCCTCGAGCGAGGACTCGACCTCGCGGGCCGCGCTGGACGCCTCGCCGGAGAGCTTGGAGCGCACCCGGAGGTCCTTGCGCGGGGCCGTCCGTGCCCGGCGCACGCCCGCGGGGGCCGTCAGCGACGGACGGTCGGTGGCGGGCGGCTCGGGCGGCGTCACGACGCCAGCCTAGTCACCCTCCGGGGGGCCCCTGCACGCCTCGGGCCACCCCCGAGACGGTGTGACAGACTCGCCGACGTGACCGCCAACCTGGCCGACCTGCTCTCCCGCGCGAGCGCCGCGAGGCCCGACACGGTCGCGCTGGTCGGCGCCGGCACGACGCCCGACGGGGCCTCCGCCAGCGAGGCCACCCTGACCTGGCAGGAGCTCGACGAGCTCGCCACGAGGCTCGCCTCCGGGCTCGAGCGACTGGGTCTGGTCGCCGGCAACCGGGTCGCGATCGCCACGGCCAACCGCCTCGAGTTCGTCGCGCTCTACTTCGCCGTCCTGCGGGCCCGCCTGGTCGCCGTACCCGTCAACCCGCGGTCGGCCACCGGCGAGCTGCTGCGGGTCGTGTCCGACAGCGGCGCCCGGCTGCTCGTCGTCGACGCCTCCACCGTCGAGTCCGGCCGCTCCGTCGCCGCCGGCGTCCAGGAGGCCCTCGCGGCCTCGCCGACGCCCGGCCGGGCCGCTCCGCGGCTCCTCGTGCTCGACGTCGCCGCCCAGCAGGGCGAGACGGCGTACTCCGACCTGGCCGCGAGCGAGGCGAGCGTGCTGCCCGAGGCGGCCGACCCCGAGGCGCTGGCCGTGCTGCTCTACACCTCCGGTGCGTCCGGTCGGCCCAGGGCCGCGATGCTCACCCACCGTGCCCTGCTGGCCAACATCGAGCAGGTCGCCCGGATCGAGCCGGCGATGGTCGGCCCCGACGACGTCGTCTACGGCGTGCTGCCGCTGTTCCACGTCTACGGCCTCAACGCCGTGCTGGGCGCGGTCGTCCGGCAGGGGGCGCGGCTCGTCGTCGTCGACGGGTTCGACGCCGAGGCGTCCCTGGAGCAGGTCGCGCAGCACGGCGTGACGATCGTGCCGATCGCGCCTGCCGTGCTGGCCTACTGGCGCACGGTCGAGGACCTGCGCGAGCGGCTCTCCGGCGTCCGCATGCTGCTCTCCGGCTCCGCCCCCCTCGCTCCCGAGCTCGTCGACGAGTTCGTCGCGCGCACGGGCATCGCGGTGCACCAGGGGTACGGCCTGACCGAGGCGGCCCCCGTCGTCACCTCGACGATCGGCAGCGGCGAGGTCAAGCGCGGCTCGGTCGGCCGGGCCATCCCGGGCGTCTCGCTGCGGCTCGTCGACGAGACCGGGCACACGCCCGAGGGCGAGGACCCCGGCGAGATCTGCGTGTCCGGCGACAACCTCTTCGAGGGCTACTGGCCCGACCGGGCCGAGGCGCCGCGCGAGGGCTGGCTGGCCACCGGCGACGTCGGGTTCCTCGACGCCGACGGCGACCTCTTCCTCGTCGACCGGCTCAAGGAGCTGGTCATCGTCTCCGGCTTCAACGTCTATCCCAGCGAGGTCGAGGACGTGATCGAGGAGGTCGAGGGCGTGCGCGAGGTCGCCGTCATCGGGATCCCCGACGAGCGCACCGGCGAGGCCGTCCTGGCCTACGTCCGGGCGAGCGACCCCTCGGCCGACCCCGAGGAGCTGCGCCGGGCCGTGGTGGAGCGGTGCGCGGTGCGGCTGGCGAGGTTCAAGCAGCCCACCCGGGTCGAGGTGGTCGACGCGCTGCCGCGCACCGTCACCGGCAAGGTCGCCAAGGGCCGGTTGCGGGCGACCCTGCGTCGCGAGCGGCTGGGGCTGATCGAGTGAGCGGAGCGACGGCGGTGGACGCGTGAGTGGGGGTCCCCGCGTCACGCTCTACTCCCGGCCCGGCTGTCACCTCTGCGACGACGCCCGCGTGGTGGTCGAGCGGGTCTGCGCCGACCTCGGCGAGGAGTACGTCGAGGTCGACATCACCGACGACGACGACCTGCTCCGGCAGTTCCAGGTCGAGATCCCGGTGACCTTCGTCGACGGCGAGAAGCTGGACGTCTACTGGGTCCGCGAGGACCGGCTGCGGAGCGCGCTGGGGGGCTGATCGGCCACTCCCGCCCCACCCCGGTGTGAGCCCCGTCACGCGGTGCCGCCCCGGAGGCCGCTCGTTTTGTTCTCACGTTCACAAACTCCTACAGTGGCTTCCGGCCGTCCCGCGCTGAGCGCCCGTCACGGCCCACCCAGACCATCAGCGAGCCGTCGTTCGGGCCTGCGCGCCGAACGCCGCTGCAGGAGGACCGTGAGCGCCACCCGCGACCGCAGCACCGGAGTCGAGCACGCACCGCGTGCCGTCGGCTCCGGCCGGTCCGCGAACCCGGCCCGCGGTATCCCCGAGGCCACGGTCGCCCGCCTCCCCGTCTACCTCCGCGCGCTGGTGGCCCTCACCGAGCGCGGCATCGCGACCTGCTCCAGCGAGGAGCTCGCGGCCGCGGCGGGCGTCAACAGCGCCAAGCTCCGCAAGGACCTGTCCTACCTCGGCTCCTACGGCACCCGCGGCGTCGGGTACGACGTGGAGTACCTCCGCTACCAGATCGCCCGCGAGATCGGGGTCACCCAGGACCTCGCGGTCGTCATCGTCGGGATCGGCAACCTGGGCCACGCCCTGGCCAACTACTCCGGCTTCTCCTCGCGCGGCTTCCGCATCGTCGCCCTGCTCGACAGCGACCCCGACCGCTGGTCGGAGTCGGTGGGCGACCTGGCCGTCGTACCCCTGGACCAGCTGGAGCAGGTCGTGGCCGCCGAGTCCGTGGCGATCGGCGTCATCGCGACCCCGGCCGCCGGCGCCCAGCCCGTCTGCGACCGGCTCGTCGCCGCGGGCGTCACCAGCATCCTGAACTTCGCCCCGGTCGTGCTCTCGGTCCCCGAGGGCGTCGACGTGCGCAAGGTGGACCTGTCCATCGAGCTGCAGATCCTCGCCTACCACGAGCAGCGCAAGGCGGTGGGCGCGTGAGCGAGCGCAGCGAGCGAACCATGAGCACAGAACGCCTGGCTCCGCCGCCGAGCGAAGCGAAGGCGGTGGAAGCGTGAGCATCCTGGTTGTGGGGGTCTCCCACCACTCCGCCCCGGTCGAGCTGC
>CAZKZQ010000058.1:0-17606 GCA_964557235.1 uncultured Nocardioidaceae bacterium
TGGCCTCCTGCTGGGCGACCAGCGACGAGGCGTAGTTGCCGCCGGTCTTGGCCGCACCCATGCCGCCGCGGCCCGCGCGGGTGTACTCCTCGGTGAGCCAGAGCGTGATCGGCGTCGGGCCCTTGGAGAAGTACGAGCCGGCCGGGGACGCGATGACCATGTAGGTGACGTGCTTGGCCGGACGCACGCCGAGGAAGGACTCCGAGGCGAACATGAACGGCCGCAGGTAGAGGCTCTTCTCCCCCGTCGACTCGGGCACCCAGCGCTGGTCGACCTCGACCAGCGTGTCGACGGTCGCGACGAAGTCCTCCACCGGGAGCTCGGGCAGCGCCAGCCGCCGGGAGGACAGCCGCATCCGCTCGCCGTTGGCCTCCGGGCGGAAGGTCCAGATCGACCCGTCCGCGCGGCGGTAGGCCTTCATGCCCTCGAAGATCTCCTGCGCGTAGTGCAGCACCGCGGTCGCGGGGTCGAGGGTCAGCGGGCCGTAGGCCTCGACGCGGGCGTCGTGCCAGCCCTTCTCCGGGGTCCACTCGACCAGCAGCATGTGGTCGGTCATGTGGGTCCCGAAGCCGGGGTCGGCCAGGATCTCGGCGAGCCGCTCGTCCGACGTCGGGTCGGGGCGTCGCGTCACGGAGATGTCGAAGGTGCTCATGGAGGGCACGGTACTTCCTTCGTCAGGGGCCCGGGAGCCCCGCGGGCCCCGGTCGTTCAGGCGGTCACCCGGGCGGCGACCGCGTCGCCGACCTCGGGCGTACGACGGGGGGTCCCGTCGCGGTCCGCGAGGTCTGCGAGCACGGCCTCCTCGATGCGGCGGGCGGCCGCGTCGTGACCGAGGTGGTCGAGCATGAGGGAGGCGGACAGGATCGCCGCCGTGGGGTCGGCCTTCTGCTGGCCGGCGATGTCGGGGGCCGAGCCGTGGACGGGCTCGAACATCGACGGAGCGGTGCGGTCGGGGTTGACGTTGCCGCTCGCGGCGAGGCCGATGCCTCCGGTGATCGCGGCCGCGAGGTCGGTGATGATGTCGCCGAAGAGGTTGTCGGTGACGATCACGTCGAAGCGCGCCGGGTCGGTGGTCATGAAGATGGTCGCCGCGTCGATGTGGAGGTAGTCCACGGTGACGTCGGGGAACTCCTCGCCCACCTCGCGTACCAGGCGCGACCACACGGCGCCGGCGTTGACCAGCACGTTGGTCTTGTGGACCAGCGTGAGCTTGCGGCGGGGGCGCTTCTGGGCGCGGGCGAACGCGTCGCGGACGACCCGCTCGACGCCGAAGGCCGTGTTGACCGACACCTCGGTGGCGACCTCGGCCGGCGTGCCGACGCGCAGCGCGCCGCCGTTGCCGGTGTAGGGACCCTCGGTGCCCTCACGTACGACGACGAAGTCCACCTCGCCCGGGTCGCGCAGCGGGGAGACGACCCCGGGGTAGATCCGCGAGGGGCGCAGGTTGACGTAGTGGTCGAGCTCGAAGCGCAGCCGCAGCAGCAGGCCGCGCTCGAGGATGCCCGGCGGGAGGTTGGGGTCGCCGGGCTTGCCGCCCACCGCGCCGAGCAGGATCGCGTCGTGCCCACGGATCTCCGCGAGCACGCTGTCGGGCAGCACCTCGCCGGTCGCGAGGTAGCGCTCGGCGCCGAGGTCGTAGCGCTCGATCTCGAACTTGACCTCGCCGTCGGTGGCCGCCGCGAGCACCTTGAGCGCCTCGTCGGTGACCTCGCGACCGATCCCGTCGCCGGGGATGACGGCGAGGCGGACGGCGGAGGGGGTGTCGGGAGAGGAGGTCATGCGGCGAACGCTAGTTGTCGTCCGGCCGCTCGGCGTCCGCGTCTCGGTTCGCGGGTGCGCCGGCGGTGACCAGCTGCTTCTCCCAGTAGCGGCGCCGCCGCCGCGCCGGGTGGTCGGCAGCGTCGTCGGTGCGGTGTCGGGCGGGGCCCCACTCGGGATACATCTCGTACATCGTCTTCTCCTGCTCCAGGTCTCACGGTGGTCGTGGTGGTACGGCGAAACGGGTTCCGCAGGAGAGGAGAAGCGCCCGGCGCTGGTCGATGGATCGCACGCAGCCGGCGGAGGGACGAGCCCGCTCTTCGGTCCGGGTCCCGGAGGGAGAAGTGCACAGAACTTGTCAGATCGACAAGAGGTGGGTTTCTTCTTCACTCACCGCGGAGGGTCGTAGAGCCCGCACAACACCAGCACCGCGGCGAGGTGGCTCTACTGGTGAGCCTCGCCGCGGCAGGTGATAAGTACGAAGAACGTCCGCATGGTGCAACCAGGGTGGCACGACTCGGCCGCTCGCGCACCGGACTTTGGTCAGTTTCCATCAGTTGAGACGGCTTCTCACATGCTGGCGCGCTCCCGATCAGGTGCGAGGATCGTTTCATGAGCGCACCGGTCGAGATTCCCACTGTCGTCGCCCGTGCCCTGGACGCCGCCCGACGGCGCGGCTACGCCTCGTTCTGCCGTCACGAGACGGGGCGGCTGCTCGCCACCCTGTCCGCGTCCCGCGAGGGCGTCGTCGCGGAGTTCGGCACCGGCTGCGGCGTCGGCACGGCCTGGCTGCGCAGCGGGGCGCGGAGCGGCACGCAGATCGTCAGTGCCGAGCTCGACCCCGACCTGGCCGGACTCGCCTCGGAGGTCTTCGCCGACGACCCGCAGGTGGAGGTCGTCGCCGCGGACTGGTCGACGCTCGGCGAGCGCGGACCCTTCGCCCTGCTCTTCCTCGACGCCCGCGAGCCCAAGGTGAGCGGGCCCGACTGCGTGAGCGACCTCGTCGAGCCCGGCGGCGTCGTCGTCCTCGACGACTTCACCCCGTGCGAGTCGTGGCCCCCGGTCTTCGAGGGCCGCGTGGACACGCTCCGCGAGCAGTGGCTCACCGACGAGCGCTTCACCACGGTCGAGGTGATGGTCGCCTCCGACACCGCGGCCCTCATCGCCACCCGGCGCTGAGCGTCGAGGTTTCGAGCACGCCGTGACGCGGTAGGGGGTGTCGAAGGGCCGCGGCTCGCCCGGCCCACGACCGGAAGCAGGTCCTCGGATGGCCACCACACCGACAGCACCCAGCACCGACCCGTCCGGGCCCACCCAGCCCGCCGAGCTGCAACGAGGGCTCAAGCAGCGCCACCTCACGATGATCGCCATCGGCGGCGTCATCGGTGCCGGCCTCTTCGTCGGCTCGGGCGTGGTGATCAACGAGACCGGGCCGAGCGCCTTCCTGTCCTACCTGGTCACCGGCGCCCTCATCGTGCTGGTGATGCGGATGCTGGGCGAGATGGCCACGGCCAACCCGACGACCGGCTCCTTCGCCGACTACGCCCGGCGCGCGCTGGGCGGCTGGGCGGGCTTCTCGGTCGCCTGGCTGTACTGGTACTTCTGGGTCATCGTGGTCGGCTTCGAGGCCGTCGCGGGCGCCAAGATCATCACCTACTGGGTCGACGCACCGCTCTGGATGCTCTCGCTCGGCCTCATGGTGCTGATGACGTTGACCAACCTGGTCTCGGTGAAGTCCTACGGCGAGTTCGAGTACTGGTTCGCGGGCATCAAGGTCGCCGCGATCGTCGCGTTCCTGGTCATGGGCACGCTGTTCGTCGTCGGCCTGTGGCCCGGGCGCGACCTCGACCTGTCCGGTCTCACCGCCAACGGCGGCTTCACGCCCAACGGCACCGGCGCGATCTTCTCGAGCATCGTCGTGGTCGTCTTCTCGATGGTCGGCGCCGAGATCGCGACCGTCGCCGCCGCGGAGAGCCACGACCCGGAGAAGGCGATCGCACGCGCCACCCAGTCGGTGATCGTGCGCGTGCTGACGTTCTACGTCGGGTCGGTCTTCCTGCTCGTGTGCATCCTGCCGTGGGACGACAACGAGCTCGGCGCGTCGCCGTACGTCGCTGCCTTCACCGAGATGGGCATCCCCGGCGCCGCCGACCTGATGAACGCGGTCGTGCTGACCGCCGTGCTCTCGTGCCTCAACTCCGGGCTCTACACCGCCTCGCGCATGCTCTTCGTGCTCGCCGGGCGTCGCGAGGCGCCGATGCGGCTGATCACCGTGAACAGCCGGGGTGTGCCGGTCTGGGCGATCCTCGCCTCGACCGTCATCGGGTTCCTCAGCGTGATCGCGGCCTACGTCTCCCCCGACACCGTCTTCCTCTTCCTGCTCAACTCCTCGGGCGCGGTGATCCTCTTCGTCTACCTGCTGATCGCGGCCTCGCAGCTGGTCCTGCGCCGGCGCACGCCCGACGCCGAGCTGAGCGTCAAGATGTGGCTCTTCCCCTACCTCACCATCGTGGCCGGGCTGGGCATCGTCGGCGTCCTGGTGCAGATGCTGCTCAAGGACGACACCCGGTCGCAGCTGCTCCTCAGCCTGCTCTCGTGGGGCGTGGTCCTCGTGCTCTACGCCGTCACCCGCTGGCGCGGTGGGTCGGTGAGCGTCGAGGAGCTCGAGCGGAGCGAGGGCGACGGCGAGGAGCCGGTCGCGACCCGCATCCTCGTGCTCGCCAACCAGACGCTCGGCTCCGACCGGCTGCGCGAGACCCTGCTCGGCATCCCGGGCAGCGACCGGTCGGACTACCTCGTGGTCGTCCCGGCCAACCCCGTCGACACCGGCCAGGCCGACCGCGAGGGCGCGGCCTTCGTCTGGGAGGCCACGACGCGTGCCGCGCAGGAACGCCTCGACGGCCTGCTCGACGTGCTGCGGGAGCAGGGGATCGACGCGGAGGGCGTGATCGGGGACTACCGCCCCCTGGTCGCGCTCGAGGAGGCGCTGCGCCGGTTCACGCCGGACCGCGTGGTCGTCTCGACCCACCCCGAGGACCGTTCCACGCGGCTGCACCACACCGTGGTCGACGAGGCACGCCGCCGGCACCCCGACCTGCGGATCGACCACGTGGTGGTCGAACCAGGCGTGGTCTGAGCGCGGTCTCGCTAGCGCGCCGGGCCCACCGCCACGTCGTCCACGTGGACGCCCTCATAGCTCGTCTGCGCGCACAGCAACGGCGTGCCGACGAAGGAGCAGAAGGCGTCGGAGGTGAAGTGGAAGCGCACCTTGACCTGCCCGCCCGGTGAGGGCAGCAGCACGTTGTAGGTGGTCCATCCGGGGTTGTCGTCGTTCTTGCCGCTGAACGACCCGATCGGCTTCCACGTGGTGCCGTTGGAGGACCACTCGACCGCGACCGGGTCGAACGGCTCGATGTCGAGCTTGGCCGCGAACCTCACCACTGCCCGGCCCTTGGGCAGGGTGATGCTGGGCGAGGTCAGGGTCGCGTCCATGTTGTCGACGTAGCCGGTCAGCCCGCTGATCGAGAACGCGTTGCCGGTGGCGCTCTCCTTCGTGCCGCTGCCGTGGCCGGGGGTCCCCCGCTGCCAGGTGGGCGTGCCGGCGGTCGTCCAGCCCTGCGCCCCGGTCTCCCAGGAGTACGACGCCACGGGGGTGCCGAGCACCGGCGCGCTCGGGGTGCCGGCGGACGGCGTCGCGACCTTGCGGTCGAACACGTAGGTCCACACGCCGCGACCGAACTGTGCCACGACGGCCTTGTTGTAGTTGTTCGGCTTGAGCGTGATGCTCGAGACCGGCGTGCGCGGCAGTCCCTTCATGCGGGCGAACCTCGGCGACCGGAGCGCGCCGGAGGCCGACGACGCGAAGGCGCCGACGTCGGTGCCCACCAGCAGCTGGCGGTCGCGGACGGTCACCCACGTGGCCGTGGTGTCGGGCAGGTTGCCCGACCACTTCACGAACGACCGGCCACCGTCGACGGACTTGTAGAGGTTGCCGGTGCCGAGCCGCGCGTTGGTGTCACCGGTGACGCCCGGCGGCACCCAGCGACGGGTGTAGCCGCCCAGGGTCACGAAGATCCGCTTGCGTGCGGCGGGGTCGATCGCGATCGAGGTGATGTAGCGGTTGGGCAGGCCCTTGGCCGGCACGACGTGCCAGCCGGCTGCCTTGCCCTTGTGCGGGGTCGCCTTGCCGCCGACGTTGGTGGCGAGGCCGTTCTTGAACACCGCCTTGGTCGAGAACGGCTTGTTGAGGGTGTCGCAGTGTCCGCAGAACCCGACGTAGCTCGTGTTGCCGATGGTCGCCACCGCCGACATCGAGTTGTCGGGGTCGGTCGCCGACGAGGTCGCCCCCGCGTCACCGGGGTGGGACCTGGTCCCGAGGTCGAACACCTTGATCCACGTCGAGGTGGAGGAGTCCGCGTCGGCCGCCGCCGTCATCCCTGCCTCCGTGGCCGGACCGACCAGCGTCTCCACGACCTCACGGCCCGCGGTGATCAGGTGGTTGGCGTCGCGGGGATCCATCATGAACGGGTTGGAGAACTTCGACGCGGTCAGGCCCGGGTCGATGCTCTTCCAGGTCGAGCCCCCGTCCGTGGAGGACGAGATCGCTGCGTTGGTGTACTCCTCGTAGGTCACGTCGGAGTCGGCCGGGTCGACGGCGGAGAAGAAGCCGTCGCCGCCGTACACCTCGTAGTGGCGCTTGGTGGCCTTGTCGATCTTGAGGTTGCCGTTGTCCTGCAGGCCGCCGTAGACGGTGCCGTCGTTGGCCATCGCCGCGAAGTACGGCAGCAGGGTGGAGTAGCCCGCCTGGTCGCCGGGACCCCAGTGGGAGTTGTCCAGCTCGCCGTCGTCGTCGCTCTCGAAGCGGTAGCGGTAGGTGCCGCCGTCGTTGCCCACCACCAGCTGGACGCCGCCGTCGACCGACGGGTCGCTGATCCAGATGCCGTCCTGCTGGTCGGGGTGGGTGGTCGAGTTGTCGTCGGTCGGCTCGCGGTCACCGGGACACGTGGGCAGACCGGCGGACAGCAGCAGGCACGAGCTGCCGCCGAAGTACTTGCCGACGACGCGGAACTTCGCCGGGACCGAGCCGTCGAGCGGCAGGCCGGCCTGCGGCAGGTCGTTGGACCAGACCTCCTCGAGCCCGAAGGCCAGCCGGGTCGGGATGCCGTCGGCGGTCGCGCGGGTCGGGTCGGGCTGGACCCAGAGGTTGTACCAGCCCTGGACGCCGGGCTGGTAGCCCGTGGCGGTGCCGGTGCCGACCAGCGCCGAGCCCGAGGTCGGGTCGGTCGCGAGCTCGGTGCCGGAGGCCAGCTGGGTCCAGCTCTTGCCGAAGTCCTTGGAGACGTAGAGGCCGTTGAGCACGGTCGAGCCGAGCGGCGGGTTGGTGCCCTCGGGCACGTCGATGCCGCCGACACCGCCGTTGTTGAGCAGGTTGGCGTCCTGGACGATCGCGTAGAGGACGTCGTGGTCCTGACCGCGCCCGCGGGCCTGGCCGAGCTCGGTGCGCCCGATCGCGTCCTGGTCGGCGAAGCCGCTCACCACGGTCTTGGCGAAGCTGCCGGGCCGTCCGGTCGTGGAGCGGTAGACGCCGTTGCGCGGGGACTGCATGACGCCGTCGCGGTTGCGCTTCTGGCCGCCGCGCCAGCCGACGGTCGCCACGACCGTGCCCGCCTTGGTCGCGGTGTTCTTGCCGCCCGGCTGGACGACGACCACGTCGGTCACGGTGTTGGCGAAGTTGCAGCGCGGCCGACGGCTGACGTCGGTCACGCCGGCGCACGCGCCGGTCGGGAGCCGGGCGTTGCGGTAGGACCGGCCCGCGTCGCTGGAGACGAACAGGCCGCGCTGCGTGGCGGCGTAGACCCGGCGCGGGTTGGCCGGGTCGACGGCCAGCGCGAAGCCGAGGGCGCCCGAGGGCACTCCGGTGGCGCGCTTCCAGTGGCGACCGAGGTCGCCGGACCAGTAGGCACCGAGCCCGGTGTAGGCCGAGGAGCCGAAGGTCGGCTCGCCGGTCAGCGCGATCAGCGTGCCGGTGCGCGCCGGGGTCCAGGTCACGGCGCCGGTGACCGCTGTCGGCAGGTTGCCGGTCGCGTTGCGCCAGCTGCGCCCGAGGTTGTCCGAGCGCCAGATGCCGCCCGACGCGACGGCCGCGAACAGCCGCTTGTGCGTCGAGTCGTAGGCGTAGGAGTCGACGCGGCCGCTGTTCTTGTGCAGTCCCAGGCCGTTGACCTCCGGGAAGTCGGGGTGGTCGACGATCAGCGGGCCCACGCCGTAGCGCGCCGCGGTGCCGGTCGCGGCCGGCAGGCTGACCCGCTCCAGGGCCCGGGCCTGGCGTACGGCGTTGAGGGCCGCCCCCTCGCGGTAGGCGCCGTAGGGCGCGAGGCGCGCCATCGCCTGCGTGTTGAACATCGAGGTCAGCTCCTTGAGCGACTCCGGCCGGCGCGCGACGATGCACAGGTCGGCGTAGTCGTCGGGGTCGACGCCCTCGAGGACCGGGATCTCGCGGACGGCCTCGCGGGCGAGCTCGCGCTCGGCCTCCGAGCCGCCCTCCTCGGCGTGCTCCCCCTCGCGCTCCCGCTCGGCCTCCTCGGCCTCCTCACGCTCGCGCTCGGCCTCCTCGGCCTCCTCGGCTTCCGCCTCACCCTCGCTGCGCATCTCGGCGCGGACCTCCGCGAGGGCGTCGACCACAGGCTCGTAGCCGCGGGCGCAGCGCGCCGCGGCGGTCCTGCCGGCGAGGTCGGAGGAGGGGGACCGCCCCACGCCGACGTGGACCAGCACGCCGGCCACGGCGACGACGAGGGCGATGACCCCGGTCAGGAGGATGGAACGCTTCGGCACTGACATCGAGATGCCCCCGTCTTGCAGATGCGCGGCCCGTCGGGCCGTGACTCGTGGAGTCCGTCGCGGCGACCCTACGCCTGAGAGAACCCTGAGAGAGCCGTATTCACGCGACCCGGGACCGACGCGCCCCCGACGACCGCGGTCAGGCGCCCTCGACGCCGGCGAAGACCACCGTGACCACGCCCGCGCGCAGGCGCACGTGGTAGCGCGTGCGTCCGCGCTTGACCACGCGGCCGACCTGGCCGTGGAACTGGCCCGGTGCGGTGATCCGCACGCGGCACCCCGCCCCGAAGCGGACCGCGGCGCGGCCGCTGCGCAGGGCACGCAGCTCGTCGGCGTAGTTGGGGTGCATCGCGGCCGGGAGCCCGCCGCGCGTCCACTCGAAGACGTGGTCGACGGAGAACGTCGGGGAGCAGCGACGGCAGGCCAGCACCCGCTCGGGCCGGCGGTGGCGCTCCTCGGTGTGCCCCGCGGGGCACACCCCGAGCCACGCCCCCGGCAGCCGGGGCGAGTCGGCGGAGACGCACCGCTCGCCGCTGCACCCGATCCGCCGCGCGGTGGACCGCCACACCGGGCCGTGGCCCGCCGCGGGACCGGCGAGCGCGTGCGCGATCTCGTGGAGCACCGTGTCGCGCACCTCGTCGTCGGAGTGCAGCCGGGTCAGGCCGGCGCTGAGGCTGATCACGCGGTCGGAGAAGCGGCACTGCCCGGCCCGTCGCTTGGCGCCGTCGAACTGCACGCTCCACCCCCTCAGCCCGTGCTGCGCGATGAGGGCGGTGGCGAGGTGGTGGGCGGCGGTGAGGTCCATGACGCAGACGCTAGGACGCCGCTCCGACAGAACCGTGGAGGACTCACAGCCCTGTGTGCACAGGGGATCAGAGGATCTCGCGCCCGAAGGCGTCGTACCGCGGCTGGGCCACCCTCCACTCGCGATAGACGTCGCGCTCACCCCTGGCCTCGGCCCGGCGGCGCCGCCAGTGCCGCTCGGCGGCGGGCGTGAGGGGCACGACCGTCCACGGCAGGAACACCTGGAGCAGCGGCCCGATCGCGAGCGCGTAGAGGACGGTCCCGACGCCGACCGTGCCCCCGAGCAGGAAGCCGATCACGAGGACGGTGACTTCCAGACCGGTGCGGACCACCCGGACCGACCAGCCCGTGCGTCGGACCAGCCCGGTCATCAGCCCGTCCCGCGGGCCCGGGCCGAGCTGCGCGCCGATGTAGAGCGCCCCGGCCAGTCCGTTGAGCACGATGCCGGACACCAGGAACGCCGCCCGAGGGGCGAGCGCCTCCGGCGCGGCGAGGACCGACAGCGTCACGTCCGTGGCCACGCCGACGACGATCGCGTTGGCGATCGTGCCGAGCCCGGGCCACTGGCGCAGCGGCACCCAGAGCAGCAGCACGAAGACGCCCACGACGATGACCACCCCGCCGAAGCTGAGGCTGGTCCCCTTGGCGACGCCCTCGTGGAACACGTCCCACGGGTCGAGGCCCAGGGTGGAGCGCACCAGGAGCCCCATGCTGAAGCCGTAGAGCGAGAGCCCCGCGAACAGCTGCAGCAGGCGCCGCGGGAGACGCGGCGCGCGCAGCTGCGCGAGGGGGCCGAGTCCGCTGAGCTTGTCCATGGGAGCCACTCTGGCCCAAAGTGGCCTGGTCATCCATAGCCAATTCTGCGAAAGTGGCCCCGTGGACCGACGCATCTCCTCCGCTCGCCTGGCCGCCCTGCTCGGCGACGCCCCGGGCCGCTCACCGGCCTACCGCGGTGTCGCCGACGGGATCCGGCTGCTGGTCAACGACGGTCGCATCGCCCCGGGGACCCGGCTGCCGAGCGAGCGCGACCTCACCGACCGGCTCGGCGTCAGCCGCACCACCATCTCCAGCGCGTACGCCGACCTGAAGGACCGCGGCTACCTCACCGCCCGCGTCGGGGCGGGCAGCGTGGTCGCCCTCCCCCACGGCACGCCCGCGAGCGACCAGCTGCTCGACCCGACCTCGGCGGCGCCCGGCTCGGTCAACCTCAGCGTGGCCGTCCCACCCGCGGCGGCCGGCATGGCAGCGGCCTATGCCGCGGCGATGGAGGAGCTGCCCGGCCACCTCTCGGGCTGCGGCCTCTTCCCCTCCGGCCTGCCCGACCTGCGCTCCGCGATCGCCGACCGCTACACCGAGCGGGGCCTGCCCACCGACCCCGACCAGGTGGTCGTGGTCAACGGCGCGCTCAACGGCCTCACCGTCCTCATCCGCGCCTTCCTCGGCCCGCGCGACGCCGTGCTCACCGAGAGCCCGTCCTACCCCAACGCGATCCGCGCGCTGCGCTCGTGCGGGGGACGCATCGCCGGCGCCGACGTGGACGGCACGGACTGGTCCTCCAGCAGCCTCGCCGAGACGATCGCGCAGCTGCGGCCCACGGCGGCGTACCTCATGCCGGACTTCCAGAACCCGACCGGGACCCTGCTCGACGACGAGGCACGGCAGCGCACGGCCGCGGCGCTGCGACGGGCCGGTGCGCTGACGATCGTCGACGAGGTCGTCGCCGAGCTCGCGCTCGACGAGACGCCCATGCCGCTCCCCTTCGCCCACCACTCCCCCGACACGCTCACGCTCGGCAGCGCCAGCAAGCTCTACTGGGCAGGGCTGCGGGTGGGCTGGATCCGAGCGCCCCACCGGCTGCTGCCCGACGTGATCGGCTCGCGGCTGGCGACCGACATCGGGGCGCCCGTGCTGGAGCAGCTGGCCCTCCTGCACCTGATGCAGCACGGCGCGGAGGTCCGCTCCGCCAGGCGCGAGCAGCTGCTCGAGCGGCGCACGACCCTGGTGTCCGCGGTCGCGCGGCACCTCCCCGGCTGGCGGTTCCGCGTGCCCGCCGGCGGCATCTCGCTGTGGTGCGAGCTGCCCGAGCCGCGCTCCACCGCGCTCTGTGCTGCCGCCGCACGCCACGGTGTCGAGCTGGCCCCCGGGCCGATGTTCGCGCCCGAGGGCGGGCTCGAGCGCCACCTCCGCCTGCCGTTCACCAAGTCCCCCGACGAGCTCGAGCTCGCCGTCGAGCGCATCGCGCTGGCGTGGGACGAGGTCACCACCGAGCCTGCGTCACGACGTGGCGCCCGCGCCCCCCGGGAGCGCGAGTCCCTCGTCACCTGAGACGCCGAGGCGCTGAGGCACCGAGACCCGAGGGTCTCAGGCAGGACCGTCCATCCAGGGGTCCGTCAGGTCGATGAAGGTCCGGTCGCCGACCGAGATCTTCTCCAGCTCGCCGAGCCGCTCGACGATCTCCGGCGGCATGTTGCGCTCGCCCTCGCGGGCCGCGGCCTCGGAGGTGAACCAGATCGCCATCGTCCAGCGACCGTCGTCGTGGCCGCAGATCATCCGGCCGACGATGTCGGGCCGCATCCCCGAGGTGTCGATGTCGTCGACGAGCAGCGACCGCATCCGGTCGTAGTCGCTCACCTGGCCCTGCATGACCTGGACGAAGCCGGCCGAGGCGGGGTCGCCCGGGGTGTCGAGGGTGACGTCGGTGCTGTCCTGGAAGGTCGGCTCGCCGTCGAAGGTCGCGGCCATCGCCTCCCACCACGAGCCCTGCTCGGGGAGCGAGCTGTTCTTGTCGGCGGCGGCCTCGGACTCGAAGCGGGCCAGCGCGACGAACGTGCCGTCCTCGGCGACCCCGGCGGTCGTGCCGAGCCAGCCGACGCTGCGGGGTGCCAGGTCGGTCACCCATCTGTCGAGCTGAGCGCGCACCTCGGCCTTGTCGCGGACCTTGCCCTGGATCACCTGCACGAACATCGGGACCTCCTCGGACGGGCCCGACGGGCGTCGAGCCCCGGAACCTCGGCTCGAGGCTACGCCGACGCACCGGCGCCAGGGAGGGCCGTGGGTCCTGCCCCGGTGCTCAGTCGGTCAGGTCGACCGACCGCACCTCGACGGCCGCGATGGAGGTGCGGATCTCCTCCAGCGCCTCGTGCGGGATCGCGGAGTCGACCGACAGCGCGACCAGCGCGTGGCCGCCCTTCTCGTCACGGCAGACCTGCATGCCGGCGATGTTGATGCCGGCGTCGCCGAGCACGCGGCCGACCGTGCCGACCATGCCGGGGCGGTCCTCGTAGCGGAAGAACGCGAGGTGGTCCGTCGGCTCGATGTCGACGGCGAACCCGTCGACCTCCACCAGGCGCTCGCGCTGCGCGATGCCGATCAGGGTGCCGCTGACCGACACCTGCTCGCCGTCGGCGAGCGTGCCGCGGATGGTGATCAGGTTGCGGTGGTCGGGGCTCTCGGTCTCGGTGACCAGGCGGACCGCGACCCCGCGCTCGGAGGCGAGCAGCGGGGCGTTCACGTAGGACACCTGCTCCTCGACGATGTCGGAGAAGACGCCCTTGAGGGCGGCCAGCTCGAGCACCTTGACGTCGTACTGCGTGATCTCGCCGCGCACCTCGACGTCGATCTGCTGCGCGACCTCACCGGCGAGGGCGGTGAACACGCGGCCGAGCTTCTCGGTCAGGGGGATGCCGGGGCGGATGTCCTCGGCGATCACGCCGCCCTGCACGTTGACCGCGTCGGGCACGAGCTCGCCGCTGAGGGCGAGGCGCACGGACTTGGCGACGGCGATGCCGGCCTTCTCCTGGGCCTCGTCGGTCGAGGCGCCGAGGTGCGGCGTCGCGACGACGTTCTCCAGGGCGAACAACGGGCTGTCGGTGCACGGCTCCTTGGCGAAGACGTCGAGGCCGGCGGCGGCGATGCGCCCCTCGGCCAGGGCGTCGTGGAGCGCGACCTCGTCGACGATGCCGCCGCGCGCGGCATTGACCAGCACCAGCTCGGGCTTGGCCTTGCGCAGCTGCTCGTCGCCGATCAGCCCGACGGTCTCCGGGGTCTTGGGGAGGTGGACCGACATGAAGTCGGACTCCGCGACGAGCTCCTCCAGCGACACCAGACGCACGCCCATCTGCGCCGCACGGCCCGCCTGGACGTAGGGGTCGTAGGCGATGACGCGCATGCCGAAGGCGCTCAGCCGCTGGGCGACCAGCACGCCGATGCGGCCGAGGCCGACGATGCCGACGGTCTTCTCGTAGAGCTCGATGCCGGTGTACTTGCTGCGCTTCCACTCGCCGTTGCGCAGCGCGGCGTGGGCCGGGCTGATGTGGCGGGCCGCGGCGAGCATGAGGGCGACGGCGAGCTCCGCGGCCGAGACGATGTTGGAGGTCGGCGCGTTGACGACCATCACGCCGTTCTGCGTCGCGGCCTTGACGTCGACGTTGTCGAGCCCGACACCCGCTCGGGCGACCACCTTGAGCCGCTTGGCGGCCTGGAGCGCCTCGACGTCCACCTTGGTCGCCGAGCGCACCAGGATGGCGTCGGCGTCGACGATCGCCTCGAGCAGCTCGGCACGGTCGGCCCCGTTGCAGTGCCGGATCTCGAAGTCGGGTCCGAGGGCGTCGATGGTGGCCGGGCTGAGCTCTTCGGCGATGAGGACGACGGGGTTGCTCACGTGGGTCCTAACAAGTGAGAGGGGGCTTCGCGAGCACGACGTTGTGCGGTCAGCCAGCCTACCCCCGGCTCAGGGGGCCGTCCGCAGACCGGTCAGCGTGCGGCGCACCGGGTCCCAGTGACGCAGCTCGGTGAAGCACAGCCGCTCCGGGACGGAGCCCGTCGCGGCGACCACGTCGCCCGCCGTACGACGGTCCAGGCGGCGCGCGAGCGTCACGTGCGGCACCCACGGGCGGGCGTCGCGCCCGGGCAGCTCGGCGACCGCCGCCACCACCTCCGGCGGGGGTACGACGAGCAGCGCGACCGCGGCCAGCCGCGGGCCGCCGAGCACCACCAGCCCGGCCACGCCCGCGACCACGGGCAGGAGGTCGCCCACCCGCTCGACCCTGGGGTCGGAGGGGTCGAGGGACTCGGCCTCGGCGAGGGTCAGGTGGGCCTCGTTGCTGGCGGCGGTGTGGTCGGCCTGCGACGGCAGGCCCGCCTCCCGCAGGGCGGTCCACAGCTCGCGCACCAGGGCACGCCCCTCCTCGTCGGGGACGAGCTCGACCGATTGCAGGGGCACGCTGGCATGATCCCTCAGGTGGGTGTGATGGACGAGGCCGAGCGGTTCGAGCCGGCGTCGCTCGACGACTGGTCGGCGTGGCTGGCCGAGCACCACGCGGACACCCCCGGGGTGTGGCTGGTGAGCGCCAAGAAGTCCACGGGGCGCCAGGCCCTCTCCTACGACGACGCGGTCGTCGAGGCGCTGCGCTGGGGGTGGGTCGACTCGACGGCGCGACCGGTCGACGAGCACCGCTCGATGCTGTGGTTCGCGCCGCGGCGACGGCAGAGCGTGTGGACCCGCAACAACAAGCAGCGCGTCGCCCGGCTCGAGGCCGAGGGGCGGCTCGAGCCGGCCGGGCGGGCGCAGGTCGACGCTGCCAAGGCCAGCGGCATGTGGACGCTCATGGACGACGTCGAGGACCTCGTCGTCCCCGACGACCTGGCCGCGGCGTTCGAGGCGCACCCCGGCAGCCGGGCGGCGTACGACGCGTTCACGCCGTCGGTGCGCAAGCAGGTCCTCGCCTGGATCGCGCTCGCCAGGAAGCCCGAGACCCGGGCGGCGCGCATCGCGCGGACCGCCGAGCTCGCGGCGGAGGGCAAGCCGTCGCGCTGACGCCTCAGCGGCGCCGCGCGGGGGGCCGCTCGCCGAGCCAGCCGCGGTACCACGTCAGCCGGCGGTAGGTCTGCAGGTCCTGGGCCGTCGCCCGGGTCTCCTCGTCGGCGGCGAACGACATCGCGAGGGTCAGCCGGTCGGCATAGGCCGACTGGTCCTCGGAGAAGTAGCTGCCACCGGGCGGGAGCGCCGGTGCGCTGCTCCGGCGGTGGCGCCCGGGCCAGGGGAACGCCATGGTTCGACGATAGCTCCGACCCGGTCCCCTGACCCACCCCCGCACGGACCCTGACGGACCCTCAGGGTCGCGTCCGGGCAGGGACCAGCACTCTCCCCGATGTGGCGAGGGGCCCGTCGCGGCGAGGGTGAGGCCCATGATCACGGTCGAGAACCTCTCCAAGAAGTACGGCGGCTTCACCGCCGTCGACGACGTCTCCTTCACGGCCCGGCCCGGCCGGGTCACCGGCTTCCTCGGTCCCAACGGCGCCGGCAAGTCCACGACGATGCGGGTGATGGTCGGGCTCACCCCCGCCACCTCCGGCCACGTCACCGTCGCAGGCCGGCGCTTCGCCGACCTGCCCAACCCCGGTCGCGAGGTCGGCGTCCTCCTCGACGCCTCCGCCCAGCACGCCGGCCGCACCGGCCGCGAGATCCTGGCGATCACCGCGGCGATCATGGGCCTCCCCCGGACCCGCGTGCCCGAGATGCTGCACCGGGTCAGCCTGTCGGAGGACGAGGCCGACCGCCGGGTCCGCAACTACTCCCTCGGCATGCGCCAGCGTCTCGGCATCGCCGCCGCGCTGCTCGGCGAGCCGCAGGTCCTGATCCTCGACGAGCCCGCCAACGGCCTCGACCCGGCCGGCATCCGCTGGATGCGCGACCTGCTGCGCGACTACGCCGACCAGGGCGGCACCGTGCTGCTCTCCAGCCACCTCCTCCACGAGATCGAGGTCATCGCCGACGACCTCGTGGTGATCGGCCGCGGCCGCATCGTCGCCCAGGGCAGCAAGGCCGACCTGCTCGCCGCCGCGGGCACCGTCGTCGCCGCCGACGACCGCGCCGCCCTCGAGCGCACGCTGGTCGCCGCCGGACTCTCGGTCCACCCCGGCACCGACGGCGCCCTCCGCGTGGAGGGCACCACCCGCGAGGTCGGCCTCGCTGCCGCCTCCGCCGGGATCCCCCTGACCCGTCTCGCCGACGCCGACGGCGCCGGTCTCGAGGAGATGTTCCTCGAGCTCACCGCCGACACCCAGCGCGACGACCTCGCCCACACGAGCCCCTCCGAAGGAGCAGCAGCATGAGCACCACCCTCACCGCGACGGCACCGTCCGCCGCCGTCGCGCAGACGGCCCGGCCGTCGTACGACCCGATCCCGTTCCGCCGGATCCTCTCCGTCGAGCTGCGCAAGATGTTCGACACCCGCTCGGGGTTCTGGCTGATGCTCGGCATCGTCGGCCTGGCGGTGCTCGCCAGCGGCGCGGTGGTGCTGTTCGCCCCCGACGACGAGCTCACCTACGGCAGCTTCGGCGCCGCGGTGGGCATCCCGATGGCGATCATCCTCCCGATCGTCGCGATCCTGTCGGTGACCAGCGAGTGGAGCCAGCGCAGCGGCCTGTCGACCTTCACCCTCGTGCCGCAGCGCGGCCGCGTGGTCGCCGCCAAGGCGATCCTGTCGGTGACCATCGGCGTGGTGGGCATGGCGATCGCCTTCGCCGTCGGCGCGCTGGGCAACCTGCTCGGCTCGGCGATCGCGGGCGTCGACACCGTCTGGGACACCGGGTGGCAGTCGTTCCTGCTGCTCACGCTCGGCAACGTGCTCGGGCTGATGATCGGCTTCACGCTCGGCGTCCTGATGCGCAACTCGGCCGGCGCGGTCGTGGGGTACTTCGTCTACAACTTCGTGCTCGTCGGCATCACCGAGGTGCTGGCCGCCTCGCAGGACTGGTTCCGCGACGCCCGCGGCTGGGTCGACTTCAACTACGCCCAGGGCCCGCTGTTCCAGGCCGACGACTCGTGGCCCTCCACCACCGAGTGGGCACACTTGGGAGTGACCGGACTGTTCTGGCTCGCGATCCCGCTCGCCGTCGGTCTGGTGATGGTGATGCGCTCGGAGGTGAAGTGACCATGGCCAACCAGATCATGCGTTCCGACCAGCGGTGGATCGCCGGGGTCTGCGGCGGCCTGGCCCGCCGGTTCGGGATCACGCCCAACCAGATGCGACTGATCTTCGTGATCAGCTGCCTGCTCCCCGGCCCTCAGTTCGTGATCTACCTCGTGCTCTGGGTGCTGATGCCCGACGAGCGCAAGGTCGGCTACGTCGGCTGAGTCCCGGAGGCCGGCAGACCTCGGCGGACGCCGACATCGATCCACGTGGATCCGGTGTCGGCGTCCGCCG
>CAZKZQ010000059.1:0-17487 GCA_964557235.1 uncultured Nocardioidaceae bacterium
GGTCGTAGATGGCCGGCATCAGCTTCTTGCGGGCGAGGTCGCCGGTGACCCCGAACAGCACCATCCCGCAGGGGCCGGCGACGCGGGGGAGCCGGCGGTCCTGCGGGTCCCGCAGCGGGTTCGTCAGGTTCACGCGCCCCCCAGCACCCGGCGTACGGCGTCGAGTCCGGCCTTCTGGTCGCGCAGGTGCAGCCGCAGCACCGGACGGCCGTGGTCGGCGAGCACCTGGGCGTCGCCGGCGGCCTGCGCGGACACGAGTGTGGCGAACCCGAAGGGGCGGTCGGGGATCGCGACGTCGCCCTCGGGCGTGCCGGTGATCTGGAGGTAGACGCCCGTCTCGGGGCCTCCCTTGTGCAGCTGACCGGTCGAGTGCAGGAAGCGCGGCCCCCAGCCGAAGGTGGTCGGGCGCTCGGTGCGCAACGCGATCGACCGGCGTACGTCGGCCAGCTCGGGGTGGGCGAGCCGGTCGAGGTAGGCCATCACGGCGACGTAGCCGTGGTGCGGGTCGAGCTGGGTGAACAGCCCGGCCACCGCCTCCTCGAGCGTGGCGGCGTCGCCGAGCCAGTCGCCGCGGCCGCCGAGCACGCGTACCTCGACGTCCTGGTCGACGAAAGCGGGCTCGGTGTCGTCGGGGGTGCCCTCGAGCATCTCGCGGGCGGCCACCTTGGCGCTCTCGACGTCGGGCTGGTCGAACGGGTTGATCCCGAGGATCCTGCCGGCGGCGGCCGTGGCGACCTCCCACAGCAGCATCTGGGCGCCGAGCGGGCCGGAGACGGTCACCCGGGACTCGCCCTCGACGTCCTCACCGGCCCAGCCGTCGCCCACGATCCGCGCGACGGTCACGTCGCCGGCGGGCCACTGGACCTCGGGGTCGGAGGTGTCGGCCACGACGACCGGGAGGATGCCGGTGCCGAGCTTGCCGGTGCTCTCGGCGATGAGCTGCTCGGCCCAGTCGCCGAAGCCCACCAGCGGGGACCCGTCGTCGACGAGGGCGAGCTTGTCGCGCAGCGGGTCGGTGCCACCGATCGCGGCACCGAGCACGAGCCCCGGGTTGGACTCGTCGTCGGCGGACAGCACGTCGGTGGCGGAGGCGGCCTCGTCGAGCAGGCGGCCGATGTCAGCGCCCGCGAGCCCGCTCGGGACCAGGCCGAAGGCCGTGAGGGCGGAGTAGCGACCACCGACGTCGGGGTCGGCGTTGATCACGCGGAAGCCCGCGGCACGCGAGGACTCGTCGAGCGGGCTGCCCGGGTCGGTGACGATCACGACGCGCTCGGTGGGGGCGATGCCGGCCGCCTCGAAGGCCGCGACGAACGCCCGCCGCTGGGAGTCGGTCTCGACGGTCGACCCGGACTTGGACGACACCACGACGACGGATCGCTCGAGCCGGTCGGTGAGGGCGGACCGCACCTGGTCGGGGTGGCTGGAGTCGAGGACGGTCAGCTCGACGCCGTCGGTCGCGCAGATCACCTCGGGGGCGAGCGACGAGCCGCCCATGCCGCACAGGACGACGTGGTCGACCCCGGCTGCACGCAGCTCCTCGCGGAGCGACTCGATCTCGGGCACGAGCGAGCGCGACGCGGTGGCCAGCTGCACCCACGACAGGCGCTTGCCGGCCTCGTCCTCGGCGTCACGGCCCCACAGGGTCGCGTCCTGGGCGAACAGCTGCGAGGCGAACCGGTCGCCCACCAGGTCCGGGACGTGCCGCCGCGCGGCGTCCGCGGCCGGGCCGGAGACCCGGACCTCCAGGCTCACGAGTCGGAGTCCTCGCGCGAGGCGTCCATCTGGCCCTGGACGGTCTCGACCAGCTCGCCCCACGAGGCCACGAACTTGTCGACGCCCTCCTGCTCGAGCGTGGCGATCACGTCGTCGTAGTCGATGCCGGCCTTCTCCAGCTGCGCCATCACCTCGTGGGCGTCGTCGTAGTAGCCGCGCACGGTGTCGCCGCGGACCTCGCCGTGGTCGGCGAAGGCGTCCATCGTCTTCTCCGGCATCGTGTTGACGGTGCCGGAGGTGACGAGCTCGGCGACGTAGAGCGTGTCGGAGTAGTCCTCGTTCTTGACCCCGGTCGAGGCCCACAGCGGTCGCTGCGGCCGGGCACCGTGCTCGGCCAGCGCTGCGAACCGGTCGCTGGCGAAGACCTGCTCGAACCGCTCGAAGGCGAGTCGCGCGTTGGCGACCGCCGCCTTGCCGCGCAGCGCGAGCGCCTCGTCGGACCCGATCGACTCCAGGCGCTTGTCGATCTCGCTGTCGACGCGGGAGACGAAGAACGACGCGACCGAGTGGATCGTGGACAGGTCGATGCCCTGGTTGCGGGCCTGCTCGAGACCGGCGAGGTAGGCGTCCATGACCTGGTCGTAGCGCTGCAGGCCGAAGATCAACGTCACGTTGACCGAGATGCCCTCGCCGATCGCGGCGGTGATGGCGGGGAGGCCCTCGGTCGTGGCCGGGATCTTGATGAGCAGGTTGGGCCGGTCGACCTTGCGCCACAGCTGCGTGGCCTGCTCGATGGTGGCCTCGGTGTCGAAGGCGAGCCCGGGCTCGACCTCGATCGAGACCCGTCCGTCGACGCCGTCGGTGCGGTCGAAGGTCTCGCGCATCACGTCGCAGGCGTTGCGGACGTCGTCGGTGGTCACCTCGGTGATGACGTCGGCGACCGCAGCCCCGCCGCGGGTCAGCCCGGCGACCTGGTCGTCGTACTTCTCGCCCTTGGCCAGGGCCGAGGCGAAGATGCTCGGGTTGGTGGTCACCCCGACGACGTGCTTGGTGGCGATGAGCTCGGCGAGGTTGCCGGTCTCGAGGCGTTCGCGGGACAGGTCGTCCAGCCAGATGGACACCCCGGCGTCAGCCAGGGCCCCCAGCCGGTCCGTCCCGCTCGTGGTCTGGTCAGTCATGTCGAACTTCCCTCCTGTTGCGGTCGGCGTACCCGTCGCGGCGGACCCTGCAAACGTCAGGGGCGTGCGTTGCGTGCCGACTCGATGCTGTCCTTGGCGGCGGCCGCGACGGCCTCCGCAGTGATCCCGAACTCGCTGTAGAGCCGGGCGTAGTCGGCGCTGGCGCCGAAGTGCTCGAGCGAGATGCAGCGACCGTGGTCGCCGACGATCTCGCGCCATCCCTGCGCGACGCCGGCCTCGACGCTCACGCGCGCCTTGACGCCGGGCGGCAGGACGGTGTCCTTGTAGGCCGCGTCCTGCTCGTCGAACCACTCGCGGCAGGGCATGGAGACCACGCGGGCGGTGATGCCGTCCGCGGCGAGGAGCTCGCGCGCCTTGACCGCGAGCTGGACCTCGGAGCCGGTGCCGACGAGCAGCACGTCGGGCTCGCCCTCGGTGTCGAGCAGGACGTAGCCACCGCGCGAGGCGCTGTCGGCGGCGCCCCAGGCGACGCCGTCCTCCTGCAGCCCGCGCGGGAAGGTCGGGACGTCCTGGCGGGTCAGGCACAGCCCGGCCGGACCGTCGCCGTTCTCCAGGATCGTGCGCCACGCGACGGCGGTCTCGTTGGCGTCGGCGGGGCGTACGACGTCGAGGCCCGGGATCGCGCGCAGCGCGGCGAGGTGCTCGACCGGCTGGTGGGTCGGGCCGTCCTCGCCGAGGCCGATCGAGTCGTGGGTCCAGACGTAGGTGACCGGCGCCTGCATGATCGAGGCGATGCGGACCGCGGGGCGCATGTAGTCGGAGAACACCAGGAAGGTGCCGCCGTAGACACGGGTGCCGCCGTGCAGGGCGATGCCGTTCATGATCGCGCCCATGGCGTGCTCGCGGATGCCGAAGTGCAGCGTGCGGCCATAAGGGGTGCCCGGGAACTGCTTGGTGGCGTGCTCCTCGGGGATGAAGGACGGCTCGCCCTTCATCGTCGTGTTGTTGGACCCGGCCAGGTCGGCCGACCCGCCCCACAGCTCGGGGAGCACGGGTGCCAGCGCGCCCAGGACCTCGCCCGACGCCTTGCGGGTGGCGACGCCCTTCTCGTCGGCGTCGAAGGTGGGCAGCGCGTCGGTCCAGCCGGCGGGCAGCTCGCGACCGCGGAGCCGGTGGAGCAGCGTCGCGCGCTCGGGGTTGGCGGCGGCCCAGGCGGTGTACTGCTCGTCCCAGGCGGCGCCGGCCTCGGCACCGCGCTCGCGCAGCGCCCGCGTGTGCTCGAGCACGTCGGCGTCGACCTGGAAGGTCTGGTCGGGGTCGAAGCCGAGGATCTCCTTGGTGGCGCGCACCTCGTCGTCGCCGAGGGCCGAGCCGTGGGAGGCGCCGGTGCCGCGGGCGTTGGGGGCCGGCCACGCGATGACGGTGCGGAGGTTGATGAAGCTCGGGCGGTCGGTCTCGGCCTTGGCGCGCTGGATCGCGCGGTGCAGGGCCGGGACGTCCTCCTCGTAGCCGTCGCCGCCGTTGGTCCAGTCGACGTTCTGGACGTGCCAGCCGTAGGCCTTGTAGCGCGCCGAGACGTCCTCGCTGAAGGCGATCGAGGTGTCGTCCTCGATGGAGATCTTGTTGTCGTCGTAGATCACGACGAGGTTGCCGAGCTGCTGGTGGCCGGCGAGCGAGGAGGCCTCGGCGCTCACGCCCTCCTGCAGGTCGCCGTCGCTGCACAGGACGTAGACGTGGTGGTCGAACAGGCTCTCGCCGGGCGCGGGCTCCGGGTCGAGCAGGCCGCGCTCGCGGCGGGCGGCCATCGCCATGCCCACGGCGGTCGCGATGCCCTGGCCCAGCGGGCCGGTGGTGGTCTCCACGCCGGCGGTGTGGTGCACCTCGGGGTGACCGGGCGTCTTGCTGCCCCAGGTGCGCAGCGCCTTGAGGTCCTCGAGCTCGAGGCCGAAGCCGCCGAGGTAGAGCTGGTTGTAGAGCGTGAGGCTGGTGTGACCGCACGACAGGACGAAGCGGTCGCGGGCGATCCAGTCGGGGTCGGCCGGGTCGTGGCGCATGACCTTCTGGAACAGCAGGTAGGCGACCGGGGCGAGGCTCATCGCGGTGCCCGGGTGGCCGTTGCCGACCTTCTGCACCGCGTCCATCGACAGCGCTCGCACGGTGTCGACCGCCTTGCGGTCGAGGTCGGTCCACTCCAGGGTGCTCACGCGGTTTCCTCTCGTCGTCCTCAGGTCGCACGGGGCATCGAGCCTGCTTCGACCCTACCGAGAGGGGGTGTGGCGATGCACACCCGCTCGGAGGGCGCGCGCGGTGCCTGCTCGCGGCCCTCCGCCCACTACACTGCCGCACGTGACGGCCCTCGAACCCCAGCCCGGAGCCCAGGCCCCGGCGACCTCAGGGAAGCCGGCTGTCGACTACTCCGACCGCCTCGGCCGCGCGAGCACGCGCGACGTCCTGGCGGCGTACGTCGGCCTCACCAAGCCCCGCATCATCGAGCTGCTGCTGCTCACGACCGTCCCGGTGATGTTCCTCGCCGCACGGGGCGTGCCCGACGTGTGGCTGGTGGTGGCCACGGTCGTCGGCGGCACCCTGTCGGCGGGCAGCGCCAACGCGCTCAACTGCGTCTACGACCGCGACATCGACGAGCGGATGCGCCGCACCCGCCGCCGGGCCCTCCCGCGCCACGTCGTGACCCCGCGGGCCGCGCTGGTGTTCGGCCTCGCCCTGGGCGTCGTCTCGACGCTCCTGCTCGGCCTCGCGGTCAACTGGCTCTCCGCCGGCCTCGCGCTGGCCGCCAACGTCTTCTACGTCGTCGGCTACACGATGATCCTCAAGCGGCGGACCTCCCAGAACATCGTCTGGGGAGGTGCCGCGGGCTGCTTCCCGGCGCTGATCGGGTGGACGGCCGTCACCGGCTCGCTGGCCTGGCCGCCGGTCGTGCTGTTCCTGGTGGTCTTCTTCTGGACGCCGCCGCACTTCTGGGCGCTGGCGCTGCGCTACCGCGAGGACTACGCCGCGGCCGACGTGCCGATGCTGCCGTCGGTGGCTCCCGCCGCCAAGGTCGGCGACCAGATCGTGGCCTACGCCGTGGTCACGGTCGCCACCTCGGCCGTGCTGTGGCCGGTCGCGGGCACCGGCTGGCTCTACCCGGTCGTCGCGGGCGTCCTGGGCGCGGTGTTCATCGCCGAGTCGTGGGGGCTGCGCCGTCGTGCCCACCGCACGGACAACGTGGTGGAGATGAAGCCGATGCGGCTCTTCCACTGGTCCAACATGTATCTCTCGCTGCTCTTCCTCGCGGTCGCGCTCGACCCGCTGCTGACCCGCTGAGGAGCGGCGCCATGGTGACCGACGACGAGGTCCTGGTCCGGACGGCCGCCAACCGCCGCCTGCTGGCCGACTTCTTCGAGTCGCTCGACGAGGCGCAGCTCGACCGCCCCAGCCTGTGCGGGGAGTGGACGGTGCGCCAGGTGCTGGCCCACCTGACGATGCCCTGGACCGCGGGCCCGACGGTCATGGGACCCGCGATGCTCAAGGCACGGGGGAGCTTCCACCGGGCGTCGGCGGCGGTCGCGGCCCAGGTGGCGCGGCGTCCCGTGCCCGAGCTGGTCGGCGTGCTCCGCGACCACGCGGAGTCGCGGTTCGCCCCGCCCGGCGTCGGGGTCATGGGCCAGATGACCGACGGCTGCGTGCACCTGCGCGACTGCGCCCGCCCCCTCGGCCTCGACACCGACGTCACCCTCGAGGACTGGCGCCTGGTCCTCGACTTCCTCCCGAGCCGTCGCGCCCTGCTCGGGTTCGTGCCCCGCGGCCGGTTCGCCGGTCTCCGCCTCGCGGCCTCCGACCAGGACTGGTCCCACGGCGACGGCGCCGAGGTGCGCGGCCCCAGCGAGGCCCTCGCCCTGGGGCTCCTCGGCCGCGAGGTCGCTCTGGGCGATCTCGCCGGCCCGGGCGTCGAACGGCTCCGCGCGCGCCTGTCCTGACCTGCGCCTCCGACGGCTCAAGCCGTCTGCAAGCCGGCCCCAAGTGGCAGGCAAGCGTCTCCTCCGAGGGTGGTCCCACAACCACCCAGTGGAGGGAAACAACCATGCGTATCCGCGCACTCACGACCCTGTCGACGGTCTCGGCGGTGGCGGCCACCTCGGCCGTCGTCGGCCTGGCCTCTCCGGCACAGGCCAGCTCCAACTCGTTCCAGTTCTCCGTCGGCGGCTCCCAGCACATGAGCTTCTCCGCCAACGGCACGATCATGATCGACGGCTCGCTGGCCTTCGACAACGACTGCCGGGACGCGAAGGGCGTGGCCAAGGGCATCCGCGACTTCGTCTATCCCGCCAGTGACGTCTACATCGTCACGGCCGGCTCCGCCGGGCTCGGCGCCAAGCTGACCGACGCCGGGGGAGGGCGCCCCAACACGATCGTGGCGCCCGGGACGATGTTCCTCGGGGAGGTGATCGGCTTCACCTACCCCAGCGGCAAGATCGGCGACGGCGCCTTCGACATCGTCTTCGACACCTGCCAGGACGGCTCGGTCGACCCCGAGGACACCGTGTTCCACGACGCGTTCACCGTCGACGTGCCCGACGGCCAGATCCCGCCGCCGTCGGACTCGATCCGCCGGATGAAGGACGCCGCCAAGGAGCAGTACCTCTCCTGGGTCAAGGTGCAGCGGATCCTCGGCGGGCTGCTCAAGAACGCCGGTCTCAAGGACGCCGAGGGCTGCCTGCTCGACCCGGCGGCCGAGTGCCTCTACATGGCGCTGACCAAGGCCAAGGGCCTGGAGGACGCCTACCTCGGCACCCTCAACGGCTTCAAGGACCAGGTCGGCAAGCTCATGGCCAACATGGCTGCGGGCTACTCCGCGATCTGGCAGGACCCGGCCGACCCCGACTTCGACACCCTGCCCGTGCCGGCCGCCGACCTCGCCCAGGCGCAGGTCCAGGCGGGCCCGGGCTCCGTCTCCCGTGCGTACGCCGACCTGGCCGACGGCCTGGTCCGCGAGGCCGCGCGCGCCGAGGCGATGCTCCACGCGCTGGAGCGCTACCAGGGCGCGCAGGAGGCCGGTGACGCCGAGTGGGCGCTGGTCCAGGCGCGAGCCGTGCGCGACCTCTCCGCCGAGATGTCCGCCGCCGGGTCCGACACCGGGCTCGCCGCCTTCCGCAGCGAGGTGATCGGCTCCCTCGACACCCTGATGGCCCAGGACAAGGCCGGCGCCGACCTCGGCAACGCCATCCGCACCAGCGGCTTCACCGGCGCCCAGCGCCAGGTGCTCCGCAACAACGGCGTGACCGACGCCCGGATCGCGGCGATGGAGGCCGACGCCGTCCGCGCCGGCTCCTTCTCCCGCACCGACCGCGACTCGCTCGTCGCCGCGCTCGACGGGGCCCTGGCCGCCGGGGCCGAGTGGCGTGCCGCCGCGGCCGAGAGCCGTGACGGCTGGCAGACCGTCGTCGACGAGCTCGCCACGCGCGACGACGTCGACCGTCCGGTCGCCGACGCGGGCGCGGACCGCACGACGGCCGGGGGCCCGGTCGCCCTCGACGGCAGCGGCTCCACCGCCCCCGCCGGGCGCACCCTGACGGCGTACGCCTGGGACGTGGACGGTGACGGAGACTTCGACGACGCGACCGGCCGGCAGCCGAGCGTGCAGGTCGGCACCAGCCGCAGCGTCGCGCTCCGGGTCACCGACAGCACGGGCGACCAGGCCTTCGACCTCGTGCACGTCGCGGTGACCACGCCCGACCGTGCGCCGGTGGTCGACTCCTCCACCCCGGCCGCCCGCAACGTCGTGCAGCCGGGCACCCCGACCACCTTCACCGTGACCGCCCACGACCCCGAGGGCACCGCGCTGTCCTATGCGTGGAAGGTCGACGGCAAGGCCGTCGGGAGCGACCAGGCCAGCCACACCTACACGCCGGCGACCGCCGACGTGGGTGCGCACTGGGTGACCGTCGACGTGACCAGCGGCAACCGGACCACCCAGCACCGCTGGGCGATCACCGTGCGGCTCGCCGACGCGGACGCGGACGGCTGGACCCGCAGCGCCGACTGCGACGACACCCGCGTGGACGTCCACCCGGGTGCCCTCGAGCGCGCCTTCAACGGCGTGGACGACGACTGCGACAGCTCCACCCCCGACGCCCCGCCGACCGGTCCGACCGGCTCGGTGACGGCCTGGGGCGGCTACGCCGGCACGGGCCAGGCCTCCGGCAGCACCGACAAGTACTCCCCGGTGACCGTGCCCCTGCTGGGCGACCAGGTGCGGGTGCTCGACTCCCAGGACCGCTCCGGCTACGCCGTGATGGCCGACGGGACGATGAGGTCGTGGGGGATGAACTTCGACGGCAAGCTCGGCGACGGCACCCAGAACCAGCGCTACGCGCCGGTGACGGTGCTCGGCGTCGGCGGCGCCGCGGGCTCGGCCCTCTCCGGCATCACCCGCACCGACGGTGCGAACTCGACCCAGCTCGCCGTCGGCGCCCAGGGTCAGGTGTTCGCCTGGGGGTCGCACCTCAACGGCCAGGTCGGTGACGGCTCGACCGTCGCGTCGCGGCTGAGCCCGGTCAAGGTCGTCCGCGCGGACGGCAGCGACCTCACGGGCGCGGTGCAGGTCGAGGCCGGCGAGCAGTCGTCGTACGCCGTGATGGACGACCGCAGCGTCGTCGTCTGGGGCGTCGACCGCTGCGACGACGACCCGACCGTCACGACCAAGCTGTCGAGCGCGACCGCCAACGCGCGCTACGGCAAGCACGTGGTGCAGCTGGCCTCCGGTGACGGCGGCGGAGCGCTGTGGCGCAACGACGACGGCACGGTGTGGAGCTGTGGTGGCTACGAGGACACCCTCGGACGCCCCTACAACTCGCTGACCCGCGAGCGTCCCGGCCAGGTCACCGGCTTCGGCACCCCCGTCGTCGACCTCAGCATGGGCATGGGCGCCGCGATCGCGCTCGGTGAGGACGGCTCGGTGTGGATGTGGGGCAAGAACACCAACCACGAGCTCGACGTCGCAGGCATCCCTGCCGGCGGCCGCGCGCAGACGCCGGTTCGTGTGCCGGTCCCCGCGGGCGCACCGATCGTGGACGTCGACATGGACTACGCCGCCACCGTCCTGGCCCTGCGGGCCGACGGCTCGGTCCTCGTGTGGGGCTCCAACCCCTACGGCGCCGCCGGCATCGGCAGCACCGCGTCCTACGTCGACGGGTTCAGGACGATCGACCTCGGCCCCCGCACCGCGGTGGCGATCAGCGAGTCGGTCTGGAACGGGCTGGCGCTCACCCGCCCGCTCGACGACCCGGCGTACGACCGTCCGGCGCAGTACCTCTCCGCCTCGGTCGCGGACGTGACCGTCGCCGAGGGTGCCGCGGGCTCCGCCCGGCTCACGCTGAGCGGCGCGGCACCGGAGGCGATCTCGGTGACGTACGCCTTCCGGGGCGCGGAGCGCACCGTCACGATCCCCGCCGGCGCTACCGGCGTGGACCTGCCGTTCACCGCTCCCGACGACGCGCTCGACGGTGACGACACCACGCTGCCCCTGCAGCTGGTGGCCGTCTCCCACGGCGTGAAGCTCGGCGGCGACGCGGTCGTGACCGTGACCGACGACGACGCGGCACCCACCGTGTCGATCGAGAACGGCTCCGTGGACGAGGGCGACACCACCCTCACCGACGCGACCCTCACCGTGCGTCTGTCGGCCGAGAGCGGCAAGGACGTCCAGGTCCCGTGGAGCGTCCGCGGCGTCGACGGCACGGCGCTGCTGCCGGCCGGTACGACGTCGGTGAAGGTCCACGTGGCCGTCACCGGTGACCGGGTGGTCGAGGCCGACGAGCAGATCCCCGTCGGACTCGGTGTCCCCGTCAACGCCCAGCTGGGCCGCGGGGCGGCGTACCTCACCGTCCGCGACGACGACGCCGTCCTCGTCAGCGCCACCGGGGGACAGGTGGACGAGCCCGACACGGGCACCGCTCCGCTGGTCCTGTCCATCGGCACCGACAGCCTGCCCGCGGGCGAGACGGTCACCGTGCCGTGGACGCTCGTGGCGGGCACCGCCGAGGCCGGCACGGACTACGTCGACGCCTCGGGGTCGGTCACGCTGACGTCGGACGACCCGACGCGCCAGGTGACCGTGGACGTCAAGGGCGACCGCCGCACCGAGACCGACGAGGTGCTGCTGCTCAAGACCGGCACGGGGACGTCCTCCCGGGCGGGCCGCGTGGTGATGGGCGGCGAGAAGGCCGCGGGCCTGATCGTCAACGACGACCAGGGACCCCTGGTCGACGCGGGCACCGACGCCACCGGCGTCGAGGGCTCGGCCGTCGCGCTGCACGGCACGTCGGAGGCCCCGGCGACCTGGTCGACGGACACGGCCGGCTGCACCATCGCCGCGCCCGCCTCGCTCGACACGACGATCTCGTGCCGCGACGAGGGCACTGCGACCGCGCGACTGACCGCCGACGACGGGGAGAACCCCGCCGTCTCGGACACGACCACGGTGACGGTCACCAACGCAGCACCGGTCCTGGCCATCTCCTCGCCGACGGCGGGGGCGACGGTGCAGACCGGGCAGGCCGTGCAACTGCTGGCGACCGCCAAGGACGCGGGCGTCGACGACGTCCTCACCTGCACCGTGCAGTGGGGCGACGGCAGCACGGGCTCGGGCTGCAGCGGCTCGCACACCTACACCGCTGCCGGTGCGACCACGATCCGCGTGAGCGTGGCCGACGGCGACGGCGGCACGGACGTGCGGACGGTCGCCATCACGGTGACCTCGCCCACGCCCCCGCAGCCGGAGGTGTGGCCGTGGCAGGGCTTCTTCCAGCCGGTCGACAACCTGCCCACGATCAACGTGGTCAAGGCGGGCTCGGCCGTGCCGGTGAAGTTCTCGGTCGGCGGCTATCGCGGGACGGACATCTTCGCCGACGGCTACCCGGCCAGCTCCTCCGCGTCGTGCTCGTCCACCGCGACGACCGACACCCTCGAGGAGGTCGCCACGCCTGGCGCGAGCGAGCTGTCCTACGACGCCGGCACGGGTCGCTACCAGCTGGTGTGGAAGACCTCGAAGTCGTGGGCCAACACGTGCCGCACGCTCGTGGTCAAGCTCGCCGACGGCTCGGTGCACAAGGCGGCGTTCCGCTTCAAGTGAGTCGCTGCTGATCGCCGGGCGCCCCGGTCACCTCTGGTGGCCGGGGCGCTCGTGTGCTCACGGGCAGGGCACTGCGGCTCAGGGCATGGCGCCGATGCTCGGCGGCCGCTCCAGCGGGTGCGCGTGCCACCAGCGGTGGTTGAGCGACGTGCGTGCGGAGTCGTAGAGGTGGTCGACGACCCAGCGCCGCGCTTCCGCCCTGCTGGTGAACCTCTGCTCCATGCTGCGGGCGCCCCGCTCGGAGTAGAACACCACCCAGCCGCCGTCCTCGGGGAGGAGGTAGAGCGCCTCGGCTCCGTCGTAGCGGTCGTCACGGACCGCAGACGTGCCGAAGCCGTGCTGCTCGACCCAGCCGTCGACGTCGGCGCGCGTCACCGAGATCAGGTCGGTGAAGGTCACGTCGTCGATCGAGACGCCGGGCGGGAGCTGCGACACGGCCCAGGCGAAGGTGTTCCACCCGAGGATCGCCCGGACCTGCTCGTCGGGCGGACGCCGGGTGATCGGCGGTGTCAGGGCTCGGTCCTGCTCGGGGCGCGCGTCTCGACCAGCGCCCAGGTCATGGCCGCCGCGACGAGGGCGGAGCCGAGCAGGTGGAACGCGACGACGACCCACGGGAGACCGGTGAAGTACTGCACGAAGCCGATCAGGCCCTGGGCCAGCTCGACCCCCAGCAGCACGGCAGCGGCGCGGCGCGCCTCGTGCCGGGCCCCGGTCGCGTGCAGGGCGAGCAGCAGGCCGATGGTGAGACCGACGAACAGGAACACCAGGTCGGCGTGCAGCTGGCTCATCCCTCGTGGGTCGAGCCCGTTGCGCGGGGAGTCCGCGTCGCCCGCGTGGGGGCCGGAGCCGGTGACGACCGTGCCGGCGTAGAGCACGGCCCAGCCTGCGGCGTAGGTCAGCAGCGCCAGGCGTCCCAGGGGGATCGGTACGGCGAGCGCGCGGGGCGCGTCCTCGTCGTACACCCGACGGAGGAGGAGGACGGCGACGGAGATCATCGCCATCGAGAGCAGGAGGTGGCCGGCGACCACCCACGGGTTGAGGTCGAGCAGGACGGTGACCCCGCCGAGGAGCGCCTGCGCGGGCACGCCGACGGCCAGCAGCGTGGCGAGTCGGAGGGGACCGCGGCGCCCGACCCGCCAGGCGGCGACGAAGGTCGCGATTGCCACGGCGACGAGCACGAAGGTCAGCGTGCGGTTCCCGAACTCGATCGCCGAGTGATAGGTCAGCTCGCCGTGCGGGGTGAACCGCTCCTCGGTGCAGCGCGGCCAGGTGGGGCAGCCGAGTCCGCTCCCGGTCAGACGGACGACGCCGCCGGTCACGACGATCCCGATGTTGGCGACCAGGCTCGCCCAGGCGGCGAGGCGCAGCCGGGCCCAGGCCGTGGCGTCGCGGCCGGTGCCGACGGTCTCGGGCGTGGTCACTCCCACTTGAACGTCCTCGCGGTGAGGGCGGTGCCGACGACCGCCCAGCCGATCAGGATCAGGCACGGGGTGAGCGGGAAGGTGCCGATCAGCAGCGACTCGCGCAGGCCTCCGCCGAGGGCACCCGAGGGCAGCCAGCGCACCAGCGCCTCGCCGTGGCCGTAGACCGACGCGGGCAGCACCACCGCGCCGCCGCCGGCGAGCAGCAGGTAGATCAGGTTGGCGACGGCCAGCGTCGCCTCGGCCCGCATCACGCCGGCGACGAGCAGACCGAGCGAGGCGAAGGCCGCGACCCCCAGCGTCGCGGTGGCCAGGGCGCCGACGACCCCACGGAACGTGATCGTCGGCTCCCAGCCGAGGACGAGGGCGAAGCCGCCGACGACGACCACCTGGCCCACGAGCACCGCAAGCAGTGCGCCGACCTTGCCGAGCAGCAGGCCGTGGCGGGGGAGCGGTGAGGCACCGAGGCGCTTGAGGACCGCGTAGCGCCGCTCGAAGGCGGTGCTGATCGCCAGCGAGGTGAACGACGTCGACATGATCGCCAGGGCGAGCACGCCGGGGGCGAGGGTGTCGATCGCGGTGTGCGAGAGCGTGAGGTTCTGCCGCTCGATCGCGGCCACGCCGCCGACGAGCACGAGGACGGGGATCGCGAGCGCGAGCAGGAGCTGCTCGCCGTTGCGCAGCATGAGCCGCGTCTCCATGCGCGCCTGGGCCAGGACCATCCGCGCGAGCGGCGCCGAGCCCGGTGCCGGGGTGAAGGTGCCGGCGGTCGTCGTCATGACTCGAACTCCCGTCCGGTCAGCTGGAGGAAGACGTCCTCCAGGGTGCGCTGGCCCATCGCGAGGGCGTCGGGCTCGACCGCGTGCCGCTCGCACCAGCCGGCGACCACGCCGAGCGCCTTGGCGTCGACGGACCCGCTCACGAGCAGGGTGTGGGCGTCGACGAGGTGCACCTCGCCGAGGGAGCCGAGCTCGGCGGACAGGGTCGTCGCCGCGTCCGCGGGCAGGGGAACGACGGCACTCAGCCGCAGCGTGCGCTCGCCGGCGCCGCGGACCAGCTCGGCCGGCGTGCCGCTGACCACGAGGCGTCCGCGGTCGATGACGTGGACCATGTCGGCGAGCCGCTCGGCCTCGTCGAGGTAGTGGGTGGTGAGGACCGTGGTCACGCCGTCCCCGCGGACCTCCTGGAGCAGGTCCCAGGTGTCGCGGCGCGCCTGCGGGTCCATGCCCGCGGTCGGCTCGTCGACGAAGAGCAGCTCGGGCCGCCCGACGAGGGCCATCGCCAGCGACAGCCGCTGCTTCTGCCCGCCGGAGAGCCGGCGATAGGCCGTGCGGCCGCAGGAGTCCAGACCGAGGCGGTCGACCAGCAGCTCGACGGGCAGCGGGTGCGCGTGCAGCGAGGCGACGTGGCGCAGCATCTCGACCGCCCGGACGCCGGTCCAGGCGCCACCGGTCTGCAGCATCACGCCGATGCGGGGGAGGAGCTCGCGCCGGTCCGCGACCGGGTCGAGCCCGAGGACCCGCACGGTGCCCTCCTGCGGGCGGCGGAAGCCCTCGCAGGTCTCGAGCGTGGTGGTCTTGCCGGCGCCGTTGGGCCCCAGGACGGCGGTGATGGTGCCGCGCTCGACGGTCAGGTCGAGGTGGTCGACCGCCGTCTTGCCGGCGTACCTCATCACCAGGCCGCGGATGTCGACGGCAGGCGTCGACGACGAGGCGGCGGGGATGGGCACGGGCCCGAGTCTAGGAGCCGCGCGAGGCCCACCCCGCTCCCTGGGGACGGGGATTGGTCACACCCGGCGCGGCTGACCGGGGGCGGTAAGGGTCGCCTTACTTGAAGGGCAAATCCGATTAACGCAACAATGGCGTCATGGAAATCGAGGTTCTCGAGCACGCCGACGCTCCCACGCGTCAACGCGTCGCCCGCGCGATCCTCGAGCACGGCCCCAGCACGGCGGCCGACCTGGCCGTCCTGCTCGACCTGACGCCCGCAGCGATCCGGCGCCACCTCGACCACCTCCTCGCCGACGGCGCGGTCGTGATCCAGGAGCCTCGCACCAAGGAGCGCCGCCGCGGCCGCCCGGCCAAGGTGTTCGCGCTGACCGGCACCGGCCGCGACCAGTTCGAGCAGCAGTACGACGACCTCGCGGCCCAGGCGCTGCGGTTCCTGTCGCAGACGGCCGGCGACGAGGCCGTCATGGCCTTCGCCCGCCAGCGGCTCTCCTGGGTCGAGGGCGCGGTCGCCGACGCGCGCGTGAAGGACCCGACGCTGAGCGAGACCCACGCCCTGGCTACCGTCCTGCGGGCGCACGGCTTCGCCGCGAGCGTCCTCGAGGGTCCGGTCGGCGAGCAGCTGTGCCAGCAGCACTGCCCCGTGGCCCACGTGGCCCACGAGTTCCCCCAGCTGTGCGAGGCCGAGACCGAGGTCTTCTCACGTGTCCTCGGCAGCCACGTCCAAAGGCTCGCGACCATCGCCCACGGCGACGGCGTGTGCACCACCTGCATCCCCAAGCGAACCCCCGCAACCCCCACGGAGAGGCGGTCCTCATGACCACGCACCCCGACGCCCCGGTGGCACCCAACGCCATCGAGGAGCTCAACCCCGAGCTCAAGGGCCTGGGCAAGTACGAGTACGGCTGGTCCGACAGCGACACCGCAGGCGCGACCGCGCAGCGCGGGCTGACCGAGGCCGTCGTGCGCGACATCTCCTCGAAGAAGTCCGAGCCGCAGTGGATGCTCGACCTGCGCCTCAAGGGCCTCAAGCTCTTCGGCCGCAAGCCGATGCCGACCTGGGGCGCGGACCTGTCGACGATCGACTTCGACAACATCAAGTACTTCGTGCGCTCCACGGAGAAGCAGGCGACCTCGTGGGAGGAGCTCCCCGAGGACATCAAGAACACCTACGACCGGCTCGGCATCCCGGAGGCGGAGAAGCAGCGCCTCGTCGCCGGCGTCGCCGCGCAGTACGAGTCCGAGGTCGTCTACCACAAGATCCGCGAGGACCTCGAGGAGCAGGGCGTCCTGTTCCTCGACACCGACACCGCGCTGCGTGAGCACGAGGACCTGTTCCGCGAGTACTTCGGCACGGTCATCCCGGTCGGCGACAACAAGTTCGCCGCGCTCAACACCGCGGTGTGGTCGGGCGGCTCGTTCATCTACGTGCCGAAGGGCGTGCACGTCGACATCCCGCTGCAGGCCTACTTCCGGATCAACACCGAGAACATGGGCCAGTTCGAGCGGACGCTGATCATCGTCGACGAGGGTGCCCACGTGCACTACGTCGAGGGCTGCACCGCCCCGATCTACAAGTCCGACTCGCTGCACTCCGCGGTCGTCGAGATCATCGTGAAGAAGGGCGGCCACTGCCGCTACACGACGATCCAGAACTGGTCGAACAACGTCTACAACCTCGTCACCAAGCGCGCGACCTGCGAGGCCGGCGCGACGATGGAGTGGGTCGACGGCAACATCGGCTCCAAGGTGACGATGAAGTACCCCGCCGTCTACCTCATGGGCGAGCACGCCCGTGGCGAGACGCTGTCCATCGCCTTCGCCGGCGAGGGCCAGCACCAGGACGCCGGCTCCAAGATGGTGCACGCGGCTCCGCACACCTCCTCCTCGATCCTGTCGAAGTCGGTGGCGCGCGGCGGTGGCCGCACGTCGTACCGCGGCCTCGTGCAGGTCAACGAGGGCGCCTACGGCTCCAAGTCCAACGTGCTGTGCGACGCGCTGCTGGTCGACCAGATCAGCCGCTCCGACACCTACCCCTACGTCGACATCCGCGAGGACGACGTGTCGATGGGCCACGAGGCGTCGGTGTCCAAGGTGTCGGAGGACCAGCTGTTCTACCTCATGTCGCGCGGCATGGCCGAGGACGAGGCGATGGCCATGATCGTGCGCGGCTTCGTCGAGCCGATCGCCAAGGAGCTCCCGATGGAGTACGCCCTCGAGCTCAACCGCCTGATCGAGCTCCAGATGGAAGGAGCGGTCGGCTGATCGCCGATCGCCCTCCTGTCCCCCCGAACCGGAAAGTCTGAGTAGTAGTGACCCTGACTGACAACGTGCGCGCTGCGTTGGAGCTCGACCAC
>CAZKZQ010000060.1:0-14466 GCA_964557235.1 uncultured Nocardioidaceae bacterium
CCCCCGGCGTGTAGGACGGCGAGACGACACCGTTGTCGGCGATCAGGGTCTGCGCCTTGGCCACGCCCTGCATCGTGACCATCGGCGCGTTGATGTCGACCACCGTCGACAGCACGTCGATCCCGGACAACCCGCTGAGCTCGAGCTGCCCCGCCTCGAGGGTCAGCTTGCCGTCCACGTGGATGGTCAGGTCCGTCGGCGGGTTGGGCGCGATCGTGACGCCGCTCCAGATCGCGAACGCCGGGTCGCCGCCCTCGAACTCCACCCACACCTCGTCACCGACCGCAGGCCAGGCGAGCAGCGCCTTGGGCACCGGCGGGAGGCACGCGTCGGCCTGCAGGTCGTCGGGGGCGACCGCCGGCACGTTGACCTTCATGCGTCCGTCGCCCTGGTCGGAGACCACCACGCCGCGGTACTTGCCGTAGAACTTCATCGGGTCCTCCAGGGGGTCTGGCTCGGGGTCGGGTTCGATCGCGTCGGGTGGGACGGGCAGCGGATCTCGGTCCGGCTCGAGGGCCGCCCTCGCTGCGCGGGTGCCGTTGCTGATCACGGTCTTGCGGTACTGCGCCGGGTTCTCCAGCGACACCGGGTCCTCGAGCACCTGCCCGAGCGTCGCCACCCAGGCCGTCCAGTGGTTGCCGGTCTTCTTGAAGTCGGGGGCGGTGAGCGTCAGCTGCACGGTCGTGTCGTCGACCGTGCCCGCCGGCAGGACGGCGCTGGCGAGCTTGACCGGCGGGTCCAGGGTGGCCGGGGTGCCTGCGCCCTCGATGGTCAGGTCCATGTGGCTGGAGAAGAAGTACGTCGGCCCGAGGGTCGCCCCCGCCGTCCCGATCGCGGAGGTGATGTCCGCCGACGCGGCGGCGAACCGGGTCTTGAGCAGGTTGCCGACCTCGGTCTTCGTCGCCGGGGAGACGGTGCCGCCGGCGAGAACATCCTTGGTGTACGCCGTCGACCAGCTGCGCGCGAGGCGGTACTCCGACTTCCCGCCGACGCTGCGGAACACCGCCATCCGCAGCGGGGCGTAGACCGTGACGTCGGGACCGAACAGCTGGCCGAACAGCGCCATGAACTGCGCGTCGCGGCCGACGTCGCAGCCGTAGAAGCAGACCTTCGTCGCCGCCGTGACCGCCGGCGCGCCGAGCACGTCGGGGAACCCGTCGCTGCCCGCCCGCTTCACCGCGTTCTTGAGCATGTCGAGGGTGATGATCCCGCCGTCGTCGGTCGCGCGCGCGGCGCTGATCGGGAACTGCACCGCCCCGAACCCGGTCCCGTGGGCGACCAGGTTGATCACGGGATAGACCTCGTTGCTCTTGGCCCGCATCTTGAGGTCGGTGAGCACCTCGCCGAGCGTCCACGGCTGGCCGGGCGGGGTGTCGACGACGGTCGAGTCGGCGTCGGCGCGGGCGTCGAAGAACTTCTTGGCCTCGGTGAAGAACCCGCTCGCGTCGCGGTTCATCAGGTAGGTGATCTCAGGCATCGGAGCCCCCGAGCGGACGCACGTCGAGCGCGACGTCGAAGGCGAGCCCGCTGTTGCCCTCGCCGCGACCGGCCGTGACCGACCGCGCCACCCACGTGTGCCGGCCACCGTCGGCGGAGCGGGCCAGGAACCAGCGCCGGCGCACGGTCACGCCGGCCGGGCCGACCTCCTCCTCGTGGAGCGGCACACCGCGCAGCTCCTGGAGGATGCTCGAGCGCGGGACGGGCGTGATCATCGCGCCATAGGCGTTGGGCCGCGGCAGGACCGCCTCGACCAGCGCGACCGCACGGTGCTCGGGCTCGGGCGCCCCGGGCCGCTCGTCCTTCACGTGCACGGGCACGAACGGCACCCAGTGCTCGGGCACGTCGGTCATCAGGCGATAGAGCAGGTCGGCGTCCTCCGGCAGCGCGGGGCGCTCGACCGCGGCGGCGGCGTACTCCGCGACGACGTCGTGCGTCACGCCGGACTCGTCGGTGACGACCGCCTCCAGTCCCCAGACCAGGTTGGCGTTCTCGTCACGGACGAAGCGCACCTCCTCCACGACCGGCCCGGCCATGCGCCCGACGGTCACCGACGGGACGACGAGCCGCTGGGGCCCGGTCGCGGTGCCGGCCTCGAACATCGACCACGCGCTGTCGCGCGACACCGGCACCAGCTCGTCGCGGCCGAACGTGTCGCGCACGACGATCTCCGGCACCGTCACGACCGTCCCGTGCTCCAGCGGCACGGGGAAGGTGAACCAGTCGTTGCCGTAGGTCGAGCTGAACTCCACCAGCGCCAGCCGCGCCAGGTCGTGGGTCGCCGCGTCGATGCGCGCCAGCGACAGCCGCGCGTCCTCGAACTCCCAGAACCGCTCGTTGGGCATCCCGGGGAACCGCAGCCGCGTGGGCACGCGTCGCACCCACGGCGACCCGGCGGGCAGCTCCAGCGAGCCGAGGCCCGGCCCGGCGTCGAGGTCGGCGACGTCGACCACCTCGCGGGTGTGCGCGGGGGCGGTCAGGACTACGTCGGACCCGGTCGCCAGGTCGAAGCGGCGCTCGAGCCGCTCGGCGTGCCAGCTCGCGGGCCCGGTGCCGTACGTCGTCGCGCACCACGCGGCGTGCTCCTCCAGGACCTCGCGGTGCCGGGAGACGCGGACCGTCGTCGTGCCCAGCGCCTCGGCCAGGTCGCCGTCGTCGCTCCCCCGCGCCGAGTCGACCGCCCGGGCGACCGCGAGGCCGTCGGGGAAGAGGGCGGCCGACCGGCGAGTCAGGCGGGTGTCGTCGGGACGGGTCGCGACGGGGAACTGCGCGAGCAGGTCCTCCGACGTCGCTGCGGGCAGCAGCGCGACCAGCCGCCGTCCCGCGTCGAGGCGGTCGCGCACCCGGGCGGCGTACTCCAGCGACCCGTCCTTGAGCGCCTCGAGCTCCTCCTCGCTGCGGGGCGCGACCGGCGGCCCGGCGGGCTCGCCGGCGACGACGGCCTCGAGCACCTGGCGGTCGGGGTCGTAGGGCAGCACGTCCTCGGACCCGGCCGGCCGCCACCCGTCGAGCGGATCGGTCCGCAGCCGCAGCGCGACCTGCACCGGGCTCCCGGTGTCCTCCCCCGCGAGCTCGCCGAACTGCCGCTGCCGGGCCAGCCCCCACAGCGGGTCGTGCACGGGCACGGCGAGCCCCTGGCCGGGGTCGCCCTCGCGACTGATCGGCTCGACCCGGTGGATCGCCAGCACGCGGCTCATCGCGGTGCCTCGTCCCTGGGCGCCCGGGGTGACGGGCGGACGGACGCTCTGCCCGAGCGTAAAAGCGGCGTGGCGTCTCGTCGCCGGGCCGGACCACAGCGCGGGCCACCGGACGACACACTGCCCAGCTCGGGCGGAGTGTCCGGCAGCCCGGCACCCCGGGTGCCCAGCTCGCGAGCCGGTGCGGTCATCACAGCTCCCCCTTGGCGAAGTAGCGCTGGGGATAGGCGACCTGCGTGGCGATGAGGTCGCGCCAGGTGATCTCGTCGTCGTACTCCGAGATGTAGATCGCCGGCAGCACGCCCGGCACGCGGCGGGTCGCGTCGAGGTCGACCAGCCGGCACTCGGCCAGCTCGAGCGCCTCCTCGATGACGGAGAACAGCGACTCCTGCGTCCACGGCGCGTCGACGTCGGCGGGCACGGCGAGCAGGATCGTGTTGGGCGCGCGCGAGTCCGGGGAGGCCAGGTTGGCCGCGATCGCGCCGGCGCCGCCCTGCTCGGGCACGACCTCCACCCACGCGTCGACCTCGATGCCGGTGACCGACGCGTCGGCGGCGATGCCGTCGTCGTGCACGGCCACGAAGCTCACCACGGGCTCGCGGCCGAGCGTCGACGGGAACGCCTGGCCGACCCAGCGGCCGGCGTCCTCCACCTGGGCGGCGGTCGGCTCGGGCGGCAGCGCTCCCGCGATCGCGGGGGTCTGGCCCGCGGAGAGCGCGACCGGGTCGAGCCCCCGCAGCTCGCCGTGCAGCAGCGCCTCGTCGAGCGCCCGGGCGGTGTCGCGCACGCGGGCGGTGTCCTGCACCCAGCCGGCGACGTCGCCGCGCGTCACGCCGAGCACGGACTGGTCGGCGGCCCACGGAGCGGCGGTGTCGGTGACCGTGCCGGTGACGACCGCCTCGCCACCCATCAGCGCCTTGGCCGCCGTCGGTGCGTCAGCGGCCGCGCGGGCGTCGGCGATGCGGCGCGCCACGATCGTCGCCCGCTCCGACTCGGGGATCCGGGGGTCGATGCCCCAGCGCGCCGCGGTGGTCGAGGTGAGGGTCGCGGTCTCGAGGGCGTCCACCTGCGTCAGCACGTGGGCGAGCGCGCCGCCGTCGGGGGCGGAGTCCGCGGTCGCCGGGTCCACCCCGCGCGGCCGGAACGTCCCCTGGCCCAGCGGCCGCTTGCCCGCGAGCGCGGAGTGCCAGCGAGCGGCGTGCTCGAGCAGGTCGACCAGGTCGCCGTCCTCGTCGGGGTCGAGCGCGAGGATGCCGGTCACGCCGGTCTGCTCCTGGGCCGCGTGAAGCAGCAACGGGAACGGCGCGGCCTGGCCCTGCGACGCGGCGTCGGCCGCCAGGTCGAGGGCGGACAGCCCGAGGTCGCCGAGGTCGCAGCGACCCGCCTCGGTGCCCGCGTCGTCGCCGTCAGTGACCAGCAGTCGTACGACGACGCCCGCGGCCGGGCCGAGCCGGCGCGCGACGAACGCGTCGGCCAGTGGCGCCAGGTGTGCCCGCGGGGTGTCGGAGGCCCACCCGTCGGGCCGGCCCTCCCCCGCCATCACGACGAGCAGCCGCTGGTCGATCCCCTGGCCGCCGCGCGGGGTGGCCGCCACGTCGAAGGCGTCGGGCGGCACAGCGGCGCGGCCCACCATGTCGGTCGCGGCGGCCGCGCGGGCGAAGTCCGCCCCCGCGAGCTGGTGCACCGACTCGGCGAGCCCGAGGTCCATCAGCGCGTCGAGCGCACCGACGACGACGTCGAGGCAGGCGCGGATCGCTGCCCTGCATGGCGCTTCGCCCAGCCCGGGCGGCAGCTCGGCCATCACCTGGCCGGTCACGTCGACGCCGTCCAGCACCGACCGGGCCGCCCGCCAGCCGTCGACGACGAGCCGCTCGCTCGGCAGCCCGGTGTCCGGCGAGGCGTTCTCCGTCGACTCGACCCGCAGGGGGAACATCCGCCGCAGCGTGAACACCGCCCAGTCCACCTCGGCGCCGTCGCCCCCGCCGGACGCGTCGTGCAGCGCCCGCTCGAGGACGTAGCCGAGCAGCGCCCCGAGCTGCTGCCCGTTGCGCATCCCGTCGGCCAGCGTCAGCGCGTGGCGCAGCCGGTCGCCGCGGAGATCGACCGCGAACGGCGCCTCCGGGTCCTGGGCCTCGACGGGCTCGAGCACCGGGTGCCGCGCGAGCCACGCCGCCCGCAGCACGCCCGCGACGTCGGCGTGCTGCAACGAGGGCGCGAGCACGAAGCCACGGTTGGCCTCGTCGCGCACGGTGCCCTTCGGCAGCTCGTCGCGTCCGGTCACCTCGGGCAGGGATCGGCGCTGGATCCCCTGCACGACCCCCCACGCGCCGAGCTGGATCCCGCGCCTGCCCTCGGCCCTCAGGTGCGCGAGCCGCCGGGTGGCCAGCGAGGTCACCCACGCGTCGTACCGGTGGGAGGCGCAGTCGAGCACCTCGCCCGCCAGCCGCGCCCGTCGCTCGGAGGGGATCGCGGCGAGGTCGGCGTGCGCGCTGCGGAACGTGCGGAACGCGTCGAGGTGGCGGTACTCCACGAGGTCGGCCGTGCCGTCGAAGACGTCGGTCCTGATCCGCTCCTCGACCGACAGCTCGACCCCCGCCGCGTCGAGCACGCGCGCGGCGAGCTTGTCCGACAGCGGCTGGATCGCGGTCATCGAGACCTCGGGCGTCGCGCTGACCGCGACCTCGGAGAGCACGCTCAGGTCGAAGGTCGGCTTGCGCTGCGCGGCCAGCCCGATCATCGGGTCGTCGAGCACCGGGTGGATCAGCTCGTCGGCCAGGTTGTCGCTCATCTGCAGCGCCGCGTTGCGCAGCAGCAGCCCGAGGACGCTCGTCGCCTCCTTGGGCTTGGGCGCGATGAGGAAGAAGTCGAGGTCGTTGTCGTCCGACATCGGCATCCACAGGTTCACCGGCTTCTTGGCATAGCCCTGCGTCGCGAAGTAGGGCAGGAAGCTGGTCAGCTGGAGCTCGGCCATCAGTCGCGCCTGCTGCACGCCCTCCTTGCCGGGCAGGTCGCCGAGGCCCAGCGCTTCGTAGATCGTCGTCGCCGACGCCGCGGTCGTCGTGCGCACGCGGTAGCGCGAGGACACCGGCTCGTGGGTGTAGGCCGCCACCCCGGACGGCGTGACCGGCCGGCCCGAGAGCCACAGCCGCCGCACGCGCGGGAGGTAGTCCGCCAGCCACGCGGTCAGCTCGTCGTCGTTGGGCGCCGCCTTCCACGCCCGTCGCGGCTGTATCGGCAGCACGCCGTAGGGCTGCCGCCCGAGGCGTACGGCGGGCAGCGGTCCGCCCCCGCGCACCCACGTCGTCGCGTGCTCGTGGACGCGCGGCAGCATGCGCAACGGGAAGCCTGGCTGGGCCTGTGTGCGGAGGAACGGGCCCCAGGTCGCCTCGAAGAGCGCGCGTGCCATGACGACCGACTCGGCCGCGTCGCGGGCGTCCGCGCCGACCAATGGCTCGAGGCTCTCGCGGGCGAGACCGAGCGCGGTCGCGAGCACGGCCGCGCCGGAGTCGTCGGCGACGGCGGGCCGCGTCGTCGGGTCGAGCCTTGCCGGGTCGGGCCTGCTGTCCCACCCGCTCGTGGTGTCGGCGAGGTTGTTGGTCGGCGTGCCCGGCGCGACGAACCCGGCGCCGCGGGTGACGCGGTGGTGGGCGACGAGACCCTCGACGACGCCGGCCGCGTCCTCGGGCAGCAGCGAGAGGCAGACACCGGTGACGAGCACCTCGTGGACGTGGGTCGTGTGCGGCAGCAGCGGCACCTCGACGGCCATGCCGGCCTCGAGTGCGGCCTTGAAGTCCGACATCCACTCGGTGCCCTTGCCGAGCGTGACGACCTCGTCGCCCAGCACGGCCGGGTCGCCCTCGTCGGTGACCGAGTCGACCACGGAGCCGGCGAGGTCGAGGCCGACCTGCAGGGCGTCGGCCACCGTCCTGCCCGCGACCGTCGTGCTCCAGGTGCCCGACCGCACCCGCACGAGGAAGAGGTCGGGCAGCGCCCGCGCGACGGGCGGCCGCGAGGACCCCGTGGCGCGCAGCGTCGGCGTCGGGAAGGCCAACGGGTCGGCGGTCGGGTCGAGGGGCGTGCACTGCTCGCGCACCCACAGCGCGCGGTAGGGGCCGAGACGTGCGGCCAGCACCGCCCACGCGTCGGCCTCGCCCATCGGCTCGCGGCCGGGGGCGGGACGCTGCGAGGTCCAGTAGGCCTGCCCGAGGTCGACCTCCTCCTGGCTGAGGTCGGGCTCGTGGTCGTCGACGTGCAGGTCGTCGGGATAGATCCGCACCTGGAGGACCGGCGCGTCGTCCGGGCCGGCGAACCGGGTCTCCAGCCGCACGGGCAGGAGCGCGATCGGCACCGTCGGGTCGACCCCGGTGAGCACGACCTCGCGGTCGCCGGTCAGGTCCTCGCCGAGCCGGTGGATGACGTCGTCGAGCCGGTCGGTGACGCGCTCGCGGAGCCGGTCGGTCCGGCGTACGGCCTCGACGTGCTGGGCCTCGGCCTCGCGGCGCTCGTCGGTGAGCCGCTCGACCAGGTCGAGGTCGCCGACCCGCAACGCGTCGGCGAGCGCGGACTCGGCCTGGACGAGGTCCCACCTGGTCACCGCCGCCCGCTCCTCGGCGGCGCGCAGGTCCTCACGCCCCTCGCCGAGGCGGATCCGCCAGTCGTCGAGCCCGGGCATCAGGAGTCCTCCGGAGGGAGCAGGTCGATCGCGGGAATTCCGCGGCGGAACGGGAACTGCAAGGTCACCCAGGCCTGCTGGCCGGCGTCGGCCCCCCACGGGAAGAGATCGCCCTTGCCGTCGCCCTTCTTGAGCGACAGGCCCGCGAAGCTCTGCGCGGACAGGAAGGTCGCGGTCTCGTCGACGTGCGACCACGCCGCGGAGTTCCACTGGGTCGGCGTCGCCTCGGCCGAGTCGTCGTCGAGGCCGAAGCGCGGCTCGCTGAAGTGCTCGGCGAAGAAGAACCACCAGCGCCCGTCGGCCGGTCCCTGCTCCGCCGCCCAGACGTCCTCGGCACTGAGCTCGGTGAAGCCGGCCAGCAGCACGTCGGGCGCCAGCAGGCCGACGAAGTCGGGCGTCATCGGATCGCCCTTGGGCACGCGCAGGCCCTGCTTCTGCTCGGTTGTCGCAGCGACAATTATCAGGCCGGGATAACGCTGCACCAGGTCGCCCTTGACCACGAGGACGAGCGGGTCCTCGTCCGACGGCACGGCCGCCTTGGTGGTGAGCCCGCGCAGGCTGCGCTTCCTCGCCCCGTGCAGCGGCCACTTCAGGTCGTGCTGCGCGTCGTCGCCGCGGGCGACGTGGGTCCAGAACTGCTTGGCATAGGTGCCGCGCTGGTCGGTGGGGTACTCCCGCCAGAGCAGCTCCCGCGCGAGCTCGTGGTTCATCCCCACGAGGAACGACGCGATGAACTCCGGGTTGGCCTCGACCAGCGTCGTGGTGTCGGTGGGCAGCTGGTCGAGCCCCGGCAGGAGCCAGTCGTGCGAGAGGGCCGCGAGCTGCTGGTAGGTCGGCTCCGACAGGTCGGGCGCGGCCATGATCGCGTCGAGCACCTCGACCTCGGGCGGGCGCAGCGCGCTGATCCGGCTGTTGACCGCGCGCAGGATCGTGTCGCGCGGGTCGAGCGCCGAGACCAGGGACGCGCGCAGCGAGCCCAGCCCGCCGGCCAGGACCTGGCCCGGCTTGGCCGCCGCGTCGCCCTCGCGCAGCACCAGCCCCGCGATGCCGACCGCCACCTCCCCGAGCTCGGTGCGCACCGAGTCGACCTGCGTCGCGGGCAGGGCGAAGTCGGAGACCTGGATCGGCGGCGGCTCGTAGGTCCCGTCGATCACCTGGTCGAGCACGTCGGGCCGGATCCGGATCGCCTCGGGCCCCAGCCGCACGGAGTCCTCCACGCGGACGGTGTCGATCACCACCCGGTCGCCCACGACCTCGATCAGGCTCGGCTCGTCGCGGATGATCTCGATGTCGATCCCGCGGTCGCCGATGCCCCGGCCGGCCCGCAGCGGCGCGGCTCCCCGGCCGAAGGGCCGCAGCGGTGGCCGGATGACGTGCGGGTCGATGTGGATGTCCGGGTCGATCACGTGGGGGTCGATGTGCGGGTCGATCACGTGGGGATCGATCGGCTGCACGGGCTCGACCGGCTGCACGGGCGTCAGGTCGCGCACCTCGGCCATCGGGACCAGGCCGATCCCCGACAGCGTGCGGTCGAGGTCGGGCTGGACGACGGCCACCTGGGTGCGGACCTCGTCGACCGTGGGGAAGGCGTACGTCGGCAGCTCGGCCACGGCGTCCAGCCGGGAGGCGGCCTCGTCGGGCGTCATGTCGACGGCCTCGGTGAGCAGCAGCTCGAGCACCTCGTGGGACAGCTCGGCCCCCCACACCTTGCTGGGCGGCTCGAGGGCGGAGACCGAGTCGAGCTCGACGTGCTGCACCAGGGCGTCGGGCCGGTCGGCGACCTGGGCCAGCGCCTGCACCCCGGCCGTGGCCTGCCACTTCACGCCCTGCGACAGGGCGCCGCGCTCGCGGGCGAACCGTCGCAGCTCCACCGACGCGGCGGCCGGCGGGACGAACGAGCCCCGCAGCCGGCCGACGACGGTCAGGTCGACGTCGACCGCGACCTTGGCGTGCACGGGCGCGGTCACGGTCACCAGGTCGGCGTCGTCGAGCCGGGCGATCCAGCGGTCATAGAGGCGACGCGTCGCGGCGAGGGAGTACTCCGCCCGCCGCCGCAGCCGGTTGGCGGCGAGCACCTCGCCGACCTGGCGCCACGCCTCCTCCATGTAGTGCTCCTGGTTGCGGCGCACCACCTCGGCCCCGAGCCCGGCCGCGACGCGGTGGCGCGGGTCGAGGTTGAGCTCGCCCAGCCACGGCGGCAGGTCGGGGTCGACGCCCAGCGCAGAGGCCCGCGCACGAGCACCGACCGGCAGCTGGCCGTGGACGGGCGGCCCGACCACCGGGGTCTCACCGGCCATCAGCGACACGTCGTAGTCGGCGTCGGCGAGGCGCCGGCGCAACGCGTCGACGTACGACGGCAGGACGGGGAGCGGGTCGGTCTCCTCCCCCGGCGGGCGCAGCGCGACGTGCAGCTCGAGGTCGCCGACCCCCGAGGGCGGCAGACCGCTGAGCGGGTGGTCGAGCCGCAGCCGGCGGCGACCCATCCCGGGCGGCAGCGGCACGCCGTGGAGCCGGCGCACGAGAGTCTCGAAGTCGCCGTGCGGGCCGGTGCCGAAGCGCCAGTGGAAGTAGACCGGCAGCTCGACCTGCCCGGACGACGGCTGCCAGCCGGGCGTCGACTGCTTGCGCGCGTCGTCGTCGACGCCGATCACCTCACCGGTCGCCGCGCGGACGCCGGCGTCGAAGGTCGGGACGACGCAGCCGACGTACTCCTTGCCGGGCTGGAGGCGGCGCGGGCAGACGAGCCGGGACAGCGAGCGCGTCGGGTCGTCCGGCACGGTGTCGCTGCCGAGCAGCTGGGCGTGCGTCCAGAGCCACGCCTCGGTCGGGTCGGGTCGCTCCTCGTCCGGGATGGTGACGGTCACGCGGCCGTCGTCGTGCACGTCGAGGGGGTCCGCGCCCGACACCTCGACCACGACCAGCATCAGCCAGGGGTGCACGTGCCCGCCGGCGGCCGGGCGGCTGAACAGCCACGGCAGCTCGGGGGCGTCGAGCTCGACGATCGCGAGGTAGTTGGGCTCGGCGTTGTGCACACCGGCCCGGGGCCACGTGCGGATCACCTGGTTGGGCCCGAGCCCGACCACGTCGGCCGGTCCCATCATCGCGATGTCGCGCGGGATCGGATCCTTGCCCTCGACGGTGGCGACGACGTGCGCCTTGCCGTCGGGCTGGGCCTCGAAGCCCCGCTGGATGCGCGAGGCGAAGGTGTACGTCGCCTCAGCCATGGCCGACCAGCCCCACCAGCTCGTAGTCGGCGAGCACGACCTGGTCGGCGCTCTGCCGCATCGAGGTCGCGAAGGCCGTCTCCAGCCCGCCGGTGGCGGTGACCATGCCGCTGGCCGCCTCGGCGACGTGGTAGGTCACCGGCCCGACCGCGAGGTCAGCCAGGGGTGCCGCGACCTGCACGTGCTCGCCGCGCGAGCGTCCGGCCGCCCCGGTCACGCACCAGTCGAGGTACTCCTCGCGCAGCCCGGCGATCACGCGCCCGCCGGCGTCGGGCCGCTCGTCACCGTTGGACTCCTCGTAGACCACGTCACGGGTCACCGCGCCCTCCACCCGCCAGGTCGAGCCCTCGACGACGTAGCCCGCGTGGTGCGGCACGAAGGCGGGCTTGGAGATCTTCTCCTCGTCGGACAGGTCGAAGAACTGCGCCGCGGCGAACAGCTCGTCGACCGCGGTCGGTGCGGAGACGCCGCTCGCGGTGACGTCGAGCTTGACCGGACCGGCGTCCAGCACGCCGGCGCTGCCGAAGCGCGCCAGCGTGACGTCGAGGGGCGCAACGGTCTGCGTCAGGCGCAGCCTGCCGAGGGGGTGCAGGGCGTCGGCCCCCGAGCGCAGCACCACCGAGCCGCTGTCGGCGGCGGGCAGCACGTGCGCCCACACCGGCGGCTGGTCGAGGGCGAGCCGCACCTGGGCGGCGACGTCGACCGAGGGCGGCGCGACCTGGTCCTCGTGGCCCCAGCTGAGCTCGAGGGTGCCGGAGACGGAGAAGAACAGGAACGAGATCTCCGCGTGGGCTCGGGCGTGCCAGCGGCCCGGCCCCTCGAGCAGCACGTCGATGCTCGCGCTGATCAGGTCCTCGCCCTCGAAGGTGAGCCGGAAGCGGCCGGAGAGCTGGGCGGTGAACCGCAGGGTCGGGCTCGTGCGGATGAGCACGTCGAGGGTGAGGCTGCCCCGCACCCCGATCGGCCCGAGGTCCGCGACCACCGCGAGGCCGCCGCCGAACTGCACGGTGCTGGCGGTGAGCGCGAAGTAGGCGTCGGCCCGGATGCTCAGGATCGGCGACGGCGCGATCGAGATCGACAGCCGGCGCACCTCCCCCAGCCCGGCAGGCACCGGGAAGCCGGGATAGAACCCGCCCGCGGTGAACAGGAAGCCCGACGAGCCGGCGCGCAGCGCGAGGTCGCCCGAGACGTCGAAGGTCGCGATCCGCGAGCCGGTCAGGGACGCGTCGAACGACACGTCGCCCGACGTCACGTCGATGACCCCCGCGAAGTCCGCCCGCAGGTCGATCAGCGGCACGTCGGGCGCGGGCAGGCTGATCCGGGCCGTGCCGATGATCGCGATGACCACCGGGTCCGGGAACGTGAAGATCACCCCGACGCTGACCGTCACGAACGACACCGGACGGCCCCAGCCCAGCTTGAGCATCGGGCCGGCGACGACCTGGTCGAGCCGCGCCGGGAAGACCTGCTTCACCGAGGCGATCACCTCGACCGCGCGGGCGGCGAGGTCGTGGGGGAACATCACGTCCTCCATCCGCCCGGCCCGGACGGTGGAGGTGAGCGCGGCCGCGTCGAGGGTGCGGTTGATGCCGAAGACGCCGCCGACCGCGTTGAGGGTGAGGCCGAGGAACAGCTCGATCGCCGGGCTGAACTCCACCGACATCACGACGACGAACGAGATCCGCCCGTCGACCCGCTCGAGCACGCCGACCGCGCGGATCGCGATCTCGACGGTGCCGAGGGTCAGCGCGAGCTCGAGAGCGCCGGACACCCCGGTCGGCTCGATGCGCAGGAAGCCGCCGCCCTTGACGACACCCGCGTCGAGGCTGACCCCGATGCCGGTCGGGGTGGCCGCCACCGGGTCGCCGAGGTCGACGATGCCGAGGTTGCCCGAGCCGTCGGTGGTGACCCGGCCGGGCAGCGAGAGGCCGAGCCCCTCGATCGTCGCGGTGAGCACCCCGAGGTCGATCGTGACCGTGCCCGCAGCGGCGAAGGCGAAGGTGCCCGGACCGGTCGTGATCTCGGTGGTCAGCCCGCGCACGAGCAGCCCGGGAAGGCGCAGCGTGTCCGGCCAGGTGGTCTTGAGGCCGAGCCCGCCCTCGGCGTGGAGCCCGGTGTCGTCGGCGACCACGACGAGCTTGCCCTTCACGCGCAGGCCGTCGCGGGGCAGCAGCAGCCCGACGACCGGACCCGCGACGTCGTTGGGGATCCGCAGCTCGAGCTCCTCCAGCCCGGCCCGCAGCCCCCACCCGGTCGGCGAGACGTGCGGGTCGAGGACCGGCTTGCCCAGCAGCAGGTGCAGCCCGTCCTCCTCGCCGAACCTGAACCCCGCGGCCAGGGTTGTGTGCAGCCTCAGCGTCGGCTGCTGGGCGGCGACGATCGGCACCACGTCGCCCCAGCCGGTGAGGGCCACCCCGAGCGGGTCGGTCAACGGCGCCAGGTCGAGCGTCGCCACGGACCCCAGCGGGAACGGGTCGACCAGCCCCTCCGCGGTCGACAGCGCCACCGCCGCGAAGTCCGGCGCGTCGCCGTTGCCCGGGTCGTGGCCGGCGAACTCCAGCACGACGGCGACGGGCTCGTCGTACGCATCCGCGGCCAGGCGCAGCGTCACCCGCTGCAGCAGCACGTCGGCATCCGGTACGGCGGCCCGCAGGCCCGGCGACGTCGTGTCGGTGTCGGCGACCGGCACCGTCACGACCGAGACCATCCGGGGGCCGGTGAGGATGCCGGAGACCGTGATGTCGAGGTGGCGCCGCAGCCCCTGCAGCCGCCGCCAGACGAACCCGGTCGGGTGCTCCATCAGCTCGTCGACGACGGTGGTGACGGTGACCTCGGGGCCGACCAGGTGGAGCGTCTTGAGCGTCGCCCACAGCATCGGGGTGCGCGCCTGGATCGTGCGCTCGACCGCGATCGCGAGCATGGTCTCGACGATCCGCCCGGCGTCGGGCAGGTCGGGGACGGTGATGGTCGGGCTCGTCGTGGCGATCCGCGAGGCGGCGGCGAAGGCCTGGAGCGCCTGCTCGACGATCTCGACCAGCCGCGGCTCGGGCCGGGTCAGCTCGGCGAGGAGGTCGGGCACGTCGTCGGCGAGCGTCGCGAGGTCCGCGGCCGTCGTACCCCCGGTGAGGAAGCCGACCACGTCGTCGACCGGATCGCCCTCGACGCCGAGGGCCGTCAGGGTGCTGCGCACGGCCTCCTCGTCGGCCACCTGGGCGACGAGCTCGTCGAGCACACGGGCGAGGAAGGCCGCGACCGCCTCGCCGATCGGCAGGGGGTCGTCGGTCACGGCACGGCCTGGTGCCCGGACATGTGATCGAACGTAAAGAAGTCAGCGGTGCAGCGGCATAGTCAATTGGGACTACGGATGGTCTCGACT
>CAZKZQ010000060.1:14566-17065 GCA_964557235.1 uncultured Nocardioidaceae bacterium
TCAGAGCTCGAGGCCCTCGAGCACGTCGGCCCGGTCGAGCGCGACGTCGAGCGCACCGATGACGCTGGCGTCCTCGCCGAGCGGGGTGACCAGCACCTGGGTGTCGGAGGCGACCGCGGCGAGGCAGTACCTCCGCAGCGAGGTGCGCAGCGGGGCGAGCAGCAGCTCGCCGGCCCCCGACATCTCGCCACCGACGATCACCGCGCCCGGGGTGAGCAGGTTGACCACGCCCGACAGCGCGTAGCCGAGGCGGTGGCCGACGTCCTCCAGCGCGCGCACCGCGGCGGGGTGGCCCTCCCGGGCCTCGCGCAGCACGTCGTTGAAGGTGAGCCCGGGCAGCGTCGGGTGGAGGACCGCGAGGACGTGGGTGACCGAGACGTAGGCCTCGAGGCAGCCGCGGTTGCCGCAGCGGCAGTAGGGACCGGTCTCGTCGACCGTGATGTGGCCGATCTCGCCGGCCATGCCCGAGGCGCCGCGCTGGAGCTGGCCGCCGAGGATGATGCCGGCGCCGACGCCGGAGGCGACCTTGAGGAAGACCAGCGACCCGTCGGGGTCCCAGTTGCCGCGCCGGAACTCCGCGAGCGCGGCGAGGTTGGCGTCGTTGTCGGCGGTGACCGCCCCGCCGAGGAGCTCGGTGGAGATGGCCGCGGCGTCCAGGCCGATCCAGCCCGGCAGGATGCCCGGGCTCTGCACGACGCCGCGCTGCAGCGGGGCCGGGACGCCCACGCCGGTGTGGCGGACGTCGGTGCGCTGGGCGCCGAGCTCCTCGAGGCACTCGTCGAGCAGCACGCGCGCGCGGCGCAGCCCGTCCTCGGCGACGTGGTCGGGTGCGAGCGGCTCGCGGCGGTGGGCCAGCACCTCGCCGGCGAGGTCGCCGACGACGACCCCGAGGTGGGTGTGGCCGAAGTTCACCCCGGCCACCAGCCCCGCCCTCCGGCCGATGCGCACGAGCGCGCCCCTGCGCCCGGCTCCCTGCGCCACGTCGACGACGCCGGCGGTGGCCAGCGCACGCACGATGCCGGAGACCGTGGCCGGGGCCAGGTCGGTCCGCCGGGCCAGCTGCGCCTGGGACAGTCCAGCGCCCCCACGGCGCTGGGCGGTCCGCAGGGCAGCCAGGATCCGGCGGGCGTTCGCCTCCCGCAGCGCAGACGGGGAGCCCGGCTGCGGATGGGAGAGCGACATGCGCACATCGTGTGGTGGGTCACAGTTAACCGTCAAGTCCTGAACGCAAAGTCGCCTTCGGGCCCGAGGTCCCGAAGTTTGTGTTCGGGTCTTGACGGTTAACAGTGGTGACGGTCACAGTGGTCACCGTCCCAGTCATGACCGGGGGCTGCGTCACCAGACCCGGCCCCGCAAAGGAGCACAAGGTGCGACACCACATCCGGCGGACCGGCCTCGGCGCGGCCGCCCTCATCATGGCCTTCGGCGGCCTCGCCGCGTGCGGCAGCGACGACGGCGACAGCGGCGACGGCGGCTCGGGCGGCGGCGGAGGCGGCTCCGACAAGGCCGAGGTCGGCGTGATCCTGCCCGACACGACGTCGTCCGCGCGCTACACGCAGTACGACGCCCCCCTGCTGGAGAAGGCGTTCAAGGACGCCGACATCAAGGCCGACATCCAGAACGCGCAGGGCGACAACGCCAAGTTCGTCTCCATCGCGCAGTCGATGATCGCCGGCGGCGTGAAGGTCCTGCTCATCGACCCGTCCGACCCGCAGACCGGCATCAGCGTCGAGCAGGCCGCCAAGAACGCCGGCGTCAAGGTCATCGACTACGACCGCGTCAACCTCGGCGGCTCGGCCGACTACTACGTCTCGTTCGACAACGAGGCGGTCGGCAAGCTCCAGGCCGAGACCCTCGTGGAGTGCCTCGGCGACAAGCCGAACCCGCAGATCATCCAGCTCAACGGTGGCACCGACATCGACAACAACGCGGTGCTGTTCAAGAAGGGCGCGCACTCCGTGCTCGACCCGCTGGTCGAGCAGGGCAAGCTCACCATCGCCCAGGAGATCGACGTCAAGGGTTGGGACAACGCCGTGGCGGCGCAGAACTTCCAGCAGCTGCTGACGCGCAACAACGGCAAGGTCGACGGTGTCCTCGCGGCCAACGACGGCATCGCCGCCGCTGCGATCGACAACCTCAAGGGCCAGAAGGTCCCGGTCACCGGCCAGGACGCCACCGAGCTCGGCCTGCAGTACATCCTCCAGGGCAAGCAGTGCATGACGGTCTTCAAGGACGTCAGCCAGGAGGCCAAGGCCGCCGCGGACCTCGCCATCGCGCTGATCGACGGTGACGACGCCAAGGCCAAGGAGCTCGCCAACAAGACCCTCGAGGACCCCGAGAACGGCCGCACCATCCCGTCGGTCCTGCTCGTCCCCGAGGCGATCACGATCGACAACATCCAGACGGTCGTGGACGCCGGCGCGATCACCAAGGAGGCCCTCTGCAAGGGCCTCGACAAGGAGTGCGCCGACGCCGGCATCAAGTAGCCGGTAGCACGAC
>CAZKZQ010000061.1:0-16996 GCA_964557235.1 uncultured Nocardioidaceae bacterium
CCGCCGACCTTCATGCCCTGGACGCCGGTGTCCCAGCCGGAGATGACCTGGCCGACGCCGAGACGGAACTGCAGCGGCTGGCCGCGGTCGTAGGAGGCGTCGAACTGCTCGCCGGTGGAGTAGGCCACGCCGACGTAGTGGACGCTCACGGTGGAGCCGGCGGTCGCCTCGGCGCCGTCGCCGACGGTCACGTCGGTGATCTCCAGGTCGGTGGGCGCAGGGCCGTCGGGGAACTCGATCTCGGGCTTGTCCATGCGCGCCACCCTAGAGGGCGGCCGGTGGGGCCCGACGTCAGGTCTGGTGGACGTAGCTGTCGAGCTGGTCGCGCTCGAACTGCAGGCGGCTGATCTTGTGCTTGACCACGTCGCCGATGCTCACGATGCCCACCAGGGCGCCGTCGGCCACCACGGGCACGTGGCGGATGCGGCGCTCGGTCATCACGCCCATCATCTCGTCGAGGTCGGAGTCGGGGTCGACCGTGTGCACGCTCGCGGTCATGATCGTGCTGACCTCGGCCGAGAGGACGCCGGGGTTCTCGTGCAGGCGGCGGACCACGTCGCGCTCGGAGACGATGCCCTCGACGGTCGCGCCGTCGGTGCTCACGACCAGGGCGCCCACGTTGTTCTCCGCCAGCAGGGCCAGCAGCTCGGTGACGGTGGCTTGCGGGGAGACGGTGACCACGGCCTGGCTCGGCTTGGCGGCGACGATCTCTCGGATGCGCATCTGGTCTCTCTCCTCCTCGTCCCGATCGCGGGGTCGACCGGCGTGCCTCAACGCTAGTCCAGGAGCGTCCCGCCCGGTAGGGATAGCGCGACTGGCACAATTCGACCCATGACGGCTCCCCTCGCCACGGCGACCCCCTCGCCGCGGGCGGATCCGTCGGCCGGATCGGCGATCGAGCGCCGAGGAGCGCTCGCCGCGCTCGTCATGATGGGCTGGCTGACCGTCGTCCTCGCGGTCGACCACGACGGCTCGCTGACCACCCAGCGCGTGCTGGGAGCGCTCACCTGGGTGGTGCTGCTGGTCTCGGCGCGGTTCGCCACTCCGCTGGTGCGCACGCAGGCCGCGGTCGTGGTCGCGTTCGCGACGGTGGTGGAGTACACCTTCTCGCCGGGCCTGGAGGTCTACCTCTACCGCTTCCACAACGTGCCGTCCTACGTCCCGCCCGGCCACGGGCTGGTCTACCTCTCCGCCTTCGCGCTCGGGCACGACCCGTGGGTGCGGGCGCGGCTGCGGGCCGTCGGCCCGGTGGCGCTGACCGCGATCGGCGCGTGGGCGGTCTGGGCCCTGCTGGGGGACCGGCCCGACGTGCTGGGGGCGTTCTGGTTCGCCTGCCTGCTGGCGTTCTGGCGGTGGGGCCCCTCGCGCGAGGTGTACGTCGGCGCCGCGGTCGTGGTGACCTGGCTGGAGATCGTGGGCACGCAACTGGGCACCTGGGAGTGGCAGGTGCACGACCCGGTGCTCGGGATCTCGATCGGCAACCCACCGACCGGGGCGGCCGGGGGCTACGGCTGGTTCGACCTGCTGGCGCTGCTGGTCGCGCCGTGGCTGCTGGCCCGGATCACCCGGGCGTCACGACGCGTCCGTCGCTGAGCTCGACGACCGCGTCGGCCAGGTCGATCAACGACCGGTCGTGGGTGGCGACCACGACGGTCACGCCCTCGCCGGCGACGACCGAGCGGAGCAGCTCCATCACCGCCTGACCCGTCGTGCTGTCGAGCTGGCCGGTCGGCTCGTCGGCCAGGAGCAGGCTCGGCGATGCCGCCAGCGCCCGCGCGACCGCGACCCGCTGCTGCTGCCCACCGGAGAGCTCGTCGGGCCGCTGCTCGGCATGGGGCCCGAGCCCGACCACGTGGAGGAGCCGGTCGACCCGCTCCTCCCGCTCGCGGACGGGGGCCCGCCGCAGGCGCAGGGGCACGCCGACGTTCTCGCGTGCGGTGAGCACCGGCACGAGGGCGAAGCTCTGGAAGACGAACCCGACCCGCTCCCGGCGCAGCCGCAGCAGGCCGTCCTCGTCGAGCGAGGTCACCTCGACGCCGTCGACGTGCACCGAGCCGGCGTCGGGCCGCTCGAGCCCGCCGAGGCAATGGAGCAGCGTGGTCTTGCCGGAGCCGGAGCGGCCGGTGACGGCGACCAGGGCTCCGCGCGGCACCTCGAGGCCGACGCCGTCGAGCGCCAGGACCTCGCGACCCGACCCCGCGGCGTAGGTCTTGCGCAGGCCGCTCGCCCGCACCATCAGGTCGCTCATGCTTCCTCCTCCTCGACCTCGTAGGCGGAGCCGCGGTTGCGGTCCGGCCACACCCCGATGTGGTCCTCCTCGAGCTCCAGCCGCACCCGCCGGTCCATGCTGAGCGCCGCGGTGAAGTCCTGCGGGAGCTGGAGCCGCCCGACGCGGTCGAGGACGGCGTACTCCTGCGCGACCAGCCCACCGTGGTCGCCGTCGTGGCGCAGCACCTCGCTCGAGGTGCGCCCGTCGCGGATGCCGATCGTGCGCCCGACGTGCTCCGACACCCCGGCGTCGTGGGTGACGACGAGGACGGTGACGCCGAGCTCGCGGTTGACGCCCTGCAGCGCGGTGAACACGTCGGCGGCGGTGCGCGAGTCGAGCTCACCGGTCGGCTCGTCGGCGAGCAGCACCTCGGGCTTGTTGGCCAGCGCCACCGCGATGGAGACCAGCTGCTGCTGGCCGCCGGACAGCTCGCCCGGACGCCGGTCGCGCACGTCGGCGATGCCGATCAGCTCCATCAGGTGGTCGACCCGCTCGCGGCGCTCGTGGCGGCCGGTGCGCGAGGCGAGCAGCGGGAGGGACACGTTGTCGGCCGCGGTGAGGTAGGGCACCAGGTTGCGCGAGGTCTGCTGCCAGACGAAGCCGACCACGTGACGGCGGTAGCGCAGCCGTTCGCGTCCGCTCATCGTGAGCAGGTCCTGGTCACCGACCCGGGCCAGTCCGGCGGTGGGCTGGTCGAGCCCCGAGAGGATGTTGAGCAGCGTCGACTTGCCGCTGCCGGAGGCGCCGATGACCGCGACCAGCTCGCCGTGGTCGACGAGCAGGTCGAGGCCCTGGAGGGCGACCACCTCGACCTTCTCGGTGCGATAGATGCGGATCAGGTTGTCGCACACCACGTGGGCGTCGGCGCCGTAGGTCATCTCTCGCTCCCGTCGTCTCGGCCCGGCTGGGGCCGACGTTCCGCCACGCTGACCAGGACGGTGGCCGAGGCCACCAGGACGAGCAGGCCACCGGTCAGCCAGGTGGTCGCCAGGAGGGGCAGGTGGACCTCGGGCGGCCCGACCCCGCCGGTGAGCGGGGTGAGGTCGACCGCGCCGAGCGCGAGCCAGACCAGCCCGAGACCGGCGAGCACACCGCCGGCGAGCATGCCGAGGACGAGCGGGGCCTGCTCGGTCAGCGCCAGCCGGAGGCTCTCGCGCGAGGAGGCGCCGAGGCGGCGCAGCACGGCGGTGTCGCGCCGCCGGCCGGGGGCGGCGAGCACCAGCGCGAGGACCGTCGCGAGGAGGGCGTAGGCCCCGGCGACCGGCACCATCAGCGCGAACAGGTCGCGGGTCGAGCCGACGAACGGCGAGGAGCGCAGCTCGGCCAGGTCGGCACGGCGGTCCTCCACCTGGTGGGGCAGGTCGTTGCGCGCGACGATCCCCTCGAGCTCGTCGGCGAGGCCCGGGGCGCCGGAGAGGAGCAGCAGGTTGGGCCGGATCGGCGAGCTCTCGCGTGCCTGCACCGCGTCGAGGTCGGCCACGACGAGCGGCGCGTCTCCGCCGAGCGGGAAGCGGTCGGCCACCGCGCGTCGCGTCACGGCGGTCGTGCCGAGGCCGCCGCCGAGGCCGACGTCCCCCTCGAGCAGCTCGTCGGCGTCCGCGGTGAGCAGCACGGGCAGCGGGTCGCCCTCGCCGCCCGGGTCCTCGGCCAGGGCGCGCACGTCGTCGGCGCCGGCACCGTCGAGGACGCCGTCCGGGGCGTCGGCGAGCAGGTCGGCGTAGGCCCGGGCGTCCACCGCCAACGAGGTCGCCTGCTCGGTGCTGCCACCCGCGATCGTGAGCTCGGCGTCGGTGCGGACGTAGGCCGGCGCCACTGCCGTGACCCCGTCGAGGTCCTCGATCGCGGCGAGGGTCTCCGGTGGGAGGTACGTCGCGCGGACGAGGTAGTCCGCGCCGACCTCGCGCCACGTGCCGGTCACCTGCGCGGCGTCGACGGTCCGGACCACGCCGGTGGCGAACAGCGCGAAGCACAGCGAGACCAGCAGCGCCGCGAGCGGGGCGGCCAGCACTGCTGGCTGGCGGGCCGCACGGGCGAGCCCGAGGAACGACACCAGCCCTCGGCTGCCGCGACGGGTGGCGGCCAGCCGGTCCACGAGGACGGGCGCGAGTCGCAGCAGCACCACGGCGAGGGCCAGCGCCACGAGCACCGGGGCGGAGGCGAGCAGGGGGTCGATCCCCACCTCGCCGCTCTCGCCGACGCCGCGGGAGCGCAGCAGGACCACGGCGGCGAGCGCGAGGACGACGAGCCCGGCCTCGGCCACCCGTCGTACGCCGGCCCCGCGGAGGTGCGCGCGGGCCTGCCACCACGTGGCGACCGCGCAGGAGAGGAGGGCCCACAGGGCGACCCCGCCGGCGAGGACCAGGTCGGTCGTGCCGACCTGCCCGGCGCTCCCGCCGACGAGCCGGCGGGCGAGCAGTCCTCCGGCGAGCGCGGCGGGCACCACGCCGACCGCGACGCCGGCCACGACCACGAGCACCACCTGGGCGACCGAGGCCCCACGGGCACGTGCGAGGGCGAGCACCGGCGACCGGCGTACGACGACCACGAGGCTCGCCAGCGCCAGGACGAGCAGCCCCACCACGGAGAGGCCGGCGACCACGACGGCGGCCACGGACGAGGTGGCCCGCGCGCCGGCGAGGTGCTCCTCGAACAGGTCGACCAGGCCGCTGCCCATGACCACGGCGGGCTCGCGGTAGGTCTCCTGCTCCAGCGGGATCGTCGCGCTGCCGGCGTTGGAGACCGCGGAGCGGACGGCGGCCAGGAGGGACGGGACCGTGTCGGGGTCGAGGCCGTCGGTGTCGACGGGGTAGTGCCAGTCGTAGCGCAGCGTCCCGACCACCCGGCGCAGCTCGTCGGCCTGGGACTCGTCGACGAGGAGTGCGCCCACCTCGGCGAGGAGCGCACCGTCGGGGGTGTAGCGCTCGCCCTTGGACCAGACCTGGGTGAGGTAGGACCAGCGCGGGTCGTCGGGGTCGGTGCGCTCGAAGGACCCGGTGATCCGCACGGCGAAGGGGCCGACGGCGCCGGGCTGGGGCGTGAGCGGCCGGACGACGTAGGTGCGCCCGACCTGCAGGTCGAGGACCTCGGCGATGTCGGTGAGCACGGCGGTCTCCAGGAGGGGCACCGGCCCCTCGGAGGTGCGGACCGTCCGGGGGCCGCTGCCGGCCCCGGGAGCCTCGCCCCGCACCCAGCGGACCCCGTCGAGCAGCCCGGGCTGGTGCTGCAGGAGGACCCAGCTGAACGGTTGGGGTCGCAGGTGCTCGCCGTCGGTGGTGAAGACGTCGAACGGGTTCGAGGTCTCGGTCAGCACCGAGTCGCCCACCCGGCGGGCGAGCACCGGCGCCTGGTCGGCGCGCAGCTGTTCGTCGATCGCCGCGAGCTGGCCGGCGGGAGCGGTGTTGGTCGAGGACGCGGCGAGCTCACGCTCGGCCGCGTCGGCGCGTGACAGCGCCTCGCGCAGGGCGCCGCTCTCGGTCGAGGCCAGCTGGCGGGGGACCGCGGCGAGGAGGAACGAGGTGACCAGGACGAGCAGGGTCAGCGCGGCCAGCGGTCCGAGCTCGGCCCGGTCCTGCGCGGCGACGAGGCGCAGGCGGGGCAGGCGGGTGCTCACGTCGCCTCCCGGAGGTCGTCGCCGAGCGGGCGTCGGGCCACCCGCGCGGCGGACCCGAGGACCAGCGCCGTCAGGGCGGCCACCGCGACGCCGACGCCGGCGAGCAGGAGCGGCCACGGGACAGCGACCTGCGCGGCGGGGTTCGGGAGCAGGCCCGTGTCGCCGACGACGAGGCGGTCGAGCAGCAGCCGCAGCGTGCCCCAGCCGACCAGCGCGCCGAGCAGGACCGAGCCCAGGGTGAGGATGCCGCGCTCGAGCCCGACCGTCGTGACCAGGGCACCTCGGGACAGGCCCTGGGCCCGCAGCGCGGCGAGCTCGCCGCGACGCGTGCGCAGGGCCGACGCGGTCTCGCTGACCGCGGCGAGGAGGCCCAGCATGGCCGCCGCGACGAGCGCCAGCACCGAGCCGGCGAGCAGGCCCGTGCCGACCGGGCCGCTGCGCAGCCTCTCGGCCACGGCCGAGCGGTCGAGGACCGTGGCGCCGGGCACGTCGGACGCGGCGGCGGCCGCCCCGGCGCCGGCCCAGACCTCGGTGTCGTCGGTGGAGACGGCGGGACCGGGGACCGCCCCGAGCCGGCCGGTCAAGGCCTCGGCGTCGACCATGACCGCGGACTCGCCGGGCTCGGCTCCCGGGAAGGCCGGGAGGACCCCGACGACCCGGGCGGCCACGGGGGTGTCGGCCAGCCGCAGGGACAGCCGACCGCCGTCCCCGGTCTCGCGGGAGACGGCGGGCGAGACCAGCACCGGCACGGCGGCCTTCCCGTCCCGGGCAGCGTCGGGAGCCAGCCGTGCCAGCAGGTCCGGCCACGGCCGGGAGGTGGGGGAGCTCAGCACGCGGGCCAGGTCCTCGCGGGCGACGACGACGACCGTCCCGCTCGAGGTGCCGATGCCGGCAGCGCGGCGCTCGACGACCGTCCCGCCGGCCTCCTCGGCGAGGGTGGTGGCCTCCGCCGTGCGCAGCCCGCTGACGCGGACGTCGGCGCCCGTGGTCACCGCGGCCTGCTCGTCCTGCGAGTCCGACCACGAGCCGACCAGCCCGGCGAGCAGCACGGTGACGGCCGTGGCCAGGCCGATCGTGACCAGGGCCGCGCGCTGCTGCTCCGAGCGCCGGCTCAGGTCCCAGGTGACCACCGACGTGACGATGCCGCGCGCCCGGGCGAGCCCGGCACCGCCGGCCCGGGACGCCAGCGGCACCAGCCGGGCGAGCACGAGGAGCAGGGCCGCCACGACGAGCACGGGAGCCGCCGCGCGGACGAGCACCCCGCTGCCGTCGGACGCCGGCGCCCCTCCGGACTGCTGCCAGGCGACGAGCGCGAGGACGACGGCCAGCACCTCGACGACCTGGCGAGGCGACGGCAGGAGCCGGCGCCACCCGGTCGTGACGCGCTGCGGTCGCAGCGAGGCACTCGCCGCGCGGGTCAGCAGGACCACGCCGACCAGGACCGTCACCGCCGCCCACAGCCAGTCCTCGCCCCGCAGCCCGGTCGCGCCCGGCGCGTCGGCCTCGGTGACCACGGCGCGGACCAGCGGCGGCGCGAGCCACGGAGCGGCCGCCAGCACGACCAGCCCCAGCGCGAGCATCTCGGCCCCGGACTCGCGCAGCACCTGGCCGCGGGAGAAGCCCCGGCTCTCGCGCAGCGCCACGTCGGCGGCCCGCGCGTCGGCGACGACCCGGGCGGCGAGCACGAGGCTGGTCAGGGCGAGGGCGAGCAGCAGGAGGGTGGGCACGAGCACGGCCGTCCGGGCGGCCGACAGGGCCGGGCCGAGCGTGCGCAGCACGTCGTCGAGGCCGGTCACCACCTCGGGGTCGGGCAGGTCGCCGCCGAGACGCGCCGAGGCGTCCTCGGAGATCCGGTCCAGGCGCGCGGCGACCCCGCGCAGCTCGTCACCCGACAGCGACGTCAGCGCCGGCTCGGCCAGCCACGACACCCGGGGGTCCACCAGGAGGCCCATCGCACCGTCGGGCACGTCGTCGGCGAGGAACAGCGGCCCGAAGGTGCGGAACCCGCCGCCCTCGCGCACGCCGGTCGCGCCGAACGTGTCCCCGGCCCACCAGCCCTCGGTCGGGTCGTCGGCCACCCACACCCCGGACACCTCGGCCCGCAGCGTCCGGCCGTCCTGCCCCTGCAGCACGAGCGGGTCGCCGGGGGCGAGGTCGAGCGCGTCGGCGGCCGCCTCGGGGACCGCCAGCCGGGTGGTCGACCCGCCCGCGGGCCAGTCGCCGGCGACCAGGCGCGCGTGGTCGCGCGCGCCGTCGTACGCCCCGAGGACGAGGCGGTCGCCCTCGGCGCCGCCCTGCACGGCGTACGTCGCGGAGACGGTGCGGCGCTGCACGTCGGCCTTCGCCGGGGCGAGGGAGGAGGACAGCAGGTCCCGGACCGCCCGGTCGGCGGTGGCGAGGCCGTCGGCGTCCTCGGGGTTGCCGGACACGAGCACGACCCGGTCGGTGGGGGCGGAGCGGTCGAGCCCGGCGGCCACGCCCGACTCGGTCGCCACCCGCAGGGCGATGCCGCACGCGGTCACCAGGACCACGCTCACCAGCAGCACGACGGCGGCGAGCACCAGCACCTCGCGCTGCGCGGACGCCCGTCGCAGGACGGGCGAGGTCACAGGGGCGGGACCTCGGGACGCCGTCGCGCCCGGAGGTCGTGCAACGTGCCCTCACGGGCAGGCGGACCCTCGGGCGGGCCGTCGCCGCGGCCGCCCCCGTCGGGGTCGTCCGCGGGGTCCTCGCGCACGGCCCCGAGGAAGCCGAGCACGGTCTCGTGCAGGATGCCGTTGGTGGCCAGCGCGTTGCCCCCGGTGGGGCCGTCGCGTCCGTCGAGGCTGCTGAACCGGCCGCCCGCCTCGCGCACGATCACGTCGAGCGCCGCCATGTCGTAGAGCTCCAGCTCGGGCTCGGCGGCGATGTCGACCGAGCCCTCGGCCACCATCATGTAGCTCCAGAAGTCGCCGTACGCCCGCGTGCGCCAGCACCTGCGCGCCAGGGCGAGGAAGTCGTCGAGCTGGCCGGAGTCGTCCCACCCGTCGAGCGAGGAGTAGGACAGCGACGCGTCGTCGAGCGAGGTCACGTCGGACACCTTGCAGGCAGTCGCCTTGTAGAAGGAACGCCCGGTGAACGTGCCGCCGCCCTTCATCGCCCACCAGCGGCGGTGCAGCTGCGGGGCGGAGACGACGCCCACGACGACCTCGTCCTCGACCATGAGCGAGATGAGGGTCGCCCACACCGGCACCCCGCGCACGAAGTTCTTGGTGCCGTCGATCGGGTCGACCACCCACCGCCGCTGGCTCGCGCCGCTGCTGCCGTGCTCCTCGCCCAGCACCGCGTCGCGCGGGCGGGCCTTGGCCAGCGTGCGGCGGATGCCCTCCTCGACCGCGCGGTCGGCGTCGGTGACCGGAGTCAGGTCCGGCTTGGTGTCCACGCGCAGGTCGAGCGCCTGGAAGCGGTTCATGCTGAGCGAGTCGGCGTCGTCGGCCAGCACGTGGGCCAGCCGCAGGTCGTCGGTGAAGCTCGGGCTCGTGGGCATGGGGGCGAGGCTAGTCGCTCGCTCGCGAGCGGCTGCTCAGCAGGCGGCGGTACGACGACACGCGGGCCGCCTCGACGGCGCCGGCGGTGACCGCGTCGTCGAGGGCGCACTCGGGCTCGGACTCCGCGTGCGTGCACCCGCGGGGACAGTCGGCGGTCAGCTCCTCGAGGTCGGGGAAGGCGCGCAGCAGCCCGTCGGGCTGGAGGTGCGCGAGCCCGAACGACCGGATGCCCGGCGTGTCGACGATCCACCCCGGCCCGTGGCCGGTGTCGGGCAGCCGCAGCATCAGCGCGGACGTCGAGGTGTGCCGCCCGCGGCCGGTGACGTCGTTGACCACCCCGACGGCTCGGTCGGCGCCGGGCACGAGCGCGTTGACCAACGTGGACTTGCCGACCCCGGAGTGGCCCAGCATCACGCTCATGCGGCCGGTCAGCCGCTCGAGCACGGGCGCGACGTCGGCGCCTCGCTGCGTGACGACGTACGGCACGTCGAGGGGGCGGTAGACCTCCACGAGAGGCCCCGGGTCGGCCAGGTCGGCCTTGGTGAGGCAGAGCAGCGGGTCGATGCCCGCGTCGTACGCCGCCGCGACCGCACGGTCGATGAAGCCGGTGCGCGGCTCCGGGTCGGCCAGAGCGACGACCATGACGAGCTGGTCGGCGTTGGCCACGACCACGCGCTCGACCGGGTCGTCGTCGTCCGCCGTGCGCCGCAGGACGGTCTCGCGCTCGGCGACCTCGACGATGCGCGCGAGGCTGCCGTCGTCGCCGGACGTGTCGCCGACCAGCCGCACCCGGTCGCCGACGACGACGCCCTTGCGGCCCAGAGGCCGCGACTTCATCGCGGTGACGAGACGGTCCGGGTCCTCGCTCAGGCGGACGGTGAAGCGGCCGCGGTCGACGGTGACGACCAGCGCCTCGACGGCGTCGTCGTAGCTCGGGCGGTCCTTGGTGCGCGGCCGCGTGTGGCGACGCGGACGGTCGAAGTCCTCGTGGGTGACGTGGTCGTAGGAGTCCTCGGCGCTGCGTCGCTTGGGGCTCACGCGCGCACCCTGGCGTCGGAGGGGGCCACCAGGTCGCTCCAGGCGTCGGCGAAGCCGGGGAACGTCTTGGCCGTCGTCGCGACGTCCTCCACCTCGACGCCCGGCACGACGAGGCCGAGGAGCGCGCCCGCGTGGGCCATGCGGTGGTCGGCGTACGTCGCCCAGCGGCCGCCGTGCAGGGGAGCGGGCTCCAGGTCGAGGCCGTCGGCGTGCTCGGTGACCCGGCCGCCGAGGTTGGTCAGCTCGCGGTGCAGCGCGGCGAGCCGGTCGGTCTCGTGGCCGCGGATGTGGGCCAGCCCGCGCAGGCGGCTGGGGGAGTCGGCGAGCGCGGCGAGCGCGGCGACCGCCGGGGCGAGCTCGCCGATCTCGCGCATGTCGAGGTCGACACCGTGCAGGTCGCCGCCGCGGACGGTGAGCCCGTCGGCGTCCAGCGCCACCTCGGCGCCCATCCGCGTGAGCACCTCGCGCACCCGGTCGCCGGCCTGCGTCGTGCGAGCCGGCCAGCCGGGCACCGTCACCTCGCCACGGGTCGCAGCGGCGGCGAAGACGAACGGCGCCGCGTTGGACAGGTCGGGCTCGATCGTGACGTCGACCGCCCGCACCGGACCCGCGGCCACGCGCCACACGTCGGGCTCGGAGTCGTCGACCTCGACGCCGTGGTCGCGCAGCACCGCGACGGTCATGTCCAGGTGGGGCTGGGAGGGCACCGGAGGGCCGACGTGGCGCACGACCAGGCCGCCGTCGTACGCCGCGCCCGCGAGGAGCAGCGCCGAGACGAACTGGCTCGAGGCCGACGCGTCGAGCACGACCTCCCCGCCGGGCACCGACCCGGTGCCGCTGACGGTGAACGGCAGGGTCCCGCGGCCGTCGTCCGCGACGTCGACGCCCAGCGCCCGCAGGGCCTCGAGCACGGCGGCCATCGGGCGTGTGCGGGCGTGCGGGTCGCCGTCGAAGGCCACGGTGCCGGCCACGAGCGCGGCCACCGGCGGGACGAAGCGCATCACCGTGCCGGCGAGCCCGCAGTCGACCCGAGCCTCCCTGGCCGCGCCGTCGCGCGGCAGCGGCGTCACCGACCAGTCCTCACCGGTGGTGTCGACGTGCGCACCGAGCGAGGTCAGCGCCGCGGCCATCAGCTCGGTGTCACGGGAGCGCAGGGCCCGGCGCACGACCGAGGGGCCGTCGGCGATCGCGGCCAGCACGAGCGCGCGGTTGGTCAGCGACTTCGAGCCGGGGAGCGTGACGCGACCACGCACGGGCCCCGTCGCGGTCGGGGCGTTCCACAGCTCGCTCATCACGCGCGAGTCTACGGCGGGGCGCTCCTCGTCAGCGGTGGGAGCGTCCGCCACCGTGGTGGTGCTGCGCGTGGCCGCGGTGTCCCGCCTCGCCGTGCGACTTCTTGCCGGCCTTCTTGCCGGACTTCTTGCCGGACTTCTTGCCGTGCGAGGCCTTGGTGGAGTCCTTGCGCTTGTCGGCCTTCTTCTCGGCCTTCTTGTGGGCCTTCTTGTCCGACTTCTTGTGCCCCTTGTCGTCCGAGGTGGTGTCGGGGCTGCGGTCGGGCGAGGTGCCGCCGGTCGGTGGCGAGGCGTCGGGCCTGCCCAGCGGCAGCGCGGACGGCAGGTCGACCGGGAGCTCGGTCGGCAGGGCGACGGGGAGCTTGGTCGGCAGGTGGACGGGGAGCTTGGTCGGCAGGGCGGCGGGCCGGTCGCCCGAGGCGGCCCCGGCTGCCGTGGTCGGGCTGCTCGTCGGGGTCGGCGTGGGGGTCGGCGTCGGGACCGTGGTCACCGGAGCCTTGGCGGCCGGGGTCGGGGCCACGGGCCGCAGCGTGGTCGGCTCGGCCGTGGGCTGCGGCGTGGGCCTCGGCGCCGGAGCGGACCGGGCGTCGCGCACCTCGCGAGAGACAAGGCTGCCGGCGCGCTGGAGGACACCGCTGATGTCGAGGATGCCGCCGGAGTCGAGACGGACGGTCGCGGAGTTGTCCGAGGGGTCCGGGTCGCTCCGACCCTCCAACGACGCGGTCACGGTGATGGTGACCTCCTCGTCGGCACCGATCCCCGAGGTGTCGGCCTCGAGCGTGATGTCGGCGTGGTTGCCCGTGGTCAGGCACATCAGGCGCGACGTCGACTCGTCGGTGAACGTGCACTCACGAGACGTCGTGCTCAGCGGCACGGGGCTGGTCTTGGTGAAGGCGAGCACGAGCGGGAACCGCGTCTGCCCGACGGGCAGGTCGTCGACGTCGGCCACGAACGACGAACCGTCACGAGCCGCGCGCAGCGTGAGCGAGATGTCCGCCCCGACCGGCGGGGTCGTGGGGGTCTCGGTCGGGGTCTCGGTCGGGGTCTCGGTCGGGGTCTCGGTCGGGGTCTCGGTCGGCGTCTCGGTCGGCGTCTCGGTCGGGGTCGCCCGGACGGGGCGGAACGTCAGGCCGGCGGTCGCCAGGGTCGGGTCCGCGATGTCGAAGCCCGGCACGCGGACGTGCACGGTGAGCGCGTCCTCGACGAGGTCGTCGGGATAGCGCAGCTTGAGCGACCAGCTCTGGTCCGCCCCGGCCCGCATCGCACGCGCCTCGGCGGTGTCGACCCGGCAGGTGGCGGTGCTGGGGTCGGCGGCGTCGACGTGGCAGGCGCCGCCCTGCGGGGCGAAGGAGACCAGGCCGCTCACGGAGTCCAGCACGAGCACGACGTCGACCGCGGTCGGCGGGGTGCCGGTGATCGCGACCTCCAGGGAGTTGTCGGCGATCTCGGCGCGCACCACGCGGATGTCGGCGCCGGGCGTGGGCTCGTCGGTCGGCGACGTGGGCGGGGGCTCGGTCGGGGGCTCGGTCGTCGGCACCTCGGTGGGCACCTCGGTGGGCACCTCGGTGGCCAGCTCGGTCGGAAGCTCGGTGACCTCGGGGGAGGTGGTCTCCAGCACCGCGGGCGACACGGTCGGCAGCGGGAGCACGCTGCGCTGCGCGGGGCTGGGCGAGCGCGTCGTCGGGCGGGTCGACGGCGGCACGGAGGAGTCGGCCGGGGAGGTGATCGCGCTGGTCGGCGTCGGTGTCGGCTCGCCCGCCACCGGGCGCTCCGGCCCACCGCCCACGATGAGCGCGGTGGCGACGGCTGCTGCTGCCACGCCGGCGGCCGCAGCGGCGCCGGCCGCTGCGCTCGCCGCGCCGTTGCCGAGGACGACGTCCTTGGCGCGGTCGAGCAGGAGCACGATGCCGCTGCCGGTGGCCCCGGCGCCGCTGGCGAGGTAGCCGGCGCCGAGCGTGCCGAGCAGCAGCGGCGCGATGATGCCGGCGAGGTTGGAGTTGACCTCGGCCAGCTCGAGGTACATCGCGGTGCAGGAGCGGCACTCCTGCAGGTGACGGTCGACCTTGGCCGCGTCGCGGCGCGCCAGGCCGCTGCGGACGTAGCCGCCGAGGTGCTCGGCGACCCACTGGCAGTCGGTCTCCGGCGACGCGCTGAGGTGCGCGGTGAGGAAGGCCTGGCGCAGCCCCTCGCGGGCGCGGTAGGCCAGCGCCGACACGGAGTTGGGGCTCATCCCGAGCAGGGGAGCGATGTCGGCCGGCTTCTGTCCCTCGACCTCGAGGTGCCAGAGCACCACCTGCCAGCGCTCCGGCAGGGAGGCGAAGGCCTTGGCGGCGGCGCCGCTCTCGAACTGCTCGACCGCGGTGTCCTGGAACGGCACGCCCGGGTCGAAGTCGGTCATGTCGTCGGAGGTGGTCAGGCGCGACTGGCCGCGGATCCGGTCGACGTGCAGCCGGCGGATCGCGGTGAGGAGGTAGGCGCGGAACGCGATGTCGGGGCCGTGGCCGGCCTGCAGCAGCGCCATCACCTTGGTGAAGGCCTCGGAGACCAGGTCGTCGGCGTCGGAGCCGCGCAGGAGCTGCCGGGCCAGACGACGGGCTGCGTCGACGTGGCGCGCGTAGAGGATCCCGTACGCCTCGGTGTCCCCGCCGCGTACGGCGGTGATCAGCTCGGCGTCGCCGGGAGCTTCTTGGGGCGACAGCAGCTCAGTCATGGCGTCATGGCAGGTCAGCCAGCTCAGGTCTCCTGGTGGGGGACAACCCGTCCTATTCGGACAGGTTCGACAGGGTCACGATATACCGGGACAGGCCGTTCGGGGCAGGTCTGGGAAATCGCCTGAAGATGTCCGTTCCAGCCGCCCTGACCTGGTCATTCCGGGTCAGCTCACCGTCCCAGAAGGGCCAGTCCGGCCAGGGCCTGGGCCGCCATCGCCGCGTCGTCGGGCAGGGCCTCGACCCAGATCCGGGTGCGGGGGAACCCCAGCTCGTGCAGCAACGTGCGGAGCTCGACGACGGTCGCGCCCAGGTGCGCCGGACGGCGCACCAGGGCGACGACCTTGTCGTGACCCACGCGTGCCAGCGTCTCCTCCCCAGGGAAGACGCCGCGCACTGCCTCGGCCACCCCGGCGAGGGTCAGTGCGTGCGCGAACGGGTCGATCCCCACGTGGTTCGCATGGTGGTCCGCCGGCCGCAGCGCGAGGTCGGCCGTGTCGGCGACCAGCAGCGCGTGGCTCGTGCGGACGGAGCCGCCGACGAGGTCGGCGGCGCGGTAGATCTCCTCGAGCCGAGCGCGCAGGTGCGCGGTGCTCGCCAGCCCGGTCAGCGGGTCCTCGCACGAGACGTCGCCGAGGAACGCCAGCGTGGCCTCGCTCCACGAGGTCGCCAGCGACTCGGTCGCGGCGTAGGACGGGTCCCCGAACCCGAGCTGCGAGGTGCAGGACCGCAGCGCCGACAGCGCCTCTCCCAGGGAGGCGCCGTCGGCTGCCAGGGTGCGACCGACCTCTGCTGCGGCGGAGACGGCGTCGTCCCCGGCGACCAGGGACTCCGCCACCGCCTCGAGTCCACGCGGGACCGACAGACGTTCCTGCGCGGTGAGGTCCCGGCCGGCCGGGGACGGCCGTGAGCGGAGGAAGCGCGCCCGCCGACCCCTCGTCGGCCCCGGTGAGGGGTGGGACGACGGGTCGGAGACAGGCAGGTGGACCATGTCTCTCCTTCCCCGTCGCGCGCCCTCGCGGGCGCCGCGCGACCTCTCGCTCGTCCGCCGGCTGCTGCACCCGCCGCGCTCCCAGGACGCGGCCGGTGCGCTGCCGACACGAGAGGGACGGGGTCACCCGTCGGTCGTGACGCGGTTCCGGCAGAAAAATCGTGACGATCTCGGACAGGACGTCGTGCTCCGGGTGACGGGCAGCACGTTTCTGGACACGAACAGGGGTCTTGCCAAGCAGGTTTACAAGTCCTACCTTTGTGTAAACCGAGGTCGGGGGGCACCCGACCACCCACACGTGAGGAGACGTCGATGGCGATGTCGTACGGCCAGCCGGCAGCCCAGCAGCTCGAGAGCCCCGCGCTGGAGTGGCGCGACACCAAGCGCTACGCCTGGTTGCTCGGCGCGGTCATCCCGATGGTCCCGGTCATGGCGTGGGGCCTGGTCGAGCTGACCGGCATCGACGCCTTCTGGTTCTTCGGCCCGCTGTTCGTCTTCGGCGTGATCCCGCTGATCGACCTGCTCGCCGGGGTCGACCCCAACAACCCGCCCGACGAGGTGATCGAGCAGCTCGAGAACGACCGCTACTACCGCTGGGTGACCTACGCCTTCATCCCCCTGCAGTACGTCGTCTTCCTCTGGACCTGCTGGATGCTCGGCCAGCCGCAGTACGACTGGGTCGACAAGCTCGGCATGGCGCTCTCGGTCGGCATGGTCGCCGGCATCGCGATCAACACCGCGCACGAGCTGGGCCACAAGAAGGAGTCCCACGAGCGCTGGTTCGCGCGGATCTGCCTGGCGCAGACGGCCTACGGCCACTTCTACATCGAGCACAACCGCGGCCACCACGTCCGCGTCGCGACCCCCGAGGACCCCGCCAGCTCGCGCCTGGGCGAGAACATCTGGTTCTTCCTCCCGCGCACGATGGGCGGCAGCCTCCGCAGCGCCTGGGAGCTGGAGACCAAGCGCTTCGCCCGCCTCGGCAAGTCCCGCTGGACCCTGCGCAACGACGTCCTCAACGCCTGGGCGATGACCCTCGTGCTGTGGGGCACCGTGATCGCGCTGTTCGGCATCGAGCTGCTGCCCTTCCTCGTGGTGCAGGCCCTGGTCGGCATCTGGCTGCTGGAGTCGGTGAACTTCCTGGAGCACTACGGCATGAAGCGCCAGAAGAACGAGAAGGGCCGCTACGAGCGGGTCAACCCGAGCCACAGCTGGAACAGCAACAACATCGGGACCAACGTGCTGCTCTACCACCTGCAGCGCCACAGCGACCACCACGCCAACCCGACCCGGCGCTACCAGGCCCTGCGCGACTTCCCCGAGGCGCCGGTGCTGCCGACCGGCTACGCCGGGATGATCGTCCTCACCTGGGTGCCGGCCGTCTGGCGCCGCGTCATGGACCCCCGCGTGCTCGCCCACTACGACGGCGACATCACCCGGGCCAACCTGCACCCGCGCAAGGCAGAGAAGTACCTCACCCGCTACGGCGCCGAGTCGAGGGAGGCCGCCTGACCATGGCCAGCTTCCGTTGCCCCAACTGCGACTACGTCTACGACGAGGC